>NZ_JBEXPG010000005.1:0-233555 GCF_040611935.1 Streptomyces sp. NPDC006512 | reverse complement strand
CAGATGTGGAAGCCCGGTAACGGGTGGAGCTGACTGGTACTAATAGGCCGAGGGCTTGTCCTCAGTTGCTCGCGTCCACTGTGTTAGTTCTGAAGTAACGACCGTGTTGTCATCCGGTTGGTCAACTTCATAGTGTTTCGGTGGTCATAGCGTTAGGGAAACGCCCGGTTACATTCCGAACCCGGAAGCTAAGCCTTTCAGCGCCGATGGTACTGCAGGGGGGACCCTGTGGGAGAGTAGGACGCCGCCGAACAATCATTGTGGGAAAGCCCCGCACCTTATGGTGCGGGGCTTTTCTGCGTTTACGGCCAGTTCTGCCCGCGAGGCGCCGGCCCCGGGGGCAGAGTTCGTCCGTTTACCGGCATCCGGCTACCGGGAAGTCGGACCGAACGCTCGTACTGTGGGTGGATGGGCTATGAGCTGGTCATCTTCGACAACGACGGCGTCCTCGTGGACAGCGAGCCGCTCTCGAACACCATCCTCTCCGCGTACCTGACGGAGCTCGGGCACCCCACGACCTACGACGAGTCGCTGCGCGACTACATGGGCGCCGCCGTGCACCGGGTGCACGACCTGGTCCTCGAACGCACCGGACAGCCGCTGCCCGAGGACTTCGACCAGGTCCTCCACCAGCGGATCTTCGCCGCGTTCGAGCGGGACCTGCGGCCCGTCCCCGGAATCACCGAGGTGCTCGCGGAACTGTCCGCGCAAGGAGTGCCGTACTGCCTCGCCTCCTCCGGGACCCACGAACGGATCCGGGTCGGGCACCGCAGCGCCGGACTCGGCGAATGGTTCGAAGAGGAATGGATCTTCAGCTCCGAGGACGTCGGCCGGGGCAAGCCGGCGCCCGACCTGTTCCTCCACGCCGCGGACATGATGGGCGTCCCGCCCGCGCGGTGCGTCGTCGTCGAGGACAGCCGGCTCGGAGTGGAAGCGGCCCGGGCGGCCGGCATGGACGTGCTGGCGTTCACGTCCATGACCCCCGCCGAGGCCCTCCCCGGAGCCAACGCCTACTTCGGAGAGATGAAGGAGCTGTACGGGCTGCTCGGATTGGGTGTGTGATCGCTCTACCCACCGGTAGCCCCTGGGCCTACGCTCAGCCGCCATGACAGTTGATGTGCGGCTGCGGCGTGGGCGCCGGGCGCTGGGGTTCAGCTTCTTCGCCCAGGGGGTGGCCTTCGCCCTCCTCGTGACCCGCATCCCGGCCATCCAGGACCGGTACGGGATATCCGACGGGCTCCTACCCGCGTTCCTCGCCGCCGTGCCGATCCTGGCCGGGGTGTCCAGCGTCGCGACCGAGCACCTGGTGAAGCGGGTCCCGCCCAGTGCGGTGCTGCGGTGGGCGCAGCCGGTGGTGCTGCTGTCGCTCCTCGGGGTGGGGGCCGGCAGCGCGATGTGGCAGGTGGCCGTGGCCCTGGGGGTGTTCGGGCTGTCCGTGGGCGCGCTCGACGCCTCGATGAACATGCTCGGGGTCAGCCTTCAGCGGGCGTACGGGCGCAGCATCATGCTCGGGTTCCACGCCTCGTACAGCCTGGGCGGGATCCTGGGGGCGTCCGCGGCGTGGGCGGGGGCGCACTGGCACCTGGAGCTGTTCACCGGGTACCTGCCGGCCGTGGTGGTGGTGCTGCCGCTGGCGTTCGTGGGGAGCCGGTACTACGTCGACGCGACGGCCGGGGCGAAGGACGAGGGGCAGGGGTGGCCGGAGAAGGGCGGCAAGCTGCTGCTGCCGCTGTGCCTGGTGATGGCGTGCGCGTACATCGGTGATTCGACCGTCGCGAACTGGAGTGCCAAGTACCTCCAGGACGTGCTGGGGAGTTCGGAGCAGCTCGCGACCGTCCCCTACAACGTGTACATGGTGACGACGCTGATCGGGCGGGCCGTGGGGGACCTCGGGGTGCGCCGGTTCGGTGCGGTGGCCGTGGTGCGGGGCGGGACGGTGGTGGCCGCGGGAGGGTTCGCGGTGGTGGCCGCCGCGCCGGGGGCGTGGTGGGGGATGCTCGGGTTCACGCTGCTGGGGATCGGGCTGTGCGTGATCGTGCCGCAGACGTTCGCGGCGGCGGGGCGGCTCTTCCCCGGGGCCTCGGACACGGCCGTCGCACGGCTGAACATCTTCAACTACGTCGGGTTCCTGATCGGTTCGCCGCTCGTCGGGGGGATCGGGGACGCGTGGAACTACCGGGGCGCGATGCTCGTGCCGATGGTGCTGGTGCTGGTGCCGCTGTTCAGTACCCGCTCGTTCGGTTCGAGCGGGGCCCGATACGGTGGCGGGCATGAGCGGCCACGGGTTGTTGATGTGGGACGAGGCGGTAACGAAGTATGACTTCGGACCGGGCCATCCGATGGACCCGGTGCGCCTGGCGCTGACCATGGGCCTGGTGCGCGCCTTCGGGCTGGACCGGGCGGTGGAGGTACGGGCGGCCCGCGCGGCCGGGGATTCGACGCTGCGGCTGGTCCACCGTGAGGAGTACGTGTCCGCAGTGCGGGCGGTGTCCGCCGACCCGGGGACGGCGGACGGCTCGTACGGGCTGGGGACCATGGACGACCCGGCGTTCGCCGGGATGCACGAGGCTTCGGCGCTGATCGCGGGGCAGTCCGTGGCGGCGGCCGAGGCGGTCTGGCGGGGTGACGCGGAACACGCGGTGAACTTCGCCGGCGGGCTGCACCACGCGATGCCGGGCGGGGCGGCCGGCTTCTGCGTCTACAACGACGCGGCGCTGGCCGTGGCGCGGCTGCTGGAGCTGGGCGCGGAGCGGGTCGCGTACGTGGACGTGGACGTCCACCACGGCGACGGGGTGCAGGCGGCGTTCTGGGACGATCCGCGGGTGCTGACGGTCTCGGTGCACGAGCATCCCCGCACGCTGTTCCCGCAGACCGGCTGGCCGGAGGAGACCGGCGGCGCCGGGGCGCAGGGGAGCGCCGTAAACGTGGCGCTGCCCGCGGGGACGGGTGACGAGGGGTGGCTGCGGGCGTTCCACGCGACGGTGCCCGAGCTGTTGGCGGACTTCCGGCCGCAGGTGCTGGTGAGCCAGCACGGGGCGGATACGCACTTCGAGGATCCGCTGGCCCACCTGGCGGTGTCGCTCGACGCGCAGCGGGAGGTCCAGGAGGCGTGTCACCGGCTGGCGCACGAGCACTGTGACGGGCGGTGGCTGGCGCTGGGCGGCGGCGGGTACGCGGTGGTGGACGTGGTACCGCGGTCGTGGACGCACCTGGTGGGGATCGCCGCGCACCGGCCGGTGGATCCGGCGGCGGAGGTGCCGCGGGAGTGGCGGGACGAGGTGTACGCGCGGACGCGGCAGCCCGCGCCGGCGCGGATGACGGACGGCCGGACGGTGGCGT
Source organism: Streptomyces sp. NPDC006512 (assembly GCF_040611935.1). Taxonomy (NCBI): domain Bacteria; kingdom Bacillati; phylum Actinomycetota; class Actinomycetes; order Kitasatosporales; family Streptomycetaceae; genus Streptomyces; species Streptomyces sp. NPDC006512. The sequence goes on along the minus strand of NZ_JBEXPG010000005.1, from coordinate 230,216 downwards.
GGCGGGACTGGGAGGGGGGCTACGATCCGGCGGACCGTACGGATCAGGCCGTTCTCGCGACGCGGCGGGCGGTGTTCCCGCTGCGCGGGATGCTGACCTGACGGGGTGTCGTCCGGTGGTGCGTCGTTACGCCAACTGTGGGGCGGTTCCGTGTAATTGATGAACCGCCAGGTCGTGTGCGGCAGCATCGGAGGGTGTTGAGCACCGGCGCGCTGCGTGCGCATCTGCTGGCCGCCCGGTTGGCCGGGCCCGTCGCCACGACGCGGGAGGAGAGCCTGCGCAGTTACCGGCTGTTCGCGGCGCGCGATCCGCGGGTGCTGCTGGGGCTGGACCCGGAGCGGGTGTGGGACGAGGGTGCGCTGCTGGGGCTGATGGCGGCCAAGTGCGGGGTGTCGGCGGATCCCGCGCACGTCAGCGGGCCGGACGTGATCGATCCGGAGCGGACGGTGGCCGCTCTGGAGGCGTTCGCGCAGCGGCTGGGGGCGGTGGCGGGGGCACGGGCGCCCGTACTGTTCGGGACGGGTCACCCGCACCGGCTCCTGGAGTTCTACGCCTGTTTGGCCGAGGCCCTGTCGGCGGCGGGATGTGTTGTCCTCACTCCGGCGCAGGGGGTCCGTGTCGACATGGCGACCCGGTTCGGCGTACGTCCGCATCGGATCGACTACGTGCGGGGAGTCGCGTTGGTGCGGGAACCCGGCGCGCGGCCGGCGGGGAGTGCCACCGGCGCGCACTCCCATTCGCCGCTGCCGGTTCGGATCGCGCTCGGGGCGCTGGCGGAGGCCGGCGGGCCGTTGCCGGAACTGGTGGTGGGTGACCACGGGTGGGTCTGCGGTGCAGGTCAGCTCGGTGTCGAGGCGATCGGGCTGGCCGATACGGATGATCCCGCGTTGTTCGTCGGGGAGGCCGAGGGGCGGGTGGCGGTGGCCGTTCCGCTTGATGACGGGGTGCGGCCGGACTACTACCGGCCGCTTACGCGATACCTGCTGCACCGCGCAAGACTGCCGGGGCGTCAGGAGTGGCCGTAGCTCCTCTTCCCCACTCGTATCACACGCCCCTACTCTGGGGAGTGAGCGTGCGACGACGAGGAGTAACCGGAGGGGAAGCCGGTGCCCGTCATGCGCGGAAGGTCAAGGTGGGTGTCATGGCTGCTGGCGAGAGGCCTCTCAGTGAGGTTCAGTTCCTGACCGTGGCGGAGGTCGCCTCGGTGATGCGAGTGTCGAAGATGACCGTGTACCGCTTGGTGCACAACGGTCATCTGCCCGCGATCCGGGTGGGCCGGTCCTTCCGGGTCCCCGAGAACGCGGTCCACGAGTACCTCCGGGAGTCTTTCGTGGGGGTGGAATCGGCCTGAGGGGAGGCTCCGGAACTCCTGCGGAGGCCGCGGATTACAAGCTCAGAGCTTGGGCGGGTAGGCTAGGCCGACGTAGGTCGTGTGGGCCCAGACGCCCCGCACCGAGTGAAGAGAAGTGAGCGAGGGTAGTCGTGGGCTCTGTTATCAAGAAGCGGCGCAAGCGGATGGCTAAGAAGAAGCACCGCAAGCTGCTCAAGCGCACCCGCGTCCAGCGTCGTAACAAGAAGTAAACGGCAGCTGTACGTGTTCTCCGCAGCCCCTCCACCATCCTGGTGGAGGGGCTGCGGTGCAGCCGGGGTACTTCTTCGAGGGAGGCGCTGAGCTCGTGGGGAAGGTCGTGCTCGTCACCGGGGCTGCCCGGCAGCTGGGGGGCCGCTTCGTGCGGCGGATCCAGCGCGACCCGGAGGTGGAGCGGGTCATCGCGGTCGACGCGGTGAGACCGCCGCACCGGCTCGGCTCGGCCGAGTTCGTACAGGCGGACATCAGACAGTCGGGGATCGCCCGCGTGCTCGCCGAGCACGCCGTGGACACCGTGGTGCACCTCGCGGTCACCGGGGGCGGCCCGGGAGCGGCCGGTGCGCGCAGCACGGTCAAGGAAACGAACGTCATCGGGACGATGCAGCTCCTCGGGGCCTGCCAGAAGTCGCCGACCGTACGACGGCTCGTCGTGAAGTCGAGCACCAGCGTGTACGGGGGCACGTCCCGGGATCCGGCCGTGTTCACCGAGACCACGCAGCCGAAGTCGCTGCCGGCGGGCGGTTTCGCGAAGGAGGCCGCCGAGGTCGAGGGGTACGTACGGGGGTTCGCGCGCAGGCGGCCGGACGTGGCGGTGTGCGTGCTGCGCTTCGCGAACATCCTGGGGCCGTACGCGGACTCGGCCCTCGCCGAGTACTTCTCGATGCCGGTCATGCCGACGGTCCTCGGTTACGACCCCAGACTCCAGTTCGTCCACGAGGACGACGTGGTGGACGTGCTGCGGCTGGCGGCGGGGGAGCCGCAGCGCGGCACCCTGAACAGCGGGACCTTCAACATCGCCGGTGACGGGGTGCTGCTGCTGTCGCAGTGCTCGCGGCGGCTGGGGAGGCCGACGGTGCCGTTGCTGCTGCCCGCGGTGACGTGGGTGGGTTCGGCGCTGCGCGCGGTCGGGGTGACGGACTTCTCCCCCGAGCAGATCCGGCTGCTGACGCACGGGCGGGTCGTGGAGACCACGCAGATGCGGGACACCCTGGGGTTCCGGCCGCTCTACACGACCGCCGAGACGTTCGCCGACTTCGCGCGCAGCCGTGGGAGCGGGCTGCTGCCGGCGGAGCGCGTCGAGCGGGCCGTGGAGCGGGTGGCGGGGATGCTGAATGTGGATACGGGCGCGGGTGCGGGCGCCGGTGCGAACGAGGGAGCGAAGCGATAGTGGCGGACGCCAAGGTCATTCCTTTCGACGAGGACCGGCCGCGCCGGCGGACCGTGCCCCGGAAGGTGCGGGCGGTACCGGCACCGGCGCCCGAGCCGGAGGCCGGGCCGGTGGAGCCGCCCGTCGCCGTGCCGGCGCAGGCTTCCGGTGACGGCTGGGACCGGCGGATCGCGGGCGGGCTGGCGTTCCTGCGGCGGCGGATCACCGGGGACTACGAGGTCGACGACTTCGGCTACGACAAGGAGCTGACGGACCAGGTCCTGATGACCTTGATGCGGCCGCTGTACGACAAGTACTTCCGGGTCGAGGTCAAGGGCATCGAGAACATCCCGAAGGAGGGTGGCGCGCTGATCGTGGCGAACCACTCGGGGACGCTGCCGCTGGACGGTCTGATGCTCCAGGTCGCCGTGCACGACCACCACCCCGCCGAGCGGCACCTGCGGCTGCTGGCGGCCGACCTGGTGTTCATGCTGCCGGTGGTGAACGAGCTGGCGCGGAAGGCCGGTCACACCCTGGCCTGCGCGGAGGACGCGCAGCGGCTGCTGGAGGCCGGGGAGCTGGTCGGTGTGATGCCGGAGGGCTTCAAGGGGATAGGGAAGCCGTTCGGAGAGCGGTACAAGCTGCAGCGGTTCGGGCGGGGCGGGTTCGTGTCGACGGCGCTGCGCGCGGGCACGCCGATCGTGCCCTGCTCGATCGTGGGGGCGGAGGAGATCTACCCGATGGTCGGCAACGCGAAGACGCTCGCGCGGCTGCTGGGGGTCCCGTACTTCCCGATCACGCCGACGTTCCCGTGGCTGGGGCCGTTGGGGGCGGTACCGCTGCCGACGAAGTGGACGATCCAGTTCGGTGAGCCGATCCCGACGGACGGGTACGCGGCGGAGGCCGCGGAGGATCCGATGCTGATGTTCAACCTGACGGACCAGGTGCGGGAACAGATCCAGCACACGCTGTACAAGCTGCTGGTGCAGCGGCGGTCCGTGTTCTTCTGACGGACGGCAGCGGACCGGGGCGGCAGAGCGAGGGCCGGCAGAAGAAGCGCCGGCAGAGCGAGGGGGCCGCGCGGTCGCGCGGCCCCCTCGTCCTTACTGGTCCGCGTCCTCGGCGTTGAGGCCGAGGCCCGGGAGGAGGCCCGGGAGGAGCGGCGGCAGGGTGATGTCCGGCTGCGGGAGCTCCGGGGTGTGCGGTGCCTGGGTCCCGGGAGGGGCCTGGCCCGCCGGGGGGTTCAGCAGGTCGCCCGTACCGCCCAGGAGGCCGCCTCCGGCGGGTGCCGGGGGCCGGCTGCCGGACGACGGGGTCGGGGAGGAGGCCGCCGGTGCCGAGGGGGGCGCGGCCGGAGCCGGTGCGGAATGCTGCTTCCCGGTGGCCGGGGTGCTCGGCTTGGCCGAGGTGCCCGGCTGGCCGCGGGTCTGCTCCGGGGGCTTCGGCAGCAGGCCCTGGAGCGGCGCGACGTCATCGTCTATGGCCTGGAAGACCGATTCGACCTCTCCTCCGACGTCGGTGAGCTGCGCCGGGAGCTTCTCCCGGAGCCGGCCCCACGCGTCGCGGTGGGAGCGGGAGAACGAGGACAGGGTCTGGATCGGGCCCAGCGAACCGTCCCGTGCGTACGCGGCCTGGAGCAGCCGGTGGCCCTCCGCCGCGTCGTGCTTCATGCCCGCCAGCGCTCGGCGGATCTCGCCCAGGGATTCGTGGTCGAGGACACCCGTGCGGCCCCGTTCCATCAGCCGGCGGGCCTCCGACAGACGGTTCGAGGCCCGGTCGAGGTAGAGCTCGCCCCGGTCCGAATCCTCGTCGGCCATGCCCAGCTTCAGGTCCTCCATGCCCCGTTTGACCGGGTAGAGGGAGTCACCGGGCAGGGCGTCCGTGCTGGCAGCGGCCACTCCGCTGAAGGCCCCTGCGGCCACACCCACGGTGAGGCCACCCGCTGCGATGCCCTTGGACCAGCGGGAGCGGGGCCGCAATTTCCGGAGCGACGTCGCCCGGTGGGCGCCGCGGCCGGTCCGCTGCTCGGGCACCAGAGGGTCCGAGGCGGCACCGCCCCCGGCCCTCTCCTCCATCACCATGGCCTCCATGGCGGCGACGAGCTGTGCTCGTTGCACCACTTTGACCTCGGGGTCCAGCACGGGGCGCGGCATTCTTTCGCCGAGTGCGTTCGCCAGGGCCAACAGCCGGTCGTGGTCGGCAGGTTCGGCAGGTGCCTCGGACTGCTCGGCCGCCGGGTCCGGTTCTGAAAGATCGGATGGGTTCCGATCCTCCAGGGCCTGGGCGAAGGCGTTCGCCCGCCGGTGCGGAGTCACGTTCGCGATCACTGGCGGCACCTCCTCTCGTCATGACGATCGACTCCCCTGAGTGTCCGGAAGGTTGCCTTCCTTGAGCACATCCACACTTTCGAGTGAGCGGCTTCGGGCAGGGCGTGTCCACAGGGAGCCTGCATTCCGCACAACGAGCGGCGCGGCACTTGGGTTACGGACGAAGGATGATCGGACCACAGCGTCATCGAGGGGTCACCGGGTGTGAGGTCGTGTCGTCGTCGGACATCGTCTGGTGGGGCGTTGTCTGGTGGGGCGTCGTCGGTAGGGGCGGGCGGGCTGCGGGGTGCGGCCCGCCGTGCGGGTCAGCGCGCGTCGTCCGGGAGCAGGCGGGCCAGGGTGCGGACCGCCCGGTACTGGAGCGTCTTGATGGCGCCCTCGTTCTTCCCCATGACCCGGGCCGTTTCGGCGACCGAGAGGCCTTGGAGGAAGCGCAGCGTGACGCACTCCTGCTGTTGCGGGTTGAGTTTGCGCACGGCTTCGAGGAGCGCCGCGTTGGAGAGGGACTCCAGGACGGAGTCCTCGGGGCTGCGTTCCACCTCGTTGGCGTCGAGCATCTCGCCGGTGGTGACCTCCAGGCGGAAGCGGCTGGACTTGAAGTGGTCCGCCACCAGGTTCCGCGCGATGGTCACCAGCCAGGCGCCGAAGTCACGGCCCTGCCAGGTGAAGGTGGAGATGCGGCGCAGCGCGCGCAGGAAGGTCTCGCTGGTGAGATCCTCCGCGGTCGCCTTGCCGCCGACGCGGTAGTAGATGTAGCGGTACACCGTGTCGCTGTACTGGTCGTAGAGGCGGCCGAAGGCCTCGGCCTCGCCGGCCTGGGCGCGTTCGACCAGGTCCATCATGCGGGCCTGGTCGCTGTCCGCGGTGGGGCGGCGGGCGGTGGGCGCGGTCGTGCCGGCGGAGCCGGTCGATCCGGCGGCCGCGCGACCTCGTCTGCCCACCGTCGCGCCGCCGTCGGTCAGGGCGTAGCAAGGGCCGGCCGGGCCGAGGCCGGCGGGTACGGCGAAGGCGGGGACGGCGTACGCGGTGGGGACGAAGCCGCGCAGGTGGTCGAGGACCGTTGCGCGCAGCGTAGCCAGGCCCGAGGCGTCAACCCCGACAGGTGGGTACACGGGACTCCCAGAGGCAGAGCTTCCATCACGTGCAGTGCGGGACCGTTCACCCGTCGTGGCGACAGATGGCCGGTGGCATGCGTTTGAGGAGAATAACGCTTCGTACAGGCAGCGCTACACCCAGTTGTCTAAATCACCGGTTACGACACTTCTCTTACGTGTCCAGGGCATATTCAGGCCCAGTTGTTGATCGGTTGGTGATCGCTTGGGTGCGCGGAATGGACGCTTCCACAGAGGCTCGCGACCGAGTCGGGCAGGCCGGAGTGCCGTGCCGGAGGCGCGGGTAGAGGTGAGCGAATGCGGGCCGGGCGGGCCGGAACCGGCCTCCGGCCCGGCGTTGCTACTTGCGGCGGCGGTGCAGGGCGATGGCCGCGGCCGTGCCGCCCGCGATCGCGCCGACTCCGGCGGCGGCCGGGACGCCGACCTTCACCGCCTTGCGGCCGGTCCGGTAGTCGCGCAGACGCCAGTCGTTGGCGCGGGCATGCTTGCGCAGTTTTGTATCGGGATTGATCGCGTACGGGTGTCCGACCAGGGACAGCATCGGAATGTCGTTGTGCGAATCGCTGTACGCGGCGCAGCGGTCGAGGTCCAGCTCCTCGGCGGCGGCCAGCGCGCGGACCGCTTCCGCCTTGGCGGGGCCGTGCAGGGGTTCGCCGACCAGGCGCCCGGTGTAGATCCCGTCCACGGACTCGGCGACGGTGCCCAGGGCGCCGGTCAGGCCGAGGCGGCGGGCGATGATCGTGGCCGTCTCGACGGGGGCGGCGGTGACCAGCCACACCTTCTGGCCTGCGTCGAGGTGGGCCTGGGCGAGGGCGCGGGTGCCCGGCCAGATCCGCTCCGCCATGTACTCGTCGTAGATCTCCTCGCCGATGGACATCAGCTCGGAGACCTTGTGGCCCTTGACGATGGACAGGGCGCTGTCGCGGGCGTCCTGCATGTGCTCGGGGTCCTCGACGCCGGCCAGCCGGAACCAGGCCTGCTGCCAGGCGAAGCGGGCGAGCTCGCGGCGCTGGAAGAACTCGCGCTTGTAGAGGCCGCGGCCGAAGTGGAAGATCGCGGCGCCCTGCATGACGGTGTTGTCGAGGTCGAAGAAGGCCGCGGCGAGGTCGTCGCCCGGGACCGGGAACTCGGGTTCGGCGGCCTCGGCCGCCGCCCCGGCGGCAGCTTCCGCTTCTGCTTCCGCTTCGGCGGTCGTGGCGGACGGTGGGGTGTCGGCCTGTGCGGTCTTGCGGGCGGCCTCGGCCGAGGCCTCGCCTGCCAGCACGCTCCGCGCGGTGGCGGAGCGCCTACGGGGGGTGAGCCATCCCAGAGCGGCCATGACGCGAGCATAGCCATTGTGTTCGGGAGTTCCCGAACCGCCGGGTTAGGGGGTGGTTAACACTTCGGGCACCCCGCTCCCGGGCGGGACAATGAGGACATGAGCCCTTTGCTGCGCCGTAAGGAAAAGAAGCGTCCCGCCGAGCGGATGGTCACCCTCATCGGGAAGCCGGGCTGTCACCTCTGTGACGACGCCCAGTCGGTGATCGAGGAGATCTGCGCCGAGACGGGCGCACAGTGGGAGAAGAAGGACATCTCGCAGGACGAGGAGCTGTACCGGCTGCACTGGGAGCAGATTCCGGTGGTGCTCGTGGACGGCGAGCAGCACACCTTCTGGAGGGTGAACCCGGACCGGCTGCGACGGGCATTGGGAGCCTGACCGTTCTGGCCGTTACCATCATGGGCGATTTATGGGGACTCGGGGGCGTATTGATGAGGAGTGTGTACGGTTTTGCCCCCCTCGGGATTTGAACGGGTTCGACCCGTTCCCGGTTCCACCCCCGGGTGCCCGACCCGCGTGACCCCGGTCACTTTGGTCGGACAAAGCGGACACAATCTTTGTGCACGCGTTCACAAAGACATAGCCTGCATTCGACGGGGCGGTCCTGGGACAAGAGGCCGCCTGCAGCCCCGCTCATCCCGCAGGAGCATCGTGGCAACTGGCCGAACTCACCGACCGGCGACCCGCAGCCGAGGTATTCCCGAGGCCACTGTCGCCAGGCTTCCGCTGTACTTGCGTGCCCTCACCGCGCTCTCCGAGCGATCGGTGCCCACGGTGTCCTCCGAAGAGCTCGCGACCGCCGCCGGAGTCAACTCGGCGAAGCTGCGCAAGGACTTCTCGTACCTCGGCTCCTACGGTACGCGGGGCGTCGGCTACGACGTCGAGTACCTCGTCTACCAGATCTCCCGCGAGCTCGGCCTGACCCAGGACTGGCCGGTCGTCATCGTCGGCATCGGCAACCTCGGCGCCGCCCTGGCCAACTACGGCGGTTTCGCCTCCCGCGGCTTCCGCGTGGCGGCGCTGATCGACGCCGATCCCGCGATGGCCGGGAAGATGGTCGCCGGCATGCCCGTGCGGCACACCGACGAGCTCGAGGCGATCATCGAGGACAACGGCGTCTCGATCGGGGTCATCGCGACCCCCGCCGGCGCCGCGCAGCAGGTGAGCGAGCGGCTGATCGCCGCGGGCGTCACCTCCATCCTGAACTTCGCGCCGACCGTGCTGTCCGTGCCGGACGGCGTCGACGTGCGCAAGGTCGACCTGTCGATCGAGCTCCAGATCCTGGCGTTCCACGAGCAGCGCAAGGCCGGTGAGGGAGCGGCGGCCGCCGCTGCCGCCGAGGACCTCGCCGACTCCGGCGCCGGCACGGGCACCGGGGCCGCTCCGGCCGCCGCCCTCGTGCCGCCGGCCGGGCGGGCCGCCGCGGCCGCGCGCAAGGGCGGTCCCGAGGGTGACGTCCCGGCGGTGATGCCGGCATGAGTCTGCTCGTCGTAGGCCTCAGTCATCGCAGCGCGCCGGTGAGCGTGCTGGAGCGGGCTTCGCTGTCCGCCGATGCCAAGGTCAAGCTGCTGCACGACACGCTGGCCGCCGAGCCGGCCACCGAGGCCGCCGTACTGGCCACCTGCAACCGGATCGAGCTGTACGCGGACGTGGACAAGTTCCACGCCGGTGTCGCCGAGCTGTCGACGCTGCTGGCCCAGCACAGCGGGGTGGCCCTGGAGGAGCTCACTCCGTACCTCTACGTCCACTACGAGGACCGGGCGGTGCACCACCTGTTCTCGGTGGCGTGCGGGCTGGACTCGATGGTCGTCGGCGAGGGCCAGATCCTCGGGCAGATCAAGGACGCGCTGGCGCTGGGGCAGGAGCTCCACACCGCCGGGCGGCTGATCAACGACCTCTTCCAGCAGGCCCTGCGGGTCGGCAAGCGGGCGCACTCCGAGACCGGGATCGACCGGGCCGGGCAGTCCCTGGTGACCTTCGGGCTGGAGCAGCTCGCCGTGCACGAGCCGGTGGAGCGGTGGGCCGCGGGCAAGCGGGCGCTGGTGATCGGCGCCGGCTCGATGTCCTCGCTGGCCGCCGCCACGCTGGCCCGGGTGGGCGTCGCCGACATCGCGGTGGCGAACCGGACCGCGGAGCGGGCCGAGCGTCTCGCCGAGATTCTGGTTGCCTCGGGCACCGGTGTGACGGCGCGGGCCGTGACCATGGGCTCGGTGGCCGAGGAGCTGACACGTGTTGACGTGGTCGTGTCCTGTACGGGCGCGACCGGGCTGGTGCTGAGCGGGGACGACGTCCTCGCCGCCCTGTCCGGGGACGTGACGGTGGAACCCGCGGCGGTGGGCCCGGACGGGTCCGGGGTCCCCGCGCAGGCGTCCGGCGCGCGGGCCGCGGGCCCCGCGGGGGCCGACGTACTGGCCCGGCTGGTGGCCGCCGCCGAGGCCGGCCGGCGCCTCTCCGACGCCGGAGCCGTACGCACCATCGCCGCCGCCGAGCCCGAGGGCTGCCCCCTGGGCCTGGACGCGCCGGCCGGCGAGGGCCGCGCCGCGCTGACCGGGGTCGACGCCGACTCGCTCGAACTGCACGGCACCTGGGCCGACCAGGGGGAGGCCGCCGCCCAGCGGCAGCCCCGCCGGACGGCCCGCAGCCGGGCCGACGGGGCCCCCGTACGGCTGGCGCTGCTGGACCTGGCCATGCCGCGGGACATCGACGCCGCGGTGCACCGGATCCCGGGAGTGCGGCTGGTCGACATCGAGTCGTTGGCGGAGACCTCCGCCGACGCGCCGATGGCGGCCGACGTCGACGCCGTGCGCGGGATCGTCGCCGAGGAGGTGGCCGCGTTCGGGGCCGCCCAGCGGGCCGCGCACATCACCCCCACCGTCGTCGCCCTGCGGGCGATGGCCGCCGAGGTCGTCGCCATGGAGGTGGCGCGGCTCGACGGGCGGGTACCCGATCTCGACGAACGGCAGCGGGCCGAGGTCACCCAGACCGTGCGCCGCGTCGTCGACAAGCTCCTCCACGCGCCGACCGTGCGCGTCAAGCAGCTCGCGAGCGAGCCCGGCGGCGCCGGGTACGCGGAGGCGCTGCGCGAACTCTTCGACCTCGACCCTCAGACGGTGGCATCCGTCAGCCGGGCGGACGCGGCCGATCCGAAGAACGACGACCCAGGACGGGCATCATGAACACACGTCCCGACCAGCCCCTCCGGCTCGGCACGAGGCGCAGCAAGCTGGCCATGTCCCAGTCCGGGCACGTCGCCGAGGCGGTCCGGGCGATCACCGGCCGGCCCGTCGAGCTCGTGGAGATCACGACCTACGGTGACGTGTCCCGCGAGCACCTCGCGCAGATCGGCGGCACCGGCGTGTTCGTCACCGCGCTGCGCGACGCCCTGGTGCGCGGCGAGGTCGACTTCGCCGTGCACTCGCTGAAGGACCTGCCGACCGCGCAGCCCGACGAGCTGGTCATCGCGGCCATGCCGAAGCGGGAGGACCCGCGTGACGCGCTCGTCGCCCGGGACGGGCTGACCTTCGAGCAGCTGCCCGACGGCGCGCGGATCGGCACCGGTTCGCCGCGCCGCACCGCGCAGCTCAACGCGTACGCCCGGAGCCTCGGCAAGCGGATCGAAACGGTCCCGATCCGCGGCAACGTCGACACCCGGATCGGGTTCGTGCGGGCGGGCGAGCTCGACGCGGTCGTGCTGGCCGCGGCCGGGCTGAACCGGATCGGCCGCGGTGACGAGGCCACCGACCTGCTGTCCGTCGACAGCGTGCTGCCCGCTCCCGGCCAGGGGGCCCTGGCCGTGGAGTGCCTCGCGTCCGACACGGACCTCATCGCCGCGCTCGGCGAGCTCGACGACCCGCACACCCGGGCCGCCGTGACCGCGGAGCGTTCCCTGCTCGCCGCCCTGGAGGCCGGCTGCAGCGCACCCGTGGGCGCGCTCGCCGACCTGTTGGCCGACGGGCAGATTGTCAATGAAATGCGCCTGCGCGGCGTCGTCGGTACCCTCGACGGCTCGACGCTGGTGCAGCTGTCCACCACCGGTCCCGTGCCCCAGTCGTATGACGAGGCCATGGCGCTCGGCCGCGAACTCGCGGACGAGATGCTGGCCAAGGGCGCGGCCGGTCTTATGGGGGAGCGATCGCTTTGAACCCCTCACGTCCGACCACCTCCGCTTTTCCGGTCGTCGCCGCCCACGGACTCGTCACCTTCCTCGGTGCCGGCCCCGGCGACCCGGGTCTGCTGACGCTGCGCGCCGTCGAGGCGCTCGCCGCCGCGGACGTACTGATCGCCGAGCCCGAGGTGCTCGAGGTCGTACGGACCCACGCGCGCGCGGGTGTCGACACGCCGCAGCTGACGGTGGCTGACGAAGTGTCAGCCGCCGCCGGGGTCCCGGTGATCCGCGACGCCGCCAATCTTGTCATGGAGGCCGCGCGGTCCGGCAGGCGGGTCGTCCGCGCCGTCACCGGCGACCCCGGGCTCGACGGGAACGCGTCCGGCGAGATGCTCGCCTGCGCCGCGGAGGGGATCCCCTTCGAGGTGGTGCCCGGTGTCGCGACCGCCGTCGGCGTGCCCGCGTACGCGGGTGTGCCGCTGCGCGGGGAGTCGGGGACCGACGTACGGTTCGTGGACGCGCGGCACGCCTCGGCGAAGTGCTGGAGCGAGGTGGGCGCCAGTGGCGGCAGCCTCGTCGTCACCGCGACGCTGGAGACGGTGTCCGCCGCGGCCGCCGAGCTGGTGTCCGCCGGCCGCAAGCCGGAGACCCCGCTGACGGTGACCGTCGGCGGTACGACGACCCGCCAGCGGACCTGGAGCGCGACCCTGGGCACCATCGCCCAGGTGTTCAAGCAGGGCAAGGTGCTGCCCTCGCCGGAGGGCGCGCGTCCCGTCATAGCCGTGGTCGGTGAGCAGGGCGCCGCCGCGCGGCGCGAGGAACTGGCCTGGTTCGAGTCGAAGCCGCTGTTCGGCTGGCGGGTCCTCGTACCGCGGACGAAGGAACAGGCCGCTTCGCTCTCCGACCAGCTGCGTTCGTACGGCGCGGTGCCGCACGAGGTGCCGACCATCGCCGTGGAGCCGCCGCGCACCCCGCAGCAGATGGAGCGGGCGGTCAAGGGCCTCGTCACGGGCCGCTACGAGTGGATCGCCTTCACCTCCGTCAACGCGGTGAAGGCGGTGCGCGAGAAGTTCGAGGAGTACGGGCTCGACGCGCGGGCCTTCGCGGGCATCAAGGTCGCCGCGGTGGGCGAGCAGACCGCGGCCGCGCTGGTCGAGTTCGGCGTGAAGCCGGACCTCGTGCCGAGCGGCGAGCAGTCGGCGGCCGGGCTGCTGGAGGACTGGCCGCCCTACGACCCGGTCTTCGACCCGATCGACCGCGTCTTCCTGCCGCGCGCCGACATCGCCACCGAGACCCTGGTGGCCGGGCTGATCGAGCTCGGCTGGGAGGTCGACGACGTGACCGCCTACCGGACGGTCCGCGCGTCGCCGCCGCCGGCGGACACCCGCGAGGCGATCAAGGGCGGCGGTTTCGACGCCGTGCTCTTCACCTCCTCGTCGACGGTGCGGAACCTGGTCGGCATCGCGGGCAAGCCGCACAACGTGACCGTCATCGCGTGCATCGGGCCGGCGACGGCCAAGACCGCGGAGGAGCACGGGCTGCGCGTGGACGTGCTGTCGCCGGAGCCGAGCGTCGGCAAGCTGGCGGAGGCGCTGGCCGCGTACGGAGAGGCCCGCCGCGAGGCGGCCAAGGAGGCCGGCGAGGCGGTCTCCCGCCCGAGCGAACGCCGCCCCGGCGCGCGCAGGCGTCGTACGACCTGACGGTCGCGGCAGGATCGGCGAGGGCCCGGACGTGGAACGCGTCCGGGCCCTCGCCGTCCCGGCGGGCGCGCCGAACGACCGGGCGAGGACCGGCGCGGGGGAGCGGGTGAGGGGGCTCTACGCTTGTTCCCGACTGCTGTCGATGCTCGAAGAGGCGACTGAAGATGAGCGCGTACGGATCCTTTCCCGGCTCGCGGCCCCGGCGGCTGCGCACCACCCCGGCGATGCGGCGGATGGTCGCGGAGAACCGGCTGCACCCCTCGGACCTGATCCTGCCGGCGTTCGTACGGGAGGGCATCAGCGAGCCCTTCGCGATCTCGGCGATGCCGGGCGTCGTCCAGCACACCCGGGACACGCTGCGGAAGGCGGCGGTCGAGGCGGTCGAGGCGGGCGTCGCGGGGATCATGCTCTTCGGTGTCCCGGCCGACGAGAACAAGGACGCGCTGGGCACGGCGGGCACCGAGCCGGACGGCATCCTCCAGCTCGCGATCCGTGACGTGCGGGCCGAGGTCGGCGACGACCTGGTGATCATGTCGGACCTGTGCCTGGACGAGTACACCGACCACGGGCACTGCGGGGTCCTCGACGAGCACGGCCGGGTCGACAACGACGCGACGCTGGAGCGGTACGCGGAGATGGCGCAGGTCCAGGCCGACGCGGGCGTCCACGTCGTGGGGCCCAGCGGCATGATGGACGGCCAGGTCGGCGTCATCCGCGACGCGCTGGACGAGACGGGCCACGAGGACGTGTCGATCCTCGCCTACACCGCGAAGTACTCCTCCGCCTTCTACGGTCCCTTCCGCGAGGCCGTCGGCTCCTCGCTCCAGGGCGACCGCAAGACCTACCAGCAGGACCCGGCGAACGCCCGGGAGTCGCTGCGGGAGCTGGCGCTGGACCTGGACGAGGGCGCCGACATGGTCATGGTCAAGCCGGCCGGCCCGTACCTGGACGTCCTGTACCGGGTGGCGCAGGCGGTGGACGTGCCGGTGGCGGCGTACCAGATCAGCGGCGAGTTCGCGATGATCGAGGCGGCCGCGGAGAAGGGCTGGATCGAGCGCGACCGGGCGATCCTGGAGGCGCTGCTCGGCATCAAGCGGGCGGGCGCGGACACGATCCTGACGTACTGGGCGACCGAGGTCGCGGGCTGGCTGCGCGCCGAGCGCTGACCGCGCCGCGGTACCGGGCGGGGCGCGGCGGGGGCGCGGCCGGGCGCGGGGTGCGGGCGGGGAGGTACGGGCGCACCCTGGAGGCAGAGGCCGACTGTGGAGGTGATCCGCCATGCCCACGCTCGTCGGGTGGCATGTAGAGCTGGAGTTCTCCGAGGAGGGCCACCGCACCAGCGCGGCGGCGATGCTCAGACTCGGTGACGGCTCCGAGATGAGGGCGCGCGGCTATGCCATGCGCCACCCTTCCGACCCGGAGCAGTTGCGGGTCGGTGAGGAGATCGCGGGCGCGCGTGCGCTCATGGACCTCGCGTCCCAGATGCTCCAGAAGGCACACAGCGAGATCGACGAGGCCACGGGCAGGCACTCCTACCCGCTGGAGAGCTGACCCCGCCGGCGCGTCGGGAGCGGTCGGGCCGACGGGCCCCTGCCGGACCTCGGGGGACGGCAGGGGGCGGGGGCTCGCCGCTCCTGAGGGGCTCCCGTGGGGCTCCAGTGGGGCTCCTGTGGGGCGTAACTCCCTCAGCGGGTGCGGCGGTTGAAGAGGGCCGCCGACAGGGTGACGGCCAGGGTGAGAATGCCCGCGCACCAGGTCAGTGCCAGGTAGGGGGCGTTGCCCGCGGGCTGGTCCAGCAGGAGCGCGCGCAGGGATTCGATCACCGGGGTGAGGGGCTGGTGGTCGGCGAAGCCGTGGAGCCAGCCGGGCATGGTGTCGATGGGCACGAAGGCGCTGGACGGGTAGGGCAGGAACATCATCAGGAACGTGAACCCCCCTGCCGCCTCGGGGGACTTCGCGAGCAGGCCGAGCGTCGCCGCGAGCCAGGAGATGGCCGTGATGTACGCGAGCAGCAGTCCGGCGGCCGCCAGGAAGGCGAGGGGCCCGGCCTGGGGGCGGAAGCCGATGGCGAGGGCCACGGCCAGCACGAGGGCCGTGGAGAGCAGGTTCCGCGCGACGGAGGCGGTGACGTGTCCGGCGAGGATCGGGACGCCGCCGACGTCCAGGGAGCGGAAGCGGTCGATGATGCCGTTCTTCATGTCGTCGGCGACGCTGACGGCGGTGCTCGCCGCGCCGAAACCCGCGCAGAGCAGCATGGCGCCGGGGACCACGTACGTCACGTAGGCGGTGCCGGTGTCGATGGCGCCCCCGAAGAAGTACACGAAGATCAGCATCAGCATGACCGGCAGCATCAGGGCGGTGATCAGCACGTCCGGCTGCCGGCTGCTGATCCGCAGGCTGCGGCCCGCGAGGGCGGAGGCGGTGGGGGCGAAGGCGGTGGGGGTCGTCACGGAGCGGCTCCCGTCAGGGTGAGGAACACGTCGTCGAGGGTGGCGGTGCGCAGCGCGAAGCGGGCGACGGCGGTGCGGTCGGGGTCGAGTTCGTCGAGCAGGGCCCGGACGTGGGCGGCGCTGCCGTCGGTGGGCAGGCCGAGGGTGAGCTCGTCCGGTGCGCGGTGCACCGCGCGCGGGGCCAGTGCGTCGTAGGCGGCCCGTCCGGTCAGGGTGAGGTCGAGGCGGTGTCCGGCGACGCGGGCCTTGAGCTCCTGCGGTGTGCCCTCGGCGGCGATGCGGCCCTCGGAGAGGACGGCGACGCGGTCGGCGAGCCGGTCGGCCTCCTCCAGGTACTGGGTGGTGAGCAGGACGGTGGTGCCGTCGTCGCGCAGTTCCCGTACGAGTTCCCACAGGTCCTGGCGGCTGCGCGGGTCGAGCCCGGTGGTCGGCTCGTCCAGGAAGACCACCTCGGGCCGGGAGACGAGGCTCGCGGCGAGGTCGAGGCGCCTGCGCATGCCGCCCGAGTACGTCTTCGCGGTGCGGCCGGCGGCCTCGGTCAGCCCGAAGCGTTCGAGGAGCTCGGCGGCCCGGGCGCGGGCCCGCGGGCCGCTGAGGCCGCTGAGGCGGCCCATCATGCGGAGGGTCTCGGCGCCGGTCTGGAGCTCGTCGACGGCCGCGAACTGCCCGGTGAGGCTGATGCGTCGGCGTACGTCGGCGCGGTCGGCGGTGATGTCGTACCCGGCGACGCGGGCGGTGCCGGAGTCGGGGGCGGTGAGGGTGGCGAGGAGGCGTACGGCGGTGGTCTTGCCGGCGCCGTTGGGGCCGAGGAGGGCGAGGACGCTGCCGCGCGGGACGGCCAGGTCGATGCCGTCGAGGACGCGGATCGGTCCGTAGGACTTGGTCAGGGCGGTGGCGTGGATGCCGAGGTCTGTGGGGGGCGTGGCGCCGGGCGCGGGCGCGGGCGCGGGTGTGGTCGTGGTCATGGGCTTGGCCATCGGGAGCGGATCCCTTCTGCGTATGGGTTACGCGCTTCTGTGTAAGTAATACACAGAACTAGGATGTGGGTCAACGACTGAGGAGGGAGGGAGCGGCCATGGCGAAGGAACCGGCGGACGAACCGGCGGACGAACCGGCGCGGGACGGACGGGACACCGGGCTTCCGGCGAGCCTGGAAATGGCCTGGGGCCTGCGCGAACGCCCCGGCAAGGGCCCGCGCCCGACGCTCACGCTCCCGAAGATCGTGGACACGGCGGTCGCGCTGGCCGCGGCGGAGGGCATGGACGCCGTCTCCATGGGCCGGGTGGCCAAGGAACTGGGCGTCTCCACGATGTCCCTCTACCGGTACGTCACGGCGAAGGAAGAGCTCTACATCCTGATGTCGGACGCGGGGGTCGGCCTGCCGCCGGAGTCCGCCGCGGGGCCGGACGCGGGCTGGCGGGAGCTGGCGTCGGAGTGGGCGTACGCGCAGCGCGCCGTCCTGATGGCCAACCCCTGGATCCTGCGCATCCCGCTCACCGGGGCACCGGTCAGCCCGAACCAGCTCGCCTGGATGGAACGCGGGCTCGCGGCGCTGGCCGGCACCGGCCTGGGCGAGGGCGAGAAGATCTCGGCGATCATCCTGATCGGCGGCCTGGTGCGGAACGAGGCGGTCATGGCCGCGGACATGATGGACGCCATCGTGAAGTCCGGGGTCTCACCGGACCAGGTGATGGGCCGCTACGTACGCACCCTGCGGCTGATGACCGGCCCGGAAACCCACCCGGCGGTGACGCGGCTGCTGGACTCCGACGCGTTCTCGGGCTCCGACGAGCCGGACTTCCAGTTCGGCTTCGGCCTGAACCGCATCCTGGACGGCCTGGCCTCGCTGATCAGCGAGCGGTCCACGCCGTGAGCGCCGCCCAGGCGGCGGGGGCCAGGTCCAGGACGGGGCCGTCCTGGACCTTCGAGTCCCGGACGTGGACGGTGTCGGCGCCGGCGGCGACCTCTACGCAGTTGTCGCCGTCCGGGCTGCTGTAGCTCGACTTGAACCACGTCGGGGCGGTGTTCATAGCTCTCCTAGCAGACGGTTCAACAGGCGCCCTGTTTCACGAGGGTTGAGGGCCTGGGTTCGCAGCATTGCATATCGCAGGGTCAGCATGCTGACGTCATCGGGGTCGGTGATGAGCTGGCTGCCGCGTTGGCCTTCGAAGTAGCCGAGGTGCTCGTGTTCGGGTGTCTCCACCATGGTGAAGGAGCCGGACAGGGCTGGGTGGTACGTCTGGCCCAGCGGCAGTACCTGGACGGTGGCGTGCGGGAGTTCCATACAGGCCAGTAGGTGCCGCACCTGTTCGGCATAGATCGCGTCGCCGCCGATCCGGTCGCGGAGCCCCGTCTCCGAGATGACGAAGGTCAGGCTCGGGGGCTGCCTGCGGTGCATGATCTGCGCTCGGGCAAGTCGCCGGGAGATCAGGGTCTCGATCTCCTCCGGGAGGAACGCCGGGACGCGGCAACGGAAGAGGGCCCGCATGTAGTTCTCGGTCTGCAAGAACCCCGGAATGACCATCGCTTCGAACCAGTGAAGTGTGATCGCGCGCTTCTCCAGCTCCATGTACTCCTCCGACCACGGAGGGCTCGGGTCCCTTTCGGGCATCCTGAGCGCCGCCACGGTCAGCAGGCCGGGAAGGCCCAGGTGCTGGTCCATCAGCTCGGCGACGTGCGGCATCAAGGCCCTGCGACCCTGTTCGATCGAGGCGATGGTCTCCTCGTCCAGCCGGACCAGCTCTCCGAGCTGCTTCTGGGTCAGGTTCTTGGCGATGCGGGCGGCGGCCACCATCGCGCCGACCATCTTCATGGTCGTCGCGTTCGGCCGTGTGCGCTTCCTCGGTGGCATGACAGCGGACTCCCCACCCGTGCGGCCGGAACACCTCGTGCCGACCCGTACTCAGGGCTGAGTACGGGTTGGCGCTGAGCCACACGGTAGTCACTGCGCGCGACGATCGTCCCGTGAACCTAAATATTCAAGCTGCCCTGCTGCGCGAGCGGCTGTACCTCCGCGCGCCCCAAAGCGTCGCCGCCGCCCGGCACTTCACACGTGACACCCTGTACGCGTGGGACGCGACCGCCCGGCAGGACGACGTGTTGCTCTGCGTGAGCGAGCTCGCGACGAACGCCCTGCGGTACGGGGTTCCGCGCGGCCGGGGCTACCTGCTGCGGCTGCTCGTCTTCGGGGGGACCGTGCGGGCCGAAGTGCACGACAGCGGGCCCGGGCTGGCGCGGATGACGGACGGCCCGCCCGGCCGGGGCCTGACACTCGTGGCGGCCCTCGCCGACGGCTGGGGCGTGCTGCCGAGGTCCCCCGGCAAGGTCGTCTGGTGCGAGTTCCGCTGACCTCAGGCGGTCCGCGCCAGCCGTGCCGCCGCCCAGCCGAAGACCAGGCACGCCGGGGTGTAGACCGCCAGGTTGAGCACGTAGAAGGGGCTGCCGGACGGCGAGTCGAGGACACCGGCCGCCCACCCCAGGCCCGCGAGTCCGCGTACGGCCATGCCCGCCGCCACCGCGCCCGTCACCGCGCGGGAGACGCGCCCGCCCCGGCCCCGGGAGTGGGCGAGGACGGCCGCGGCCCCGGTCAGGGTGGCGGCGGCCAGCGGCAGTACGACCGGCGGGGCGAAGGAGGTCTCCAGGCCGAGTACGGCCAGGGACAGGGCCCGCTCGTCGGCGGCGGGCCAGGTCGCGCCGGTGGCCCAGTACAGGTGCAGCAGCCCGTCGGCGGCGAGGAGGGCGGCCGTCGCGCGGCCCAGGCGGAGGCGTGTCGTGGTGTTCATGCCGGAAAGGAGGGGGCCCTCGGGAGGAACATTCCCGTGGGCCCCGTCACACCACGCGGAGCGACTACGCCGGCTGCTCCGGGGCGCGCGCCGTGATCACCGCGAAGGGGCCGCCCTGCGGGTCGGTGAGGACGGCCATGCGGCCGGCCGCCATGTCGAAGGCCGGGGCGAGGACGTTGCCCCCGGCGCGGGTGGCGGCGGCCTGGATGTCGTCGACGCTGTCGGCGTGGAAGTACGGCAGCCAGTTGGGCGGTGTACCGGGCGGGAGGTTGTCGAGGTTCATCATCCCGCCGACCGCGCGCCCGCCGACCTTGAACTCGGTGTACCCCTCGGCGCCCGGCATGTCGGACGCGGCCGTGGTGACGGGCAGGACGGACGTGTAGAACGCGGCGGCGGCGGGGACGTCGCTGGTGCTGAGTTCGTTCCAGATGAGGGCGCCGTGCTCGTTGACGATGCCCGCTCCGTCGAACGTGCCGGGCTGCCACAGGCCGAACACCGCGCCGGTGGGGTCGGAGACGACCGCCATCCGCCCGAGGTCCATGACGTCCATCGGGCCCATCATGACCGTGCCGCCCGCGTCGGAGACGGACTTGAGGGTGGAGTCGATGGAGTCGGTGGACAGGTACGTCGTCCACACGGTCGGGGGCATCGGGTCGGGGATCGAACCGTCCGGGTTCGACGCCTTCATGATGCCGGCGACGGGCTTGCCCTTGAGGGTGCAGACGGAGTACCCGCCCTGCTCGGCGGGCCCGATCTCGCCCTGCCAGCCGAAGAGGTCGCAGTAGAAGTCGAGGGCCGCCTGCTGGTCGGGGACGAACAGGTCGATCCAGCAGGGAGTGCCGGGCTTGTAGGGGCCGTTCATGTCGGGCACGGGTGCCTCCGGGTGGTGCAGGGGGAAGGACGGGCCGTCCCCTACCCGGCCCGTACGGCCCGAACCGGGCCGTACGGGTGACGGGGCGCCTGGCGGCGGGCCGGCGGGGTGGGGCGGTCGCCCGGCGGCGGCCTTCTGGTGGGGCCGGGGCGCCGGGGCGCCGGGTCGCCTGGCGGCGGGCGTCTGGTGGTGCGGATCGGCTGACGGCGGGCGTCAGGTGGGGACCCCGGCGGCCGGCCCGTCAGGTGGTGCGGCGGCGGTGGCGGCCCGTGCCGGCCGCCAGGGCGGCTCCGAGGGCGACGGTGAGACCGGCTCCGCCGAGGGCCCAGCCGGTGGCGCTGCCGGTGGCGGCGAGTTCACCGCCCGGCTGGCTGCCGCCCGGCTGGCCGCCGATTGGCTGGGCACCGCCGTTCGGCACGGGCACGTTCCCGGTACCGGTGGGCTGGCCGCCCGTCACAGCGCCGGGCGTTCCACCGGGCGTTCCACCGGGCGTTCCACCGGGCGTTCCGCCGGGCGTCCCGCCGGGGTTCTCGCCGGGGGTGCCACCGGGGGTTCCGCCCGGGTTCCCGCCGGGGGTGCCACCGGGCGTCCCGCCCGGGTTCCCGCCGGGCGTCCCGCCCGGCGTTCCGCCCGGGGTGCCGCCCGGGTCCCCTCCGGGGTTCCCGCCGGGCGTCCCGCCTGGGTTTCCGCCCGGGGTGCCGCCCGGGTCCCCTCCGGGGTTCCCGCCCGGGGTCCCGCCTGGGTTTCCTCCCGGGGTGCCACCCGGGTCCCCTCCGGGGTTCCCGCCCGGGGTGCCGCCGGGGTTCCCGCCTGGGTTTCCTCCGGGGGTGCCGCCCGGGTCGCCACCGGGGTTCCCGCCCGGGGTACCGCCGGGGTCGCCGCCCGGCGGGCCACCAGGGTTCCCACCGGGCGTTCCGCCCGGGTCACCGCCGGGGGTGCCGCCGGGGTCTCCACCAGGGTTCCCGCCGGGGTCGCCGCCCGGCGTGCCACCGGGGGTCCCGCCGGGGTTCCCGCCGGGGTCGCCGCCCGGCGTGCCACCGGGGTTCCCGCCGGGGTTCCCGCCCGGCGTGCCGCCGGGGTCTCCGCCGGGCGTGCCGCCCGGGTCGGTGCCCGGGGTGGCTGGGGTCAGGAGGGTGGTGAGGTGGCGGGGGGAGCGGGAGCCGGCCCAGGGCGGGGGGGTTTCCGCGTCGACCTGGGACGTGCCCCAGGAGAAGAAGGACACCGATCCGGTCGGGGTCTCGGCGGCGAAGCGGACGCGGACCTGGACGTCGAAGGTCTGCCCGGCGGCGATCGGGCCGTCCGTGAGACCGGCCGCGAAGAAGTAGCCGCCCTCCTCCGACAGGACCTCCAGGGGCTGCCAGCTCTGCGTGCCGTCGGCGCCCGTGCGCTGCGCCTCGACCGTGATCTGCGAGGCCTCCATGGAGACGAAGTCCGGCCGGGCCATGACCAGTCCCATGTTGAACGCCGCCAACGCCCCCTTCCCCGTGTTGTCCACGCGGACCGAGAGGTTCGTCCAGTCGCCGCCCGCCCGCAGGCTCTCCGGTACGCCACTCACCGTCAGCGCGGGTCCGTCGACGTGGACCGGCTCCTCGTCACCGCCGGGCGCGCCGGCGATCCTCGTCGCGTACGAGGACGTGGGGGAGGCGCTGGTGGTGTTCCCGACGCGGCTCGTGCCGTCCGCCGTCAGGTCGAACGGGACGGCCGGCGTGCCCGCCGCGAAGCTGATCCGGACCTCGACCGTGTGGACCTGGCCGGCCGGCACCGACGCGGCGGTGCCCAGGGCGTACCCCAGGGCCTGCGCCGCGTCCGGGCCCTGCACCGGCGCGGCGGCCTGCCAGGCCCCGCCGGCCGTACGGAACTCGACGTTGACGTGGGCGGGCTGGAACGCCCCCGAGGGCTGCGCGACGCCCAGTACCGGCGTGTAGTCCGGCACGGTGACGTGCCCCGAGTTGTCGACGGTCACGGTGAGCGGCGTCCAGCTGCCGTCGGCCGGGAAGCCGCCCTGGGGGATGCCGCGGACGGTGACCTCGGGGCCCATCAGCATCCGGGCGGACCCGGACTCCTGGGCCTCGTCCCCGGCCGCCTCCGCGGATGCGGACACGGGCGCCGGTACGGGTACGGGTACGGGTACGGGAGCCTGCGCTTCCACGGGGGCCGGTGCCGGTGCCGGTACCTGCGCCGGTTCCGCCGCCTCAGGCGGCCCGGCCGGCTTCTCCGCCCCCGCCTCCGGTTCGGCTTCCGGTTCCGCCCCCGTCGGCTGCGCGGCCGGCTCCTCCGTCGGTGCCGCGTCGGGCACCGTCACCGCCGGCTGGTCTTCGGCCAGCGCCGGTGCCGCCATCAGCAGTGTTTGACCCGCCACTGCCGCCGCGGCCACCACGGCCATCCGCTTGAACTGCATGTTTCTTTCCTCCCCGGGCTCCGAACCCACGCCCGGACCCACCCCGAACCCCTTGGAACGCGCCCAGGTTAGTGAGAGCGGAGGGCCCGGCAGGAGGAAATTGAAATCCGAAATACGTACGGCCCCGGCAGCGGGTGCCGGGGCCGTACGCGTTTCACCCGGCCGTGCGCCGGGCCGGTGTCAGAGCTTCTCGGGAGTGCGGATCCCGAGGAGGGACATGCCCTTGTTGAGGGTGCGGGCGGTCAGCTCGCACAGGAACAGCCGGTTCTCGCCGACGACGAGCTCCGGCTGCGGCTTGATGACCGGGCACTCCGTGTAGAACGTCGTGAACAGCGAGGCCAGCTGGTACAGGTACGCCGCCACCTTGTGCGGGGCGTACTCCGCGGCCGCCTCCTCGATCAGCGCGCCGAACCCGTCCAGGTGCAGCCCCAGCGCCCGCTCGGCCGGAGCCAGCTCCAGCTCCGGGTGGGCCGCCGGGGAACGGTCGCCCGCGTTGCGCAGGATGGACCGGATCCGGGCGTAGGCGTACTGGAGGTACACGGACGTGTCACCGGTCAGCGAGACCATCTGGTCCAGGTCGAACTTGTAGTCGCGCGCGGCCGAGGTGGACAGGTCCGCGTACTTGACCGCGCCGATGCCGACCTGGAGGCCGTTCTCGGTGATCTCCTGCGCGGTGAGCAGGCCGCGCTCCTCGTCCTTGTCCCGGACCACGGCCGTCGCCCGCTCCACGGCCTCGTCGAGCAGGTCCACGAGCCGCACGGTCTCGCCCTCACGGGTCTTGAACGGCTTGCCGTCCTTGCCGAGGACGGTGCCGAAGGCCAGCTGGACGGCCTTGACCCCGTCGTTCAGCCAGCCGGCCCGGCGGGCCGTCTCGAAGACCATCTTGAAGTGCAGCGACTGGCGGGCGTCGACGACGTACAGCAGCGTCGAGGCCTTCAGGTTGCCGACGCGGTCGCGGATCGCGGACAGGTCGGTCGCGGCGTAGCCGAATCCGCCGTCGGACTTCTGGACGATGAGCGGGGTCGGGTTGCCGTCCTGGCCCTTGTACTCGTCGAAGAACACGCACAGCGCGCCGTTGGAGCGGACGGCGACGCCCGAGTCCTCCAGCAGCTTGCACGTCTCCACGAGCATGTCGTTGTAGCCGGACTCGCCGACCACGTCCTGGTCCTGGATGTCCATGTCCAGCTTGTTGAAGACGGAGTAGAAGTAGATCTTCGACTCGTCGACGAACCGCTGCCACAGGGCGAGGGTCTCCGGCTCGCCCGCCTGGAGGTCGACCACCCGGGCCCGGGCCCGCGTCTTGAACTCCTCGTCGGAGTCGAAGAGGGCGCGCGAGGCCTTGTAGAGCCGGTTCAGGTTGGACATGGCCTCCTCGCCGGACACCTCCTCGTCCGACTTGTGGTCCAGCTCGTGCGGGTGCTCCAGCAGGTACTGGATGAGCATGCCGAACTGGGTGCCCCAGTCGCCGATGTGGTGGCGGCGGATCACCGTCTCACCGGTGAACTCCAGGATCTCGACCATCGCGGCGCCGATCACGGCGGAACGCAGGTGGCCGACGTGCATCTCCTTCGCGACGTTCGGCTGCGCGTAGTCGATGACCGTGGTGCCCGGGTTCGCCGCGCGGGCGACGCCGAGGCGGTCGTCCGCGGCGCGCGCGGCCAGGGTCTCGATGATCGCCTTGTCGGTGATCGTGATGTTCAGGAAGCCGGGGCCCGAGACCTCGATCTCCTTGATCAGGTCACCCGTCGGGATGCCCTCGACGACGGTCGTCGCCAGCTCGCGCGGGTTGGCCTTGGCCTTCTTCGCGAGCGCGAGGATCCCGTTGGCCTGGAAGTCGGCCCGGTCGCTTCGTCGCAGCAGCGGGTCGGTCGCACCGGCCTCCGGCAGGGCGGAGGCGAGGGCGTCCGCGACGCGCTGATTGACGGAAGAAGCGAGGGAAGGGACCGAGGCCATGAGCTGCCGTTCCTGTGAGGTTGTGCCTGAAGGTGCACTTGGGTGTTCCGACAAGTGCCGAGTATCCCACGCGGGGACCGTCGGCCTCGCGGGATATCAGGGGGTGGAAGCAACCCCGGAGCGCTCCCCTCCGTCTGGGAGAATGGCTGAAGCCAGCATTCGAGTAGAAGGACGTGTCGTGGCTCAGAGCAGCACCGAGACCGACTGGGTCTCCCGTTTCGCGGACGAGGTCATCGCCGAGGCGGAGCGCCGAGCACCCGGCAAACCTGTCGTCGTCGCGTCCGGAATCTCGCCCTCCGGTCCGATCCACCTGGGCAACCTGCGCGAGGTCATGACCCCGCACCTGGTCGCGGACGAGATCCGCCGCCGGGGCATCGAGGTCAGGCACTTGATCTCCTGGGACGACTACGACCGCTACCGCAAGGTGCCCCAGGGCATCCCGGGCGTGGACGAGGACACCTACGGCCAGTACATCGGCCGCCCGCTGACCTCCGTCCCGGCCCCGGCCGGATCCCCGTACGCCAGCTGGGCCGAGCACTTCAAGGCCGCCCTGATCGGCGCCCTGGAAGAGCTGGGCGTCGAGTACGACCCGATCAGCCAGACGGAGCAGTACACCTCCGGCGTGTACCGCGAGCAGGTCCTGCACGCGATGAAGCACCGCGGTGACATCGACGCCGTCCTCGACCAGTACCGCACCAAGCAGAAGCCGGGCAAGAAGCCCCAGCAGAAGCAGGTCGACGAGGCCGAGCTGGAGGCCGCCGAGGGCTCCGGCGCGGCCGCCGAGGACGACGGCAGCGCCGGCGAGGGCGGGTACTTCCCGTACAAGCCGTACTGCGGCGAGTGCGGCAAGGACTTCACCAAGGTCACCTCGTACGACGACGAGAGCACCGAGCTGACCTACGTCTGCACCGAGGACGAGTTCACCGAGACGGTCAAGCTCAGCGAGTTCAACCGCGGCAAGCTCGTCTGGAAGGTCGACTGGCCGATGCGCTGGGCCTTCGAGGGCGTGATCTTCGAGCCCTCGGGCGTCGACCACTCCTCGCCCGGCTCGTCGTTCCAGGTCGGCGGCCAGATCGTGCACATCTTCGGCGGCGAGCAGCCGATCGGACCGATGTACGCGTTCGTCGGCATCAGCGGCATGGCGAAGATGTCCTCCAGCAAGGGCGGGGTCCCGACCCCGGCCGACGCGCTGAAGATCATGGAGCCGCAGCTGCTGCGCTGGCTGTACGCGCGCCGCCGCCCCAACCAGTCCTTCAAGATCGCCTTCGACCAGGAGATCCAGCGGCTCTACGACGAGTGGGACAAGCTGGAGGCCAAGGTCGCCGACGGCTCCGTCCTGCCCGCCGACGCCGCCGCGCACACCCGCGCCGTGCGCACCGCCGCCGCCGAGCTGCCCCGCACCCCGCGCCCGCTCCCGTACCGCACCCTCGCCTCCGTCGTCGACATCACCGCCGGCCACGACGAGCAGACCCTGCGCATCCTGACCGACCTCGACCCGACGCAGCCGCTCACCTCCCTCGACGAGGTACGGCCGCGCCTGGACCGCGCCGAGAACTGGATCACCACCCAGGTCCCGGCCGACCAGCGCACCCTCGTCCGCGAGGACGCCGACACCGAGCTGCTGTCCTCCCTCGACGAGGAGGCGCGGCAGTCGCTGCGGATGCTGGTGGACGGGCTCGACACGCACTGGTCCCTCGACGGGCTGACCACCCTCGTCTACGGCGTGCCGAAGGTCATGGCCGGCCTGGAGCCCGACGCCAAGCCGACGCCGGAGCTCAAGGTCGCGCAGCGCACCTTCTTCGCCCTGCTCTACCGGCTGCTCGTCACCCGGGAGACCGGGCCGCGCCTGCCGACGCTGCTCCTCGCGGTGGGGGCGGACCGGGTGCGCAAGCTGCTGGCCGTCTGATCGCGGGAACGTGACGAAGGGCCCGTACCCCGGTGGGGTGCGGGCCCTTGTCCGTGTCTCCCGGAACCGGTCCGGGAGGTCCGGCGGGTTCAGGAGATGAAGTCGTTCTCCAGGTGGCGCTGGTAGCGCTGCTTGAGCATCGGCATCATCGCGTCGATGATCGAGACGCTGTCCGGGTGGATGAACCCGTGCAGCTCCGTGAGGGCCTGGTCCACCTGCTGGGCGCTCGGGTGGCGGCCGTTCGCCTCCACGTGGGATTGGTACGCCTCGTACGCCGCCTCCTCGAACTTCTCCTGGTCCAGCTCCTCGCCCGGCTCGTCCCGCGGCGCCGGGACGGGCAGCTGCTCCTCCGGGCCCGCCGGGGGCATGACCGGGGTCGGCTCCAGGCCCTCGACGTACTGGGGGTTGTAGGACCCCTTGTACTCCGTCGCGTCCGGGGCCACGGGCCCGGCGAACCAGGCGCTGTTGTGGGCGGCCGGCATGGCCGTCGGGTCCACCGCGAAGGGCGGCGGGGCGTGCGTGACGGCGGGCTGGGCCGGGACCGCGGCCTGCGGCTGGGCCTGTACCTGCTCCGGAGCCTGCGCCTGTTCCGGCAGCTGTACCTGTTCCGGCTGCTGCTTCTGGAGCCGGTCCGGGGCTCCGGGGGCCGTCTCCGGTACCGGCTGACCGGCCACCGGGGCCGCGAGCTCGGCCTCCTGCGGGGCGGCCGCCGGCAGGGCCGCGGCGGCCACCGGGGCAGCGGCCGCCACCGGCGCCGCGACGCTCACCGGGGCCGGGGGCAGCAGCACCGGGTCGATGCCCGCCGCCGCCAGCCCCTCCGGAGCCGTCTGCGACAGCGGTACGCCGATGCGGGCCAGCCGCAGCGGCATCAGCGCCTCCACCGGGGCCTTGCGGCGCCAGGCCCGCCCGTACCGGGCCTGGAGCCGGGCCTGGTAGATCAGCCGGTCCTGCTCCATGGAGACGGCCTGCTCGTAGGAGCGCAGCTCCCACAGCTTCATCCGGCGCCACAGCTTGAAGGTGGGTACCGGGGAGAGCAGCCAGCGCGTGATGCGCACGCCCTCCATGTGCCGGTCCGCGGTGATGTCCGCGATCCGGCCCACGGCGTGCCGGGCGGCCTCCACCGTGACCACGAACAGGATCGGGATCACGGCGTGCATGCCGACGCCCAGCGGGTCCGGCCAGGCCGCCGCGCCGTTGAACGCGATCGTCGCCGCGGTCAGCAGCCAGGCGGTCTGGCGGAGCAGGGGGAACGGGATCCGCATCCACGTCAGCAGCAGGTCCAGCGCCAGCAGTACGCAGATGCCCGCGTCGATGCCGATCGGGAACACCAGCGAGAAACTGCCGAAGCCTTTCTGCAGCGCCAGCGCGCGCACCGCGGAGTACGAACCCGCGAAACCGATGCCCGCGATGACCAAGGCTCCGGCGACCACGACACCGATGAGTATCCGGTGCGTACGAGTCAGCTGCATCGCGGCCACACGCGATCCCCTCCCCTTGTCGAGCTACGGCAGGCACAGCGTACGGGTGACTGGATGTCAGTGGTCCCGTAGGTCCCCCCAGTGACCTGCTACTGCGCCGCGGCCGAGGAGGACGGGGAAGCGGAACCCGAAGCGGAGGACGACGGCGAGCCCGCGTCCGGGGCCTGCGAGGCGTCCGGCTGCTCGTTGGCGGTGCCGACCGAGGTCACGCTCTCCTTGGCCGCCGCGATCGCGTTCTCCAGCATCTTCGTCTTGTCCGGGGCGCCCGCGCCCTCGTAGGCGGCACCGTTGAAGTCGATGGTGATCACGACGTTCTGGGTGCGGGTCACGACGGTCGTGTTGAAGAAGTCGACGTCCTTCTTCACGCCGTACACGACGGACGTGGCCTGGTCGCCGATCCCGCCGGCCTGCTCGACCTTGACGTCGTTCGCGCCCTCGGTGGTCTTCGACGCCTCGATCTGCTTGTTGTACTGCTCCTCGGCGCGCTTGTTGCCGCTGCCGAGGGAGGCGTGCGAGTCGTAGCGCACCAGGGAGATGGACAGCCAGCGGTACTGCGAGCCCTTCAGGCCGTCCGTGTCGAGGCCGTTCCAGGAGCAGCTGGCGCGGCTGGAGAGGTCGTTCGACTTGGTCGCCGTGCCGTTCTTCTCCTTCGCCTCGGGGACGAGGGAGTCGATGCTCTTCGAAGCGACGGTCTTGCAGGGGTCGGGCAGCTTCGCGAACGCCACCTTCTCCAGCACGGCCGACGGCTTCGCGCTCGGCTTGGACGACGCGGAGGCTTCGGACTTCTTGCCGGAGGACTTGCCCGAGTCCTTGCCCGAATCGGAGGAGCACCCGGCGACGGTGAGTATCACCGGGACGGCTGCGCAGGCGAGGACGCGGGTGAGGCGCGAGGCTGATCGGTGCATGTTTCCTTCAGACGTTGAGGGTCATTCGACGGTCTTCTGACGGACGCGTTGCGGGCGCTGGACCCGTGCAACGGTAGCCCGACCGGGCGCCCGCCTGCTGTGCGCGCCGTCACGCGGGGCGCGCACGCCCCGGGCGGGCGGGGCTGTCATTCGTTGAAACGCTCCACCAGGGCCTGTGCCAACTGGCGGGCCTTGTCCTGCGTTTCCGCACTCGGGGGCACGGTGCCCGGGCCGGCGGGCTGCACGCTGTACTCGACGGTGACGATCACGTTCGAGGTGCGGAACACGATCCGTACGGTGCGCGCCTGGGCGGCGGTGGCGCCGGCCGCGCTCAGCTTGTCGTCGAGGAAGGCCTCGTTCCCGAGCCCCTCCAGGACGCGGGAGCCGAGCTCCGGAGAGGCGGACGGAGACGCGGAGGGAGAGGCGGCGACGGAGGCAGAAGCGGAGGCGGAAGCGGAAGGGGCGCCCGGGGTGCCGGAAGGGGCGCCGGAGGGTGCGTCGGACGGGGACGCGGGGGCCCCGGTCCCGGGGGTGGCGCCCGGCGCGGGCGCGCCGCCGGGGCTCGGGCTGCCGCTGGAGCCCGCACCCGGGGTCGTGGCCGGTCCGGGGAACGGCAGGTGGGCCGCCGTCAGCCGGCTGACGTACACCTGGTGCGCCTTGTCGTCGTCGCTCGTGGTGGCCCGGTCGTACGAGACCACCCGCTCGAAGTTGACCGACAGCAGCAGGGTCCCCTCGGGGACCTGCGTGTTCCAGCGGCAGCCCACGTGCCGGTCGCCGTCGTACGAGGCGTCCGCGGTCCCCTCGTACAGCTGCTCGCGGGCCTCGGAAGTGAGGGACTCGGACGCCGGGAGCATCGCCCGGAGCCGCTTGCCGTCGGCCGCCTTGCAGGGCTGCGGCAGGCTGCGGTACTTGCCGGGCTGCGCGGGGGCGGCGGTGTTCCCGCCGTTCTTCGGGTCGCCGGTGCCCATGCCGCTGCCGTCGGTGCAGCCGGTCAGGCCGGTCACGGCTGCCGCGAGGGCGGTGAGCATCGCGATGCCGGGCAGGACCCGCCGACGTACCGTCTTGCGCTCCACGTCCACTGGCTTCCTGGCTCCCTGGGGAAAATGCGTTGCCGCGACTTGGACGCGGATGGACACAATGTCTATCGCACACGCTGGTGCCGGCGCCGGTTCCCTGACTGCTTTGGGGCGATGAGCGAGGCTTTTTGCGTTTTCCTACTTTTCTGTGGTCTTCGGGGGATTGACGTCTTATGTCGTATGTAGAGGTTTCGGGCGGGAAAGTCCCGATCCGGATGTGGACGGATCCGGCATCGGTCGAGGACAGCGCCATGCGCCAGCTCCACAACACCGCCGGCCTCCCCTGGATCAAGGGCCTGGCCGTGATGCCGGACGTCCACTACGGCAAGGGCGCCACGGTCGGCTCGGTGATCGCCATGAAGGACGCGGTCTGCCCGGCGGCGGTCGGCGTCGACATCGGCTGCGGCATGTCGGCGGTCAAGACCTCCCTGACGGCGAACGACCTCCCGGGCGACCTGTCGAAGCTCCGGTCGCGGATCGAGCAGGTGATTCCGGTGGGCGCGGCGCTGCACAAGGAGGCGGTGGACCCCGCGCGGCTGTACGGCTTCTCGGTCACGGGGTACGAGGACCTGTGGCAGCGGTTCGACTACCTCACCGACGCGGTCAAATTCCGTCAGGAGCGCGCCGTGAAGCAGATCGGAACGCTCGGCGGAGGAAACCATTTTGTCGAGTTCTGCCTGGATGAGTCGGGTTCGGTCTGGCTGATGCTGCACTCCGGCTCCCGGAACATCGGCAACGAGCTCGCGGCGCATCACATCGGCGTGGCCCGGGGGCTCGAACACAACCAGGGGCTCGTGGACCGCGACCTCGCGGTCTTCCTGGCCGCCACGCCGGAGATGGACGCCTACCGGCAGGATCTCTTCTGGGCGCAGGAGTACGCGAAGTACAACCGCGCGGCGATGATGAGCCTGTTCAAGGAGGTCATCCGGAAGGAGTTCCGGAAGGCGAAGGTCTCCTTCGACCACGAGATCAGCTGCCACCACAACTACGTGGCGGAGGAGCGGTACGACGGCATGGACCTGCTCGTCACGCGCAAGGGCGCCATCCGCGCGGGCAGCGGCGAGTACGGGATCATCCCGGGCTCGATGGGTACGGGCTCGTACATCGTGAAGGGCCTCGGAAACGAGAAGTCCTTCAACTCGGCCTCGCACGGAGCGGGCCGCAAGATGAGCCGTACGGCGGCGAAGAAGCGGTTCTCGGCGCGCGACCTCGCGGAGCAGACGCAGGGCGTGGAGTGCCGCAAGGACTCCGGCGTCGTGGACGAGATCCCGGCCGCGTACAAGTCGATCGACCAGGTCATCGAGCAGCAGACCGACCTCGTCCAGGTCGTGGCGAAGCTGAAGCAGGTCATCTGCATCAAGGGCTGAGGCCGCCGCGGGGCGGCTGCCGCCGTGTGGTCGGCGGGGGAGCGGAGGGGCCCGGACCGGTTGCGGTCCGGGCCCCTCCGCGCGTCTCGGCCGTCGCCGCCGAGGAGGCCCAGGAGGAGGCCCATCGGGAGTTCCAGGGAGACGCTCGTACGGGCACATGCCGTGGCGGGGTGGCTCGATCGTGATCGGGGCGTCGTCCGGGTGTGGCCGGGGGCGTGTTTTCATGCGCTGATCTGGTGGGCCGGGCGGGTGTGGGGGAGTGGGGCGTGGCTGGTCGGTGGCGGGTTCGGGTGGCCGGGGTGGTCGTGGGCTGCCTGGTCGGGGCCGGGGGGTGCGCGCCCGGCGGCGGGGGCGGGAAGGCGCCGGCCGCCGTGCCCGTCGTGGCGAAGGTCATCGGCGCGGAGCAGGCGCGGCAGGTCTTCGACCGGTACGTCACGGTGCGGAAGGCGGCGATCGAGGGGCTGGACGGCGGGGGCTTCGCCCAGGTGGAGGCCGGGCCGCTGCTGGCGGAGAGCCTCGCGCGGGTCGAGGTGCGGCAGAAGCGGAAGGCGGAGCGGACGACGGAGTGGGCGGCGGAGTTGTTCCGGGGGGGCGGAGTTCCTGATCCCGGCGCAGAAGGACCAGCCGGCGTACCCGCGGTCGTTCGTCTCGCTGAGCCGGGGCGACTCGCCCATCGACAACCCGCGGGCGCGCGCCGTGCACTACTTCGTCCAGGCGGCGCCGGGCGCCGAGTGGAAGGCGGTCGCGCTGTCCTGGGTGTACGACGCGCCCCGCAGGCCGGGGGTGTTCGACGACACCGCGTACGCGCGGTACGGATTCGACGTGCGGGACCGGGAGGTGGCGGGGTTCGCGCGGGGTGCGGGGGGCGAGGCGGTGCTGTCGCCGGCGGCCGGGGCGGACCGGGAGGTGTGCGGGCGGTACGCGAAGTACCTGACCTTCACCGCCCCGGACGGGGAGGCGGAGAGCGCGGACTTCGTGCCGGGTGAGCTGACCACCGAGGTGGTGGGGGCCTACAACGCCGGGGACGCGGAGATGCGGGAGGTCACGTGGCGCCAGGAGCTGGAGGTGGCCGGGGGGCTGGAGTTGCCGGTGGTGCGGCTGGCGGACGGCAAGTCCCTCGTCACCTGCACGTTCACGCGGACCGACCGGCTGACGGCGCCCCGTTCGATGGCGTTCCGGTACGGCTCCGGCCTCCGCTACCGGGAGGCGGAGGCGCTGCTGGGCGGGGAGGGGAAGTCGTGGCGGCGCACGACGGTGCGGTGGAGCGTGACGGCGAGCGTCGAGGTGCCGGAACG
Organism: Streptomyces sp. NPDC006512; assembly: GCF_040611935.1. Taxonomy (NCBI): domain Bacteria; kingdom Bacillati; phylum Actinomycetota; class Actinomycetes; order Kitasatosporales; family Streptomycetaceae; genus Streptomyces; species Streptomyces sp. NPDC006512. Next base: position 197,438 of record NZ_JBEXPG010000005.1, on the reverse strand, counting down.
GGGGCCGGCCGACGTGGTGGGGTGCAGCTGCCTGCGGCCGTTCCCGCTGTCGGCGGACGGGGTCGCCAAGTAGGGGCTTGACGGCGGGAGTTGGTCTAGACCAAGGTGTGCGGCATGTGGAGATCCCGCGTGGTCGTCGCCGCGCTCGCGTCGTTGTCGCTCGCCCTCGGGGCCGCAGGTCAGGCCCAGGCCGCCGGAGTGGGGCTGCCGCCCGTCGTCTCGCACGTACCGACCCAGGAGAAGGTCGTCTTCATCACCGTCGACGACGGCTGGAACCACGATCCGGAGGCCGCCCGGATCCTGCTGGAGAAGCGGGTCCCGGCCGCGCTGTTCCTGCTGCCGGGGGCGACCTCGTACGACACCGGCTACTTCACCGGGCTGACCGGGCAGGGGCGGGTGACGGTGGAGAACCACACGGTGAACCACCCCGACCTGACCACCCTCGACGCCGCCGGCAAGGACGCCGAGGTGTGCGGGGCCGGGGAGCAGCTGGAGGCGGTCTTCGGGAAGACGCCGAAGCTGCTGCGGCCCCCGTACGGTGCCGTCAACGACGACGTGCGGCTCGCGGCGAAGGCGTGCGGGGTGAAGGCGCTGGTCACGTGGACGCACGACTTCACGACCTGGAACCAGACCCCGCCGACGCCGCAACTGAAGGCGGGCGACATCGTGCTGCTGCACTTCACGCCGACGCTGGCGGGCGACCTCCAGCGGGCCCTGGACGCGGCGAAGGCCGCCGGGCTGAAGCCGGCGGCCCTCATGCCGCACCTGAAGTCGGCCGGGCTGGTCTGAGCGGCACTAGAGCTCGCGGTGGACCTTCGTGTTCGAGGCCTGGGCGCGGGGCCGGACCACCAGCAGGTCGATGTTGACGTGGCTGGGACGGGTCACCGCCCAGGTGATGGTGTCGGCCACGTCGTCGGCGGACAGGGGCTCCGCCACGCCCGCGTAGACCTTGGCGGCCTTCTCGGTGTCCCCGCGGAAGCGGGTGGTGGCGAACTCCTCGGTCTTGACCATGCCGGGGGCGATCTCGATGACGCGGACCGGCTGGCCGACGATCTCCAGGCGGAGGGTTTCGGCGAGGACGCGGGCACCGTTCTTGGCGGCGACGTAGCCCGCGCCGCCCTCGTAGGTGGAGTGCCCGGCGGTCGAGGAGAGCACGACGACGGTGCCGTCGCCGGAGGCGGTGAGGGCCGGGAGCAGGGCCTGGGTCACGTGCAGCGTGCCGATGACGTTGACCTCGTACATCGTGCGCCAGTCGGCGGGGTCGCCGGTGGCGACGGGCTCGGCGCCGAGCGCGCCGCCGGCGTTGTTCACGAGGACGTCGACGGAGGGGAAGCGCTCCAGGGAGGCCGCGAAGGCGTCGACGGCGGGCCGGTCGGTGACGTCGAGGGCGTGGGCGGTGGCCTCGTGGCCCGCGGCGGTGAGCTCGGCGGCGAGGGCCTCGATGCGGTCCTTGCGGCGGGCGGTCAGGACGACGTGGTAGCCGGCTGCGGCGAGCTGCCGGGCGGTGGCCGCGCCGATTCCGCTGCTCGCGCCGGTGACTACGGCGGTGCGGGTGGCCGTGCTCATGGGCGGGGCTCCTCGTTCGTTCGTACGGGCGATTTCCGTCAGCATAGGCGGGGGCGGTGACCGGTCGCCTTTCGCGCGGTGGGCGCGAGCTCAGTGGCCGCGTGGCGCGTACATGATGACGGCCATGCCCGCGAGGCAGACGAGGGCGCCGGTGACGTCCCAGCGGTCGGGGCGGTAGCCGTCGGCGACCGCGCCCCAGGCCAGGGAGCCGGCGACGAAGACCCCGCCGTACGCGGCGAGGACGCGCGCGAAGTCGCCCTGGGGCTGGAGGGTGGCGACGAATCCGTAGAGGCCGAGGGCGATGACTCCGGCGCCGATCCAGGCCCAGCCCTTGTGCTCCCGTACGCCTTGCCAGACGAGCCAGGCGCCGCCGATCTCCAGGACGGCGGCGAGGGCGAAGAGGAGCGCGGAGCGGGCGATCGGCATGGATCGAAGCCTACGCAGGCGAATGGGGGAGGGCTCGCCCTCGTTCGTGTGATGGTCCGACCGGGGGGCGTGCGGACTGGCTAGCGTCCGCGCGAGGAGGTGGTGGCGGTGCGCCGTGGTGCCGTACGGAGTGTGGTGTTGGCGGGATTGCTGGTGCTGGGCGGGGCCGGGCAGGCCGAGGCCCTGGTGGGACCGGAGGCCGACGTGGCCTACCACGGACGGGTCGCCCTGACCCCGGGCCAGCTGAGGGTGTGGACGGTCCCGGAGAACGAGGGGCCCTCGGCGCTGCCGAACGCGACCCTGCGCATCCGCCTGTCGGTGGACCTCGCCGACCGGCAGGACCTGGCCGGGGGCTGTGCGCGGGCGGGTCTGCGCGAGGTGGTGTGCGAGACGGGCGCGCTCCCGGAGCACGGCAGGGGCCGGCACATCGGACTGCTGCTGAACCTGCGCGAGCGGCCGTCGGAGGTGGTGGTGCGGATCGACACGTGGTGGAACGGCGGGGCGACCGACCGCAACAGCACCAACAACGACCACGTGGTGCTCGCGCTGGACACGGGCGACGACTACGCCTTCTGAGGCGGCGCCCCCTTCCGGGGCGGGTCCTCCGGTTGCCCCGGCCCGTTCACCCCGGCCCGTTCACCCCGGCCCTTCCGGTCCGGGCTGGGGCTTGCCGGGGAGCAGCCAGGCGGCCACCGCGTGCGCGAGTTCGGCGTCGGTGGCCCGGGGGGCGCTCCAGGCGACGTAGCCGTCGGGGCGTACGAGGACACAGGCCGTACGTCGCCGCGCGGCCCAGTGGCGGTGCGTGAGGGGGGTTCCGGGCGGGGTGGCCGCGCCGGGCGGGGTGACGAGGACGAAGCCGCCGCCGCGCAGGGCCTCGTACAGGCGCGTTGCCCGGTGGGCGGGGTCCGGGCGGTGGGGGTCGGGGGCCAGGGCGACGTCGGGGGCGCGCCGGCCGGCGGGGGAGGGGCGGCGGGTGCCGGGCGGTGCCGGGTAGGCGAGTCCGATCCCGGAGATCAGGCCGAGGGCGTGGTCCTGGGCGGGGCCGACGCGGGCGAGGAACGTCGCGGCGAGGTCGCGGGCGGCGCGGGCGGCGGCGCCGGGCACCATGACGGCGCGGACGATGGCGCCGCTGGTGCGCAGCGCGGCGCGGCCGACGGGGTGGCGTTCGCGGTGGTAGCTGTCGAGGAGGGTCTCGGGGTCGGGGGCCTGGCCGTGGAGGACGGCGGCGAGTTTCCAGGAGAGGTTGGCGGCGTCCTGGAGGCCGGTGTTCATGCCGAGGCCGCCGGCGGGGGAGTGGACGTGGGCGGCGTCGCCGGCGAGGAAGACGCGGCCGACGCGGTAGCGGGGCACCTGGCGTTCGTCGCTGCGGAAGCGGGACGTCCAGCGGGCCTCGTGGATGCCGTGGTCGGTGCCGAGGGCGTCGGTGATGAGGGCGCGGACCTCGTCGAGGCCTACGGGTTCGTCGAGGCCTACGGGTTCGTCCAGGTCGGCGGCTTCGTCGAGGTCTGCGGATGCGTCGAGGTCTGCGGGTTCGGCGGCGCCGGCGGAGGCCCGGCCGGGGCGGCGCCAGCCGATGGCGCGGTACCAGCCGTCGTGGAAGGGGACGAGGAAGCCGAAGGCGTCGGCGGTGCCGTTGAAGGCGAGGAGGTCCTCGGGCGGATCGGTGAGGCGTACGTCGGCCAGGACCATGGAGCGGACGACGGCCTTGCCGGGGAAGGGCAGGCCGAGGGCTTCGCGGACGGTGGAGCGGACGCCATCGGCGCCGACGACGTGGCGGGCGTGGATGCGGCGGGTGCCGCCCGCCGGGCCGGTGAGGGTGAGGGTGGCGGTGTCGTGGTCCTGGTGGAGGCCTGTGACCTGACTGTCGTACTGGATGTCCACTCCTGTGGACAGCGCGCGGCGCTCCAGCAGTTTCTCTGTCTCATATTGAGGAGTGATCAGGACGAACGGGTAGCGGCTGCGCAGCCGTTGAAGGGAGAGGGCCATGCCACCGAAGGGGTTCAGGCGGTCGATGCGGCGGCCGGTGGAGACGAGTTCGTCGGCGAGGCCGCGCGCGTCGAGGAGTTCGAGGGTGCGGGCGTGGACGGCGAAGGCGCGGGTGAGGTTGGCGGCCGTGCGGGGGCGTTTTTCGACGAGGGCGACGGAGAGACCGGCGGCGGCGAGGTCGCCGGCGATCAGGAGCCCGGTGGGTCCGGCGCCGACGACGGCCACGTCGACGACGGCCGCATCGGCGACGGCTGTACTGGCGACGGCCGAATCGGCGACGGCTGTACTGGCGACGGCTGTACCGGTCTCCGGGCGGCTCGCGGGGCCCGTGGCGCCGGCGGCGCCCGTGGTGTTCTCGGCGGCGGTCATGCCCGGGGAGTCTGCCAGCCGGGCGCCCGCACCGGACCGTGTCAGGCGGCGCCGCCGCCGAATTCCGCCACGGCGTCGCCGACGATCCCTTCAAGGCGGGCGTGGTGGGCGCCGCGCCAGTAGACGCGCTCGCAGGCGGTGCACTGGGCGAAGACGTCGTACGAGCGCTGCGTGCCGTGCTCCAGACGGTCGCCCACGCTGTCCTTGTCGGCCTCGCGGAGCGGGCCGTTGCAGGCGGTGCAGCGGGTCCAGGGCGTGAGCTCCGGACGGAAGCGGCCCAGGACGTCGCGCAGTTGCTCGTCGGGGTTGTCGCTGTAGACGTAGGCGCCGGCGAAGATCTCGCGGCGGCGGAGCAGTCCGCGGTCGCGGGAGAGCAGGACGCGCTGCTCGGCGGCGGAGCGGGTGGCGAGGGCGGGGTCGCCGATGTCCTCGTTCTCGTAGGCGGCGTCGACGCCGAGCAGGCGAAGGCGGCGGGCGAGGGTGCCGAGGTGGACGTCGAGGAGGAAGCGCAGCGGGGCGCCGGGGATCCGTTGGGGGCGGTCCACGCCGAACACCTCGACGGACTGGCCCGCTTGGGGCACGTACGAGACGGGCACCTCGTGGCCGTCGACGAGCAGGCGGCCGACCTCGGTCAGCGGGACGCCCGCCGACTCGACGACGTGGCCGATGCTGGAGGCGCCGTCGGTGGCGGTCGGTACGCGTTCCGCACGCCGGCTGGGCGGGGCGAAGAGGCGCAGTTCGGGAGCGAGGGTGAGCTGAATGCCGGGACCGTTCACGGCCCCAGCATGCCATCGGCGAGCCGGGCCGCGCCGCCCGATTAAGCGGATGCGGTGCCCTGGTCGTAGGCCTCTCGATGGGCGTTGACCTCGTCGAAGTGGCTTTCGGCCCAGAGTTTCACGGAGGTGAGGAGTCCGCCGAGGCTGCGGCCGAGTTCGGTGAGGGAGTAGTCGACGCGCACGGGGACGGTGGGGGTGACGGTACGGGTGACGAGGCCGTCGCGTTCGAGGGAGCGGAGGGTCTGGGTGAGCATCTTCTGGCTGACGCCGGGGATCTTGCGGCCGAGGTCGCTGTAGCGCAGGGAGCCGGTCTCGGACTGGCCGAGGGCGCTGAGGACGAGGCCGACCCACTTGTCGCTGATGCGGGCCAGGAGTTGGCCGGTGGGGCACTCCTTGACGAAGGCGTCGTAGGCGGCGCGGGCTTCCTCGCGCAGGGCGGCGGCGGTGCGGGTGGCCATGGGGGAACCCACCTTCGGGTCGGGTACGCACTCCGGAGTACGTACTTACGAAAGGAGAGTACCTCTCCATAAGTTAGTGCCCATCGGAACGGCTGAAAACCAGCGGACCAACACGGGGAGAGACCATGAGCGAGCGCACGACGGCCACGCGGACTTCGAGCACGGGGGCTTCGAGCACGGGGACTTCGAGCATGAGGGCGGCGGTGGTGAACGGCTTCGGTGGACCGGAGCGGGTGGAGATCGCCGAGGTGCCGGTGCCGGTTCCGGCGGCCGGACAGATACGGATACGGGTGCACGCGGCCGGCGTGAACCCCGTGGACGGGGCGGTCCGCTCCGGGGTCTTCGGCGGCGAGGGGCAGCGGCTCGGGCTCGGCTGGGACGTGGCGGGCGAGATCGACGAGGTCGGCCCGGGGGTGTCCGGCTGGGAGGCCGGCCAGCGGGTGGTCGGGCTGCAGTACGGCCCGGTGAAGCCGCTGGGAACGCACGCCGAGTACGCGGTCCTGGACGCCTCGGCGGTGGCCGTGGCCCCCGCGTCAGTGGACGCGGCCGCCGCGGCGGCGCTCCCGCTGAGCGGGCTGACCGCTGCGCGGGCGGTCGACCTGCTGGGGCTCGCCCCGGGCTCCTCGGTCCTGGTCACCGGTGCGGCGGGGGTCGTGGGCGGACTCGCCGTCCAGCTCGCCGTCCGGGCCGGCCTGAAGGTGACGGCCCTGGCGGGCGCCGAGGACGAAGGTCTCGTACGGTCGCTCGGCGCGGCCGGGTTCGTGCCGCGCGGTACGGCACCCGCCGGGCCGGTCGACGGGGTCCTGGACGCGGCGGTACTGGGCGAGCCCGCGCTGTCCTTCGTCCGCGACGGCGGGGTCTACGTCGGCCTGCGCCCCCACGCCGCGCCGGCGGCGGAGCGCGGGATCCGGGTCGAGGAGCAGGAGGTCGCGCCCGACGGTGCGCACCTGGCCCGGCTGGTGTCGCTGGTCGACTCCGGCGAGCTGACCCTCCGCGTGGCGGACACCGTGCCGCTCGCGGACGCCGCCGGGGCCCATGCCCGCCTCGCCGCCGGCGGCCTGCGCGGCCGCCTGGTCCTCACGGTGGCCTGAACCCCGGGCCGGCCGGGCCCGACAGAGCCAGGAGTGCCAGAAGTGACAGTGGCGCCCGGGGTGTCAGGAGGGCTCGGTCTTCTCGGGCAGGTCGAGGCGCCAGTCGTTGCTGGGGTGGGGGACGCCCGGCGGGTACTCGAAGTCGACCCGGCCCAGGTTGGTGAACCCGCCCCGGCGGCAGACCGCGTTGGACGCCGGATGGTCGGTGCCGGGGAAGGCGTGCAGGGCGCGGCGGTCGCCGTGGGCGGTGACGTGGCGGACGAGTTCCGCCAGGGCGGCGGCGGCCAGTCCCCGGCCCTGGTGCTCGGGAAGGACGCCCCAGCCGGTCTCGTACACCGGCTCGTCCCGCCAGGTGCGTTCCCAGAAGCCGATTGAGCCGACGGTTTCGCCCGAATCCTCCAGCACCACCCGGAACATGCGCCCGGCGGCCGGCTCGCGGGCGCCGAGCTCCAGGTAGCGGCGGTGCCGGTCGGCGAGCTTCTCCGGCGTCTCGGGGCCTCCGAGGTGCTCGGTCATGACGGGCTCGTTCGCGCGCTCCAGCAGCCAGAAGTCCCCGGCCGCCCAGGGCTCCAGCCGTACGCGTGTCTCCGCGGGTCCTGTCTCCATGGGATCCATGGGGCCACGCTACGCACCGAACGGGCCGGGAGTCCGCGGAACGTCCCCGGTCACGCGCACGGGCACGGGCACGGGCACGGGGCGGGGGCGGGCTCGGGGTCGGGGGGTGGTCACGGGGCGGGGCGGGGTCGGGCGCGAGAACGGGCGCGGGCGCGGGAACGGGAACGGATACGGGCGCGGGCACGGGAACGCGAACGGGAACGGGGCGGGGTCAGGCGCGGGAACGGGCACGGGTCGGAGGCGGGGCCGGGCACGGGAACGGTCACGGGAACGGGTCGGGAACGGGGGCGGGGCGGGGCCGCGCTGTGGGGCCGCGACCAGGGCCGGGCAACGCGCCGGGGACCGCCCCAGGGACCGCGCCCGCGGGCGGGACCATGCGCGGGAGCCGCGACCGGTATCGGGATCGTGCGGGGGAGCCGCGACCGGTAACGGGATCGCGCCGGGACCGGGCGGCCGCCCCGCGGCCGTGTCCGCGACCGGGGCCACGGGCGGCTCCGCCCCGTCGGGAACGTCAGGGCCAGACCCGTCGGGGGGCGTCAGGGCCAGACGAGGCAGTACGGCTGGTGGCCGGCTTCGTGGAGGCGGTGGGAGAAGTCCTGCCACTCGTGCAGCAGCTGGTAGACGTTGAACGCGTCGCGCGGACCCCCGCGGTCGGGGACCGTGGACCAGATGAAGGCGGCCGCGCCGACGGACTCCTCGCCGACGCCGCGCAGCGGGTCGACCACCGTCATGGGGAGCTTGACCACCGCGTAGTCGGGGTGGAGGACGACCAGCTCCAGCGGCGGCACCTTGTGCAGGGGTATGCCCTCGATGCCGGTCAGGACCATCGCGGCGACCGTCTCCGGCTTGATCTTGGTGAACATGCCGCCCATGCCGAGCTCGTCGCCGCCCAGCTCCTCCGGCCGCATCGTCACCGGGACCCGCGCGGCCGTCGCGCCGTCGGGGGCGCCGAAGTACTTGTAGGTCACTCCCATGCCGCGGCCCCGGGCGAGGCCGTCCGCACCGTCCGCGCCGTCGGGCGCGCGGGTGGGACCCGGTACGGGCTCGGCGGCTTCCGCACCGCGGCGGCGGTGCTTGCCTCTGCGGCGGGCATCGCGGGCGCGCTGCGGGTCCAGGCCGTCCGTACCCTCGCCCGGTCCACCACCGCGTTGCATATCTCCACCCGACTGGTATTGCCTGCCCCGGCCCCGCGGCCCCCGCCACGCAGCCTGATCATCATGGCAGTGACCTCCCCCGCGGCGGCGCGGTGAAACGCCCGTCCGCAAGTCTGTCGCGGCCTCTGAGACCATGGCTGGTGTGAGCTACCCGTACCCGTATGAAGCCCCAGTTTCGCAGACGCTCTTCGAGCGCGCGTCCCTCGTGACCCCCGGCGGCGTGAACTCTCCCGTCCGCGCCTTCCGTGCCGTGGGCGGTACGCCCCGGTTCATGGTGTCCGGTACCGGTCCCTACCTGACCGATGCCGACGGGCGGGAGTACGTCGACCTCGTCTGCTCGTGGGGGCCGATGATTCTCGGCCACTCCCACCCCGAGGTGATCGAGGCCGTCCAGGCCGCGGTCGCCCGCGGCACGTCCTTCGGGACGCCCGGTGAGGGCGAGGTCGCCCTCGGCGAGGAGATCGTCGCCCGCATCGAGCCCGTCGAGCAGGTCCGCCTGGTGTCGTCCGGCACCGAGGCGACCATGTCGGCGATCCGGCTGGCCCGTGGCTTCACCGGTCGCGCCAAGGTCGTCAAGTTCGCCGGCTGCTACCACGGACACGTCGACGCTCTGCTGGCCGCCGCCGGTTCCGGGCTGGCGACGTTCGCGCTCCCGGACACTCCGGGCGTGACGGGCGCGCAGGCCGGGGACACGATCGTGCTGCCCTACAACGACCTCGACTCCGTGCGGGCGGCGTTCGCCGCGCACCCCGGCGAGATCGCCTGCGTGATCACCGAGGCCGCTCCCGGCAACATGGGCGTCGTGACCCCGGGCGAGGGCTTCAACCAGGGTCTGGCCGACCTCTGCCGCGAGAACGGCGCCCTGTACATCTCCGACGAGGTGATGACGGGATTCCGCACCTCCCGCGCCGGCTGGTACGGCGTCGACGGGGTCAGGCCCGACCTGATGACCTTCGGCAAGGTCATGGGCGGCGGCTTCCCGGCGGCGGCCTTCGGCGGCCGCGCCGACGTGATGGGCCACCTGGCCCCGGCCGGCCCGGTCTACCAGGCGGGCACGCTCTCCGGTAACCCGATCGCCACCGCGGCCGGCCTCGCGCAGCTGCGCCTGCTGGACGCGGCGGCGTACGAGAAGGTCGACGCGGTCTCGAAGGAGATCCAGGGCCTGGTGACGGAGGCGCTGACCAAGGAGGGCGTCGCGCACCGGGTGCAGACGGCCTCCAACATGTTCTCCGTGTTCTTTACGGAGAACGAGGTCCGCAACTACGACGACGCGAAGAAGCAGGAGAGCTTCCGCTTCAACGGGTTCTTCCACTCGATGCTGTCGCAGGGCGTCTACCTGCCGCCCTCGGCGTTCGAGTCCTGGTTCGTGTCGACGGCGCACGACGAGCGGGCGGTCGAGCGCATCGCCGCCGCCCTGCCCGCCGCGGCCCGTGCGGCCGCCGAGGCGAGCCCGGAGGCGAGCGCGTGAGCGACATCACCGTGGTCCACCTGATGCGGCACGGCGAGGTGCACAACCCGGACGGCGTGCTTTACGGCCGCCGCGCCGGTTACCACCTCTCCGAGCTCGGCCGGCAGATGGCCGACCGGGTCGCCGAGCACCTCCAGGACCGGGACATCACGTACGTGGTGGCCTCCCCGCTGGAGCGGGCGCAGGAGACGGCCACGCCGATCGCGAAGACGCACGGCCTGGACCTGGCCACCGACGGCCGGCTGCTGGAGGCGGGCAACGTCTTCGAGGGCAAGACCTTCGGCGTCGGCGACGGTGCCCTGCGCAAGCCGGGCAACTGGAAGCACCTGACGAACCCGTTCAAGCCGTCCTGGGGCGAGCCGTACGTCGAGCAGGTCGTCCGGATGATGAGCGCGATCGAGGCCGCGCGGGACGCCGCGCGCGGGCACGAGGCGGTGGCGGTCAGCCACCAGCTGCCGATCTGGATCGTGCGCAGCTTCGCGGAGAAGCGGCGGCTCTGGCACGACCCGCGCCGCCGGCAGTGCACGCTGGCTTCGCTGACGTCGTTCACGTACCAGGGCGAGCGGCTGGTGTCGGTGGGTTACAGCGAGCCGGCCCGGGACCTGGTCCCGGCGCACCTGCTGGCCGGAGCGAAGCCGGTGAAGGGCAAGTCGAAGGCCTTCGGCGCCTGATCCCGGCCGGGGTTCCACCGGAACCCCGGCCGCCCCCAGCCCGACCCGGATGCCGGGCCCCACCCGGGGCCCGGCATCCGGCATTCGCCCCCGGCTCCCAGCCCCCGGCCCTCCAGCCTCGGCTCCGAGCCCCCCGGCCCTCCAGCCCCGGCTCCCAGCCGCCGTCCCTCCCGCCCCGGCTCGCAGCCCCCGGCCCTCCAGCCCCGGCTCTCCCGCGTCCGGCGGCCCGTAGGTCAAATCGACGCCATGCTTCGGCATCGGTTCGGGCAAGTCCGCGCACCTGGGCCGCGTCGGGGTGTCGACAGCCATGGATTGTCCGTTTATATGACAGTTCATGAGCGACGTGCGCGGATTCAGTCGAAGGGGAGTACTCGGACTCGGACTTGGCGCTGCCGCCGCGACGGGTGTCGCGGGCTGCGGGTTCGGAGGCGGCGGACCAGGCCCGGGCGGCCAGGGAGCGGAGGGCGCCGGCGGCCCCGCGAAGCCGTCGGCCGAGCCGATCGGTGACGGCTCCACCGCCACCACCGGCCCCCAGCCCCGTCAGCCGGCCCCGCCCGTACCCCTCCAGCCCGGCGAGACCCCGCCGCAGTTCGTGGTCTTCAGCTGGGACGGCGCCGGCGAGGTCGGCAACGGCCTCTTCCCGCGCTTCCTCAAGCTCGCCCGCGACCACGGCGCGGCCATGACCTTCTTCCTCTCCGGCCTCTACCTCCTGCCCGAGTCCAAGAAGCAGCTCTACCGGCCGCCCAACAACCCCGTCGGCGCCTCCGACATCGGCTACCTGAAGGACGAGAACATCCGCACCACCCTCGGGCTGGTCCGCGAGGCCTGGCTCGACGGCCACGAGATCGGCACCCACTTCAACGGCCACTTCTGCGGCGGTCCGGGCTCCGTCGCGAAGTGGACCGCGGACGACTGGCGCGAGGAGATCGACCAGGCCGTGTCGTTCGTCACCAGCTGGCGCACGAACACCGGCTTCACCGACCTCGACCCGCTCCCCTTCGACTACCGCAAGGAACTGACGGGCGGCCGCACCCCCTGCCTCCTGGGCCGCGAGACCCTGCTGCCCACCGCCCGCGCGCTCGGCTGGCGCTACGACGCGAGCTCCCCGGGCGGCCTCCAGACGTGGCCGGTGAAGAAGGAGGGCCTCTGGGACCTGCCCCTGCAGTCGCTGCCCTTCCCCGGGCGCTCCTTCGAGGTGCTGTCGATGGACTACAACATCCTCGCCAACCAGTCCGGGAGCAGCACCCGGGGCGTCCCCGCCAACTACCCGGCCTGGCGCACCCAGGCCACCGCCACCTACCTCGGCGGCTTCCGGCGGGCCTACGAGACCAACCGGGCACCCCTCTTCATCGGCAACCACTTCGAGGAGTGGAACGGCGGCATCTACATGGATGCCGTCGAGGAGGCCCTCAAGGGCATGGCGGACAAAAAGGACGTACGCCTCATATCCTTCCGGCAGTTCGTCGACTGGCTGGACGTCCAGGACCCGAACGTGCTGGCCAAACTGCACGCCCTGGGCCCGGGCCGGGCCCCGGCCGGCGGCTGGGGAACGTACCTCGCCCGCAGCTGACGTACCTGACCAGCGCCTTAACATCCCGTCGGGGGGTGCGGAAGATCCGCAAATCGCTCATGCGAAACTTTTCACATGAGCCTTAGCCGCGCCCGTGTCCGTCGAAGTAGCCGCCGCTCGACCAGCGGCCGTGCCGTCCTGCTGACCGCGGTGACCCTCGCGAGCGCCCTGACCCTCTCGGCGTGCGGCGACGGCAACGGCGGCGGCAAGTCCGCGGGCTCCGCCGGCGGCAACTACGTCACGGGCCCCAGCGGCATCTCCACCGTCGCCAAGGCCGACCGCACCGAGGCCCCCAAGCTCGACGGGGAGACCGTGGCCGGTCAGACCCTCGACACGACCACGCTCAAGGGCAAGGTCGTCGTCCTCAACGTGTGGGGCTCCTGGTGTCCGCCGTGCCGCGCGGAGGCCCCGTACTTCGCGAAGGTCTCGAAGGAGATGGCCGACGGCGGCAAGGACGTCGCCTTCGTCGGACTGAACACCCGCGACAACAGCAAGCAGAACGCCGCCTCCTTCGAAGAGACCTACGGGATCACCTACCCGAGCCTCTACGACCCGGACGGCAAGCTGATGCTCCGCTTCCCCAAGGGCACGCTGAACCCGCAGGCCATCCCCTCCACGATCGTCCTCGACAAGGAGGGCCGGATCGCCTCGCGCGCCCTCGTCGCCCTCAACGAGGAGCAGCTCCGCTCGATGATCGACCCGCTCCTCGCGGAGAAGTGACCTCGTGGTCGAGTACCTCCTGGCCGCCGAGTCCACCGGCGTCAACACCACGGTCCTGAACGGCGGCCTGCTGGTCGCCCTGCCGATCGCCCTCCTCGGCGGTCTGGTCTCGTTCTTCTCGCCCTGCGTGCTGCCGCTGGTCCCGGGCTACCTCTCCTACGTCACCGGCGTCGGCGGGATCGACCTCGCGGAGGCCCGGCGCGGCCGGATGGTCACCGGGGCCACCCTCTTCGTCCTCGGCTTCACGGCCGTGTTCGTCTCGACCGGGGCGCTCTTCGGGTACTTCGGGGAGACCCTCCACGACTACCAGGACGTGATCACCCGGGTGCTCGGCGCCCTGGTCATCGTCCTCGGACTGTTCTTCATGGGGCTCATCCCCGGCCTGACGATGCGCGAGCTCCGCTTCCACAAGAAGCCGGCCGCCGGGCTGGTCGGCGCGCCCGTGCTGGGCGTCCTGTTCGGCGTCGGCTGGACCCCGTGCATGGGCCCGACCTTCGCCGCCGTCAACACGCTGGCCTTCGACCAGGCGAGCGCCGGCCGGGGCGCCCTGCTGACCACCGTCTTCTGCCTCGGACTCGGCGTACCGTTCATCCTCGCCGCGGTCGCCTTCCGCAAGGCCCTCGGCGCCTTCGGCTGGGTGAAGAAGCACTACGCGTGGGTGATGCGCATCGGCGGCGGCATGCTGGTCCTCACCGGGATCCTGCTCGTCACAGGAATGTGGAGCAGCATCGTCACGGAGATGCAGAGCTGGACCGACGGCTTCACCGCGGGGATCTGAGGACTACACGGACATGAGTACGACCGACAAGGCGCCCACCGGGGCGCCGCACGAGTCCGCGTCCGCGGACGCCACCGACGCGGCGGCCGGAGCGCAGCTCTCCACGGCCCCCCTGGAGGACGGCCCGTCGGCGCCCGTGGGCATCGGCGTGATCGGCTGGGCCCGCTGGTTCTGGCGGCAGCTCACCTCCATGCGGGTGGCGCTGATCCTGCTGTTCCTGCTGTCCCTCGGCTCCATCCCCGGCTCGCTCGTCCCGCAGACGCAGGTCGACGCGATGAAGGTCGAGGAGTGGAAGCGGACCCACGAGTTCTGGGTTCCGGTCGCCGAGAAGCTCCAGCTGTTCGACGTCTACAGCTCGGTGTGGTTCTCCGCGATCTACATCCTGCTGTTCGTCTCCCTCATCGGCTGCATCGTGCCCCGCACCTGGCAGTTCGTCGGCCAGCTCACGGGCCGCCCGCCGGGCGCGCCCCGGCGCCTGGACCGGCTGCCGGTCTACGCGACGTGGCGGACGGAGAAGTCCCCCGAGGAGGTGCTCGCCTCGGCGAAGACCCTCCTGGGCGGACGGCGCTTCCGTACGGAGACGGGCGCGGGAGCCGTCGCCGCGGAGAAGGGCTACCTGCGCGAGGCCGGGAACCTGGCCTTCCACATCGCTCTGATCGTGATGCTGGTGGCCTTCGCCGCGGGGCAGCTCTTCAAGTCCGAGGGCGGCAAGCTCGTCCTGCGCGGCAAGGGCTTCTCGAACACGCTCACCCAGTACGACGACTTCAAGTCCGGCAGCCTCTTCTCGTCCGACAGCCTGCCGCCGTTCTCCTTCACGCTCGACAAGTTCGACGCGACCTACGAGGAGAGCGGCCCGCAGAAGGGCACCCCGCGCGACTTCAAGGCGTACGTCACCGTCAGCGAGGGCGCCCACGGAACGCCGCGGAAGACCGAGATCGAGGTCAACGAGCCGCTGGAGATCGACGGCTCCAAGGTCTTCCTGCTCGGCCACGGCTACGCGCCGGTCATCTCGGTGACCGACCCCACCGGCAAGGTGATCTTCAAGGACGCCGTGCCGATGCTGCCGCAGGACTCCAACCTCACGTCCTCCGGGGCCGTCAAGGTCACCGACGGGTACAAGGACAAGTCCGGCAAGAAGGAACAGCTCGGCTTCAACGCCTGGTTCGTGCCCACCTACGCGGGCGAGGGCCAGGGGACGATGTTCTCGCAGTTCCCGGCGCTGAACTTCCCGGTCCTGGCGCTCAACGCCTACCACGGCAGCCTCGGCGTGGACTCGGGCCTGCCGCAGAACGTGTACCAGCTCAACACGACCAAGATGCAGATGTTCAAGGACGAGAAGGGCGAGCTCTTCAAGCAGAAGCTGCTCCCCGGCGAGACCATGACCCTGCCCGACGGGGCCGGCACCGTGAAGTTCGAGGGCATCGAGCGCTGGGCGACCTTCTCGGTCACCCAGCAGCCCGCCAACGGGCTCGCCCTCGCGGGCGCGGTCGTCGCCATCGGCGGCCTCGCCGCGTCCCTGTTCATCCAGCGCCGCCGGATCTGGGTCCGGGCGGTCCGTGGCGAGGACGGCGTGACCGTCGTCGAGATGGCGGGCCTCGGCCGCAGCGAGTCCGCCCGGCTCCCGGAGGAACTGGCGGTGCTCTCCGCCGCGCTCCACGAGCAGGCGCCCACGGCGCCCGAACCACCTGTCAAGGAATCTGTTGAAGGGGAGCGCGGATGACGCCGCTCGCAGTCGCATTCAGTGAGAGCCTGGCTCAGATCAGCAACTACCTGATCTATTCGTCGATGGCGGTCTACACGCTCGCCTTCCTCGCGCACATCGCCGAGTGGACCTTCGGCAGCCGCAGCAAGGTGGCCCGTACGGCCGCCGCGCTGACCGCCGCGAAGGACGCCGGGGCGCCCGCCGTGCAGGTGCGCGGCAAGGGGGGCACCGCCGTCCTCGACAGGCCGAAGGTCGTCACCCGCGCCGCCTCCGGCTCGCGCGACGTACCGGACGGCCCCGGCGCCGCGGGCGGCGACGAGCAGGGCGACCTGTACGGGCGCGTCGCGGTGTCCCTGACGGTGCTCGGCTTCCTCATCGAGGCCGCCGGCGTCGTCGCCCGGGCCATGTCGGTGCGGCGGGCCCCCTGGGGCAACATGTACGAGTTCTCGATCACCTTCTCCACGGTGGCCGTCGGCGCGTACCTGGTGCTGCTCCTGCTGAAGAAGAACGTGCGCTGGCTCGGCCTGATCCTGGTCACCACCGTCCTGCTGGACCTCGGCATCGCCACCAAGTGGCTGTACACCGACAGCGACCAGCTGGTGCCGGCCCTGGACTCGTACTGGCTGTGGATCCACGTCTCCACCGCCATCTTCTGCGGCGCCGTCTTCTACATCGGCGGGGCCGGCGCGGTGCTCTACCTCTTCCGCGACAGCTACGAGAGCCACCTGGAGGCCGGCCGCACGCCCGGCCGGCTGCGCACCTCGGTGATGGAGCGGCTGCCCTCGGCGGCCTCCCTCGACAAGTTCTCGTACCGGATCAACGCGGCGGTCTTCCCGCTGTGGACGTTCACCATCGTCGCGGGCGCGATCTGGGCGGGCGACGCCTGGGGCCGCTACTGGGGCTGGGACCCCAAGGAGGTCTGGTCCTTCGTGACCTGGGTGGCGTACGCCTGCTACCTGCACGCACGGGCCACGGCGGGCTGGAAGGGCCGCAAGGCCGCCTACCTCGCGCTCTTCGCGTTCGCCTGCTGGATCTGGAACTACTACGGCGTGAACATCCTGCTCAGCGGCAAGCACTCGTACGCGGGCGTCTGACCGCCGCAGGACGCAGGACGCCGAGAGGCCCCGCCGCCCGCCCCGACCACGTCGGGCGGGCGGCGGGGCCTCTCGGCGTACGTGCGGTGCTACGCGTCCTTCTCCAGGACGTACGCGCCGTGCCCCTGCGCGGGGCCGAGGAAGAAGTACAGCTCCAGGGTCCGGCGTTCGTCGCGGCGCAGTTCGAAGGTCCACGAGTAGCGGCCCGGGGCCCTGGTCGTGGTGCCGCTGCGGGTGGCGGTGCCGGTGGCGGCGGGCAGGTCCAGGCGCAGGTGCTGGCCGAGGTTGCGGCCGGCCGGCTGGTCGTCGCTGGTGAGCTTCCAGGAGGCGGGGCCGGAAAGCCGCCAGCCCGCCGCGTAGTCGCGTTCCTGGCCGTCGAGGAGGGTGACGGAGGCGCTGCCGTCGGCGCGGAAGACGACCGCGGTGCCCTCGACGCAGCGCCAGGTGCCGACGATCTCGGAGAGGTCGGCGTCGTAGACGGCGGGGACGGGGCCGGGGGCGGAGTGCTGCGTGTTCCAGCCGGTCATGGTGAGCAGGGCGGCGACGAGCACGCCGTACGCGAGGAGATTGCGCAGGACCGTGTCGACGATCCGCGGCCCGCCGTGCTGAGAGGCCCGTGGCAGTGGCATGGGGCCATTCTGTCAGCCGACTTGAACGCGTTCAATCAACTTTGCGTCACATGTGGGGGCCGCTGGGCGGGGTGGTCGCCGGGCAGGTCACCGGGCCGGTCAACAGGCCGGGCGCAGCGGGGGAGGCGGTCCGTCTCCGTTCAACGCGCGGACGGCGCGGGAGAGTTCCCCGCGCGGTGCGCGCGGGACGCGACCCGGGCCTGACGGTCCTAGGCCTGGTCGTCCTTGCCCTTGCCCTTGTCCGTGTCCGGGGCGTCCGTGTCCGAGACGTCCTTCTCCGGGGCGTCCTTCTCCGCGGCTTCCTTGGCGTCCCGGGCTTCCTTCGCGTCCCGCGCGTCCTTCTGGTCCTTCTCGTCCTGCTCGTCGCGCAGGGACTTGAGGAACTCCGGGTTGTCGTCGGGGGCCACCCACTGGGTCCGGCGCGACCGGCCGCCGCCGAAGCCCCCGCCCCCGCCGCCCACCGCGGCCCGCTTCTTGCCCGCGAAGAGCCACACCACCGGGCCGACGATCGAGAAGAGCAGGATGATGATCACCCAGACCCCCTTGGGGAGGACCTTGACCTCTTCCTCGGGCGTGTTCAGGCAGTCGATGAAGGCGTAGATGGTCAGCGCGAGGATCAGCAGGAACGGCAGATAGCGCAGCACGGTGTGGGACCGACTCCCGGGCAGTGACGGCGGGCCCGCGTCGGGCCCCGGTGACGCTTCCAGGGTAGAGGGTGACGGATACTGGGCCCCATGGCTTACGACGATCTCCGCTCGCTGCTCCGGGCTCTGGAGCGAGAGGGCGACCTCAAGCGCATCAAGGCCGAAGTCGACCCGTACCTGGAGGTCGGGGAGATCGTCGACCGAGTGAACAAGGCGGGCGGCCCGGCCCTCTTGTTCGAGAACGTCAAGGGCTCGGCGATGCCGCTCGCCATGAACGTCTTCGGAACCGACCGGCGCCTGCTGAAGGCCCTCGGCCTGAAGTCGTACGCCGAGATCAGCGAGAAGATCGGCGGCCTCCTCAAGCCCGAACTGCCGCAGGGCTTCATCGGCGTCCGCGAGGCCTTCGGCAAGCTCGGCTCGATGGTGCACGTCCCGCCGAAGAAGGTGAAGGGCGACTCCGCGCCCGTCCAGGAGGTCGTCCTCACCGGCGACGACGTCGACCTCGACCAGCTCCCGGCGCTGTTCACCTGGCCCAAGGACGGCGGGGACTTCTTCAACCTCGGCCTGACGCACACCAAGCACCCCGAGACGGGCGTGCGCAACCTCGGTCTCTACCGCCTCCAGCGCCACGACAAGCGCACCATCGGCATGCACTGGCAGATCCACAAGGACAGCCGCAACCACTACGCCGTCGCCGCGGCGAAGGGCGAGCGGCTGCCCGTCGCGATCGCCTTCGGCTGCCCGCCGGCCGTGACCTACGCCTCCACCGCACCGCTGCCCGGAGACATCGACGAGTACCTGTTCGCCGGGTTCGTCGCGGGCAAGCGGATCGAGATGGTCGACTGCAAGACGGTCCCGCTCCAGGTCCCGGCCAACGCCGAGGTCGTCATCGAGGGCTGGCTGGAGCCCGGGGAGATGCTCCCCGAGGGGCCGTTCGGCGACCACACCGGCTTCTACACCCCGCAGGAGCCCTTCCCCGCGCTGAAGATCGACTGCGTGACGATGCGCAAGCGTCCGCTGATCCAGTCGATCGTCGTGGGCCGGCCGCCCACCGAGGACGGTCCGCTGGGCCGGGCCACGGAGCGGTTCTTCCTGCCCCTGCTGAAGATCATCGTGCCGGACATCGTGGACTACCACCTGCCGGAGTCGGGCGGCTTCCACAACTGCGCGATCGTCTCGATCGACAAGAAGTACCCGAAGCACGCGCAGAAGGTCATGCACGCCATCTGGGGCGCCCACATGATGTCGCTGACCAAGCTGATCATCGTGGTGGACAAGGACTGCGACGTCCACGACCTGCACGAGGTGTCCTGGCGAGCGCTGGGCAACACCGACTACTCCCGTGACCTGACGGTGGTCGAGGGTCCGGTCGACCATCTGGACCACGCTTCCTACCAGCAGTTCTGGGGCGGCAAGGCGGGCATCGACGCCACGAAGAAACTTCCGGAGGAGGGTTACACGCGCGACGGCGGCTGGCCCGACATGGTGGAGTCCGACCCCGCGACGGCGGCCCTCGTGGACCGCCGCTGGAAGGAGTACGGCCTGTGAGCGACATCGCCGTGGGCGGACCCGCCCTCTTCATCGGCAGCGACACCCCCTGCGTCGCGCTGGTCCGCCCCGAGATCGACCCGGCGCAGCCGGGCGTCCGGGAAGCGGCCGAGCGCACCGGAGTGACCCCCGAGGAGTTCGCGGGGCCGTCCGACCTGTGGCAGCTGATCGCCGACCGGACGGACGGCGAGGGCCGCGAGATCGCCCTCGACGAGCTGTCCACCGCCGACGCGGACGCCTTCGCCGCCAGCCTGCTCGACGCCACCGCGGACACCGAGAAGGAGTTCACGGTGGTCCTCACCGTGGCCGCCCACGACGTGCTCCGCCTGGAGGGCCGCCCGGCCGGCGAGGGCTTCGCCTTCCTGGCGGCCGTCGTCCCGCCGCCCTCGGAGGGCACGCCCCAGCTGGAGGTGGAGATCGGCCCGCAGTCGGTCACCGACCTGCGCGCCGAACTCGAACAGTTCCGGAGGTCCCTGCGATGACGTCGGCTGCCGAGGGCGTCCTCGGGTCCGGGCCCGCGCCCGCGCCCCGGGCGAACGGCAAGGTCAAGGCCTTCCTGCGGCTCGTGATGATCGAGCACTCGGTCTTCGCGCTGCCCTTCGCCTACATCGCCGCGTTCACCGCGATGTTCCGGCTCGACGGGACGGTGCACTGGGGCACGCTGCTGCTCGTCACCGTCTGCATGGTCGGGCTGCGGACCTTCGCGATGGCCGCCAACCGGATCATCGACCGGGAGATCGACGCCCGGAACCCGCGCACCGCCGGGCGCGAGCTCGTCACCGGCGCGGTGTCGGTGCGCTCCGCCTGGACCGGGGCCGGGATCGCGCTGGCGGTCTTCCTCGGCTCGGCGGCGCTGCTGAACCCGCTGTGCCTGATGCTGGCGCCGGTCGCGGTGATCCCGATGGTGGTCTACCCGTACGGCAAGCGGTTCACGAACTTCCCGCACGCCATCCTGGGCCTCGCCCAGGCGATCGGTCCGGTCGGGGCCTGGCTGGCCGTCACCGGCACGTGGTCGTGGGACGCGGTGATCCTGGGTCTCGCGGTGGGCGTCTGGATCGGCGGCTTCGACCTGATCTTCGGCAGCCAGGACGTGGCCGCGGACCGCGCGGAGGGCGTCAAGTCCGTCCCCGCGCGCTACGGCGTCGCGGCCGCCCTGTGGGGAGCGCGCGGCGCGCACGTCGTCACCACGGCCCTGCTGGCCTGGTACGCCGTCGCCACGGACGCGGGCCCGCTGTTCTGGGCGGGCCTCGCGATCGTGGCCGTCGCCTTCTGCTACGAGCACACCATCGTCAAGCCGAACGACCTGTCCCGCCTGAACCGCGCCTTCTTCACGGTCAACGGCTTCATCGGGATCGCCCTGTTCGTGTGCGCGCTGCTCGACCTCGCGGTGCGGGGCCTGACGCCGTAACAGGCCACCGCGCTAGGCGGCGAGGGCGGGGCGGTGGTCCGGGCGGCGGAAGTACAGGGCCGTCAGCACCCCGCCCGCCAGGCCGCACAGGTGTCCCTGCCAGCTGATCGTCGGATCCAGCGGCAGCAGACCGAGGAAGAACGTTCCTCCCCAGTAGGCGGCGACGGCCACGCCGACGAGGATCCCGAGCGGCTTGCGTTCGACGAACCCGCGCACCACCACGTAGCCGAAGAGGCCGTAGACGACGCCCGAGGCGCCCAGGGTCATGGTGTCCGACGGGGAGATCAGCCAGGTGCCGATCCCGTCCGCCAGCATGATCAGCCCGGACACCGCGAGGAAGCGCCGGATCCCGGCCAGCGCCGTGATGAAGCCGAGCACCAGCAGCGGGACGCTGTTGGCGAAGACGTGCCCGAAGCCGAAGTGCAGGAAGGACCCGGTGACGACGCCCGTCAGACTGCCCGGGTCCCGGGCCACGATCCCGTATGCGTCCAGCGCGTGCCCGGTGGCGTAGTCGACGGCCTCCAGCACCCACAGCAGGGCCACCCAGCCCAGCATCAGCTGCGCGGCGGCCTTCGCCCGGTCCCGCCGGCGCCACTCGTCCTGACGCGTCGTCGTACTCATCCCGCTCGTCCCCCCTGATCGCCGCCCCGTCTTCGGAACGTGCGGGCACCTTACCGAGTGCCCGCCCGGGGTGGCCGGATAGTCTCGGAGGTATGACTGAGCGCAAGCGCACCCCGTGGGTGGTCGGGGTTTCCGGGGCCTCCGGGACGCCGTACGCGGCGGCGGTCCTCCGCGGGCTGCTGGCTGCGGGGGAGAGCGTCGACCTGGTGGTCAGCCGGGCTTCGCGGCTCACCCTGTTGGACGAGACCGGGATCGCCTTCCGCGACGCGCACTGGCGGGACGATCTGGGGGAGTGGCTGCGGTGGGGGGCCGACGGGAAGCCCGGGACCTTCGCGCGGCCGGAACTGGACGACGTCCGGTACTGGGCCGCCGGGGACCTGGCGGCGGGGCCGAGTTCGGGCTCGTACCCGGTCAAGGGGATGCTGATCGTCCCGGCGTCGACGGCGTGCGTGGCCGGTGTGGCGCTCGGACTGTCGAAGGACCTGCTCCAGCGCGTCGCGAGCGTGACGCTCAAGGAACGGCGGCGGCTGGTGGTCGCGGTGCGGGAGACCCCGCTGAGCGGGCAGACGCTCAAGCAGCTGGTGGCGCTGGACGAGGCGGGCGCGGTCGTGCTGCCCGCCTCTCCGGCGTTCTACGCGGGCGCGACGCACATCCAGGACCTGGTGGACTTCGTCGCGGGGCGGGTGCTCGACGCGGCGGGTGTGCCGCACCGGCTGTACCGCCGGTGGGAGGGGGAGCTCGGTGGCTCCCGCTCTCCCGAGGGGGCGAGCGGCGGTGACTAGCGCTTCTTGGCGCTGCGCGGCTTGCGGGTCTTGTCCACGCGGTGAGCGGCGGACGGCTGGTCGGTGCGGGATCGGTTGGCCAGCTCCTGGAGCTGTCGCATGTGTGCGTAGGCCATCTCGATCGTGTACACGGTGAACCACTCCTGAAGATCGTCATTGATCTGACTAAAAGATTCGCAGGGTGTTGACCCTGCGTGCCTTAGATTCTATACCTAGACTTGCAGAATCGCCGAATAATGGAAGGCTCCACGTAATGGACACGGTGGACAGGCAGCTCATCCAGGCACTTCGTGAGAACGGTCGTGCCTCGTATGCGGAGCTGGGCCGTCTCGTGGGCCTCTCCGGCCCCAGCGTCACCGACCGCATCAACCGTCTGGAGACGGCCGGCGTCATCACGGGCTACCGCGCGACGGTGGCCGCCGCGGAGCTCGGCCTCGGCGTCACCGCCCTGATCGGCATCTCCCTCTCCGACGCCGCCGACCACGAGGACGTGGCGCGCAGGCTCCGCGACCTCGCGGAGATCGAGGACTGCTGGTTCATCGCGGGTGACGACTCCTTCATGCTGAAGGTCCGCGCCAGCGACGTCGACGGCCTGGAGAAGATCATCCGCAAGCTGTCGGGAACCAAGGGCGTCTCCCGCACCCGCACCACGATCGTGCTCTCCACCAAGTGGGAGAACCGGGTCGGGGAGCTGCCCGAGGAGAGCTGAGAGTACGGTGGGTGGCGGTTGCAGGCAGGTCAGGACAAAGAGGAGACACCGGCATGGACGCTGGGCTCAAGCGTGAGCTGGAGGAGAAGGTCCGCTCCGGCGAGCGGCTGACGCGTGAGGACGGGATCGCCCTCTACGAGTCGGACGACCTGGCCTGGCTCGGTGGCCTCGCCCACGAGGTGCGCACGCGCAAGAACGGCGACGTGGTCCACTTCAACGTCAACCGCCACCTCAACATGACGAACGTGTGCACCGCGTCGTGCGCGTACTGCTCCTTCCAGCGCAAGCCGGGCGAGAAGGACGCGTACACGATGCGCATCGAGGAGGCCGTCCGCCTGGCCAAGGCCATGGAGAACGAGAACCTCACCGAGCTGCACATCGTCAACGGCCTGCACCCCACCCTGCCGTGGCGGTACTACCCGCGCTCGCTGTCCGCCCTCAAGGAGGCGCTGCCGAACGTCTCGCTGAAGGCGTTCACGGCCACCGAGATCCACCACTTCGAGACGATCTCCGGGATGTCGGCCTCCGACATCCTCGACGAGCTGATCGAGGCCGGCCTGGAGTCGCTGACCGGCGGCGGCGCGGAGATCTTCGACTGGGAGGTCCGCCAGCACATCGTCGACCACCGCACCCACTGGGAAGACTGGTCGCGCATCCACCGCCTGGCGCACTCGAAGGGGCTCAAGACGCCCGCGACGATGCTCTACGGGCACATCGAGGAGCCGCGCCACCGCGTGGACCACGTGCTGCGGCTGCGCGAGCTCCAGGACGAGACCGGCGGCTTCCAGGTCTTCATCCCGCTGCGCTACCAGCACGACTTCGTGGACATGAAGGACGGCAAGGTCCGCAACAAGCTCCAGGCGCGGACGACGATGGCGACCGGCGCCGAGGCGCTGAAGACCTTCGCGGTCTCCCGGCTGCTCTTCGACAACGTCCCGCACGTCAAGGTCTTCTGGGTGATGCACGGCGTGCAGACCGCCCAGCTCGCCCTCCTGCACGGCGCGGACGACATGGACGGCTCGGTCGTCGAGTACAAGATCACGCACGACGCCGACAACTACGGCACCCCGAACAAGCTGGGCCGCGACGACCTGCTGGAGCTCATCCGCGAGGCGGGCTTCCGCCCGGTCGAGCGCAACACGCGCTACGAGATCATCCGCGAGTACCCCGGCCCGGACGCCGCCCTGCGCGAGACGCCGCAGGCCATGCGCCTCTGACGCCGCTCCCTTCGCCCCGGCCCGCGCCCGGCCGGGGCGCTCCCCCCGGCGGGCCGCCGCCGGGGAGCGGCGTGCTTCACTGGACGGGCACGCCAAGCCCGCAGGACGACGAGAGAGAAGGGGTCACCGTGTCCCTCAAGCCGAGCGCGACGATCCGCTACACCGCGATGCGCCTGGGCATCTTCGTCGGATGCCTGGTCTTCGTGACCGTCCTGGTCCGCCTGAAGTGGGTGCCCGCATCCCTCGGTGACGCCAACGTCGTCTGGATCGTGCTGCTCGCGCTGGTGATCTCGGCCCCGCTGTCGTTCGTCCTGCTGCGCAAGCAGCGCGACGAGATGTCCGAGCAGATCTCCGGACGCGTCGCGGGTGCGAAGCAGAAGCTCGCCGCGAACCGCAGCCAGGAGGACGTGGCCGACGACGCCGCCCGCGTGAACTGACGCGAGGCGGGTTGGCTTCCTCACACACCGAACTGCCCCAGCTACGGGAATACCGCCCGTAACGCTGGGGCTTTCGTGTTTTCCGGGCCCGGCGCGGCGGCTTCCCGGGCGCTCTGGATCAAAGAATGCCTTTGGGCTTCTCAAAGGAGAAGTGTTAGCGTGTTCAACATGTTGACCACAGTTGCGCACCCGATGACCGCGAGCCTTCCGCTCGTGGAGCGCCTGCACGTCGACCTCTGCCGCCGCGTGTCCGCGGCCTGTTGCTGTTGCCGCTGATTCCCTCTGCCGTTGAGCTGAATCGATACAGCAGCGGTCCCGGCCGGCCCGGCCCCTTCCGGCTGCTGCCGCACCGCACCCCTTGCAGAACCTTCCGCCGTACGTTGTGCGTCACCCCCGGAGAGTGTCCGTGTCCGCGACCCCCCAGGCCCCGGCCCCCGCCAAGGCCTCCTTCAAGTTCCCCTTCTGGGCCCAGATCGTCACCGGTCTCGTGCTCGGCGTGCTGTTCGGCTGGCTCGCCCGCAGCCAGGACATCAGCTGGCTGAAGACCACGCTGGAGCAGGTCGGCGACATCTTCGTCCAGCTGCTGAAGCTGGCCGTCGCCCCGCTCGTCTTCTTCGCGATCCTGGTGTCCATCACCAACCTGCGGAAGGTGAACAACGCCGCGCGGCTCGCCTCCCGCACCCTGCTCTGGTTCATGATCACCTCGCTGATCGCGGTGGCCATCGGCCTCGCGATAGGCCTGCTGACCGACCCCGGCGCGGGTACCGGCCTCACCCCGGCCGACGGCAAGGAGCCCAAGCGGACGGGCTCCTGGATCGACTTCCTGACCGGCATCGTGCCGAAGGACGTCATCACGCCGTTCACCGAGCTGAACGTCCTCCAGATCGTCTTCATGGCCGCCGTCGCCGGCATCGCCGCCCTCCAGCTCGGCAGCAAGGCCCAGCCGGTCCTCAGCCTCGCCGAGTCGGTCCTGGAACTCCTCCAGAAGGCCCTGTGGTGGGTCATCCGCCTCGCCCCGATCGGCACCGTCGGCCTCATCGGCACCGCCATCGCCAGCTACGGCTGGGAGCTCATCGGCAAGTACGCCACCTTCACCGCCGACGTGTACATCGGCTCGGCCCTCGTGATGTTCGGCGTCTACCCGCTGCTCCTGTGGGCCGTCGCCAAGGTGAACCCGGTCCAGTTCTTCAAGGGCGCCTGGCCCGCGATCCAGCTGGCCTTCGTCTCCCGCTCCTCGGTCGGCACGATGCCGGTCACCCAGAAGGTCACCGAGCGCCTCGGCGTCCCGAAGGAGTACGCCTCCTTCGCCGTCCCGTTCGGCGCCACCACGAAGATGGACGGCTGCGCCGCGATCTACCCGGCGCTCGCCGCGATCTTCATCGCGAACATCTTCGACGTGCAGCTGGGCATCAAGGAGTACCTGCTCATCGCGTTCGTCTCGGTGGTCGGCTCCGCCGCCACGGCCGGTCTGACCGGCGCGACCGTGATGCTGACCCTGACCCTGTCCACGCTGGGCCTGCCGCTGGCCGGTGTCGGCCTGCTCATGGCGATCGACCCGATCCTGGACATGATGCGCACCGCCACCAACGTGGCTGGCCAGGCCGTCGTCCCGGTCATCGTCGCGGCCCGTGAGGGGATCCTGGACAAGGAGGCCTACGCCACCGCCTCCTCCTCCCCGCTGGACGAGAAGGCCGCCGCCCCGGCCGAGGAGAAGGCCGGCGCCCCGGTCGCCGTCACCGCCTGATCCGGGCGCGCCCCGCGCGCGCCCACCGCGGCCCCCGCCCCCGTCCGGGCGGGGGCCGCGGCGTTTCCCCGTCCGCCCGCCTGTCGTCACGTCACACGGTCAGGGCGCGGACCCAGGCGACGGAGGCCAGGAGGAAGGGACCGGCGTACCACCAGCGGCCCATGGTGCGGTGGAAGACCGGTACGGCGGTCAGCAGCAGCCCGGCGAAGCACACGGCGATCGTGAGACCGGCGGCGAAGCGGACGTCCTCCCGCAGCGGATCGTCCGCCGGGCCGGGGCTCATGGCCAGCGCCGACCAGCAGAAGAGCACCGCCGGTACGTAGATCAGGACGAGCGGGACGCCGAGCACCCAGCGCAGGCACCCCTGGTCCTCGGGCAGGTCGACGTTCTCCCTCACCTGAGGCTCCACAGGCGGATGGTGTTGTCGGCGCTGCCGGTGGCGAGGGTCCGGCCGTCGGGGCTGAACGCGACGGAGGACACGGCGCCGGTGTGGCCGGTCAAGATGGTGGGGGAGCGCTCGGCGACGTTCCACAGGCGGACGGTGTTGTCGCTGCTGCCGGTGGCGAGGGTCCGGCCGTCGGGGCTGAACGCCACCGAGGACACGGCGCCGGAGTGGGCGGCGAGGGTGACGCTGGTGCCCTTGGCGAGGTTCCACAGGCGGGCGGTGTTGTCGCTGCTGCCGGTCGCGACGGTCTTCCCGTCGGGGCTGAACGCGACCGACGCGACCGCGCCGCCGTGGCCGGAGAGCGTGGTGTCGACGGCGCGGGTGGCGACGTCCCACACCAGCACGGTGTTGTCGTCACCGCCGCTGGCGAGGGCCGTGCCGTCGGGGCCGAAGGCCACGCACCAGACGCTGCTGGTGTGCCCGGTGAGGGAGCCGCTGGTGCGGTCGGCGACGTTCCACAGGCGGACGGTGTGGTCCCAGCTGCCGCTGGCCAGGGTCTTGCCGTCGGGGCTGAACGCCACCGCCCACACGCTGCTGGTGTGCCCGGTGAGGACGTCGGCGCTGCGCCGGCGGACGTCCCACAGCCGGATGCTGTTGTCGAGGCTGCCGCTGGCGAAGCTCGCGCCGTCGGAGCTGAACGCCACCGATGCCACCGCGTTGGCGTGGGCGCCGAAGGGCGAGGTCTTGGCGCGGGTGGCCAGCTTCCACAAGCGGACCGTCTTGCTGCTGTTGCCGCAGGCGAGGGTCTTGCCGTCCGGGCTGAACGCCACCGAGGACACCGCCCCGGCGTCGTCGGTGAGGACGGAGGACTGCGGAGCGGCGCCGTTCCCGCTTCCCTTTCCGCCGCCGGTTCCCCCGCCGTTTCCGTCCCCGGTGAGCTTCAGCGCGGCGAAGGTGCCGCCCGAGGCCACGGCGAGCGCGGCGAGGCCGCCGAGGACGACGTTGCGGCGGCTCGGACCGTGCGCGTCGGGTGCGCCGCGTACGTCGGGTGCGGCCGGGCCGGGCTCCGTCGGCTCCGGGGGCCGGGGCGGGGCGGGCGGGGCGGGCGGGGCGGGGGCGGTCTCGGTGGGGGCGGTGTGCGGGCCCGGCTCCGGCCAGCACAGCGCGCGCAGGATCCGGACCGTGGCGGCCGCGTCGGGCCGCTCGGCCGGGTCCTTGGCCAGCAGCGAGGCGACCAGCGTCTCGACGCCCACCGGCACGTCCGGCCGCACCGACCGCAGGCCCGGCGGTACCTCGTCCAGGTGGCGGCGCATCAGCGCCCACGGCTGCTCCGTCGCCGGGAAGGGCGTGTCACCCGTCAGCAGCGCGTGCAGCACGCACCCCAGGGCGTACAGGTCACAGCGGGCGTCGACGTGCTCGCCGCGCCACTGCTCGGGCGCCATGTAGGACGGGGTGCCGAACGGCCGGCCGGTGACCGTCAGCCCGCCCGTCGCGTCGGCGGTGCGCGCGATGCCGAAGTCGCAGATCTTCAGACGGCCGTCGGCGAGGAGGAAGAGGTTCGCGGGCTTGAGGTCCCGGTGCACGACCTTCTGCGCGTGCGCGGCTTCCAGCGCTTCCGTTGCCTGGAGGGCCAGTTCGAGGGCCTCGGACACGGGCAGCCCGCCGGGCGAGCGGGCCAGCCGGTGGGCGAGGTCCTCGCCCTCCAGCAGCTCCATCACGATGAACAGCCGGTTCTCGTGGTGCCCGATGTCGTGGACGACGGTGATGCCGGGATGCTGGAGCCGCGCCCCGATCGCCGCCTCGCGCCGGAAGCGGCGCAGCAGTTCGTCCGGGGCGTCGAACTCCAGCAACACCTTCAGGGCGACGGCCCGGCCGAGGTCGACGTCGTACGCCCGCCACACCTCCCCGATGCCGCCGTGCCCTAGCCGGGCGTCGAGCCGGTACCTGCCGGAGAAGTGCTCCCCCGCCCGCATTGGGCCCCCTGAGACGTGCCGCCAAGAACAGGGGACATTGTGTAGCACGGGGGTCAGGCGCGTGAGACGAACTCCGCCCAGGCGGTCGCGGCGAAGGCCAGGTGGGGGAGGGCGGTGTCCTTGGAGTCCCGCACGTGGACGGTGGCGGGGGTACGGGCCACCTCGACGCACGCGTTGATGTCGCCGCTGTCGCTGTAGCTGCTCTTGACCCAGGTGTAGGCCACCTCGACGCAGGAGTCGCCTTCGCTGCCGTCGCTGTAGCTGCTCTTGAACCAGCGCAGCTCGGGGTAGTCGATCATGTCTCTCCCAGCAGGTTTTCGATGAAGCCCCGCGACTCCATGGGCGTGAGCGCTTGGGCTCGGATCATTCCATAGCGCAGTTCAAGGATCCGGAGGTGCTTCGGGTCGGTGACGGGGCGCCCGCCGAAGGCGCCTTCCGAACGGCCGACGGCCGATCCGTCCCCGAACTTCAGCACCTCGATGCCGCCGTCCATGCCGGCATGGACCTCGCGATCGGTCGGCATCACTTGAAGGGCCAGGTGCCGCAACCGGCTCACCTCCAGCAGGCGTTCAAGCTGTCCGCGCCACACCATTGTGCCTCCGATGCGCCGCCTGAGGCTCGCCTCTTCCTGGACGATGCTGAGAGATGGCGAGGGGGTCCGGTCGAAGAGCGAACGCCGGGTCATCCGGGCCGACACATACCGCTCCACCTCGTCCTGCGAGTAGGCGG
Organism: Streptomyces sp. NPDC006512; assembly: GCF_040611935.1. Lineage (NCBI taxonomy): Bacteria > Bacillati > Actinomycetota > Actinomycetes > Kitasatosporales > Streptomycetaceae > Streptomyces > Streptomyces sp. NPDC006512. Next base: position 168,168 of record NZ_JBEXPG010000005.1, on the reverse strand, counting down.
GCTGGCGCATTTCGAACAGGGCCCGGGCGTAGTCCTCCGTCTGTAGAACCCCGTGTATTCCGTGGATGCGGTAGGCCCCGATTTCGACTGCCCGGGCCTCCATGTCCGCCAGGTCCCGGACCTTCTTCGGGTAGCGGACCCGTTCCATGTCCGCCTTCATCGCGGCGATCTTCCCGTTCGCCCGGAGGACCTCGTCCGCCCGGTCCAGGTACTCCGGGCGCGGGATCCGCTTGCCGCCCTCGATCTTGCGGACCAGCGCCTCCCCGTACCCGACTTCGACGCCGAAATCCGCGGCCCGCTTGCCCGCCTCCTCCCGCCACGCCCTCAGCTGGCGGCCGAGCGCCGACAGGACGGCCGCGCCCTGCTCGTCCTCGGGGTCGATCTCCCAGCCGGTGTCTTCCGTTTTCGTACCGTCACTGTCCACGCTCATGCGCGCCCACCTCCGACGTACCGAATGTCTCCACACGCCCTGCCCGTACGGCCTCCGGACAGCCGGGACAGCGCCGGACAAGCGCGGGACAAAGCCCGGACGCAAGGGCGTTGGCGCTTCTCACGGTACGCACGGAACGCCACGCTGGGTGACGTGAATACTCATATCGGTTACACCGAGGCGCAGTTCGCCGTCCGTCTGCCCGCGACGCCCCGAGGGGCCCGGCAGGCTCGTCTGCTCGCCGTGGGGCAACTCCGCTCCTGGGGGCTGCCCGTGGAGGGGCCGGGGCTGATCGTGGGGGAGCTGGCCGCCAACGCGGTGACCCACGGGCGGGTGCCCGGGCGGGGCTTCCAGGTGGTGCTGACCCGGGGCGCGAAGGTCCTCCGGATCGAGGTGGTCGACACGCGCGGGGACCGTGTCGCGAGTCTTCGCGACGCGGGTCCGGGTGCGGAGGGCGGGCGGGGACTGGTGCTGGTGGCCGCGCTGGCCGACCGGTGGGGGGTGGAGCCGGGGCTGCCGCCGTGCAAGGCGGTGTGGGCGGAGGTGGATCTGTCCGGTGAGGGCCTGAAACCATGACGCGGGGCCTCGGGATCCGGTCTGATGAGACGTCCAACCCCGTTCAAGTACCGAGGGGAAACCAACCAACCCCACCCCTCCGGCTCCCCGCTCACTCGCACGGGTGAACTGTCCCAACTGGGCTGGATTTCGGGATGGTTGCCGGGCATATGCTCGGCCCGACAACCCCAGACATGAGACGGCCCCCGCCGGGACTGGCATCCCGGGCGAGGGCCTGACCAACCAGGAAGCAAGACCTTCCCAATGGTTTCAACGCAGCCTAGCGCGCCCTCTGGCGCCTCGTCCCGAGTTCCCGCCGGGACCATCCGATCCGGTGTCGTCCACGTCAACGTGCGGCACGCCGATCACTACACCGTGGTCGGCAACCACCTCGCCCAGCACCGCGGACTGTCGCTGACGGCCATCGGGCTCGCCCTGCACATCCAGTCGCTGCCGACCGGCGCCCTCGTCGGCATCAAGGTCCTTGCCGACCGGTTCCCGGAAGGGGAGGTCCGGATCGCGACGGCCCTGCGGGAACTGGAGGCGTACGGGTACCTGGAGCGGCGCCGCGTACGGGTCGACGACGGGCGGATCGTGACCAGGACGGTGTCCTACAACCAGCCGAAGGGGGAACCCCCGCCCCCGCCGCCCCCGACCCCGCCGGGCGATCGCGCACCGGTACCGGAACCCGAGCCGGAGCCGAACCCAGAGCCCGAGCCGGAGCCTGATCCCGAGCCGGAGCCCGAGCCGGAGCCGGAGCCGGAGCCGGAGCCCGAGCCCGAGCCCGAGCCCGAGCCGTATCCCGAGCCCGAGCCTGACCCGGGGCCCGAGCCCGAGCCGTATCCCGACCCCGACCCGTACCCCGACCCCGCCCCGGTCGCCGGCGGGCCGGAGTTGCGGGAGGCCGAGGTGTTGCTCGCCCGGCTGCGGGAGGACGACCACCGGCTGCTGCTCTCCGAGCGGGACGTGCGGCGGCTCGCGCCCGGAGTGGCCGACTGGCTGCACCGGGGTGCCGCCCCCGAGGCCGTGCGGACGGCCCTCGCCGCGGACCTGCCCCCGAACCTGCGCCGCGCGGCCTCCCTGCTCGGCTACCGGCTCAGGTCGTCCAGGCCGCCCCGCCTGTCGCCCGCCCCGGCCCCGGCTCCCGCCGCCCGCCCGGACCCGCTCCAGAACTGCGACGGCTGCGACCGCGCCTTCCGGGCCCCCGAGCCCGGCCGCTGCCGCGACTGCCCGCCCCCGGGCGCGCCGACGGCGGCCGCGGCCTGAGCCGCCGCTCAGGAACCCGCGTGCTCCTCCAGGAACGCCGAGCGCTCGGGGGTGTCCGGGAGGGTGGCGACGGTCTGCGCGAGGCGGGCCGCCAGGTCCGGGAACGGGATCCAGGCCGTGGCCGGCCGGGTGACGGCGGCGTGCAGCAGGTCACCCTCGTAGAAGTACGCGTCCAGCAGCGGATCCTCCACGAGGAGGTCCACCGCCAGCGGCAGCACGTAGGGCAGTGCCACGTCCTGGCTGATCAGCGTGCGCAGGTCCGCCGGGGCGAGACTGCCCAGCGGGCGGCGGCGCAGGGCGTGGACCTTGGAGACGAGGCTCGTCGCGTTCGGCGGCGCGGGCGGCCACGGGGGGCCGTCGATCTCGTCGAGAGTGTGGTCCAGGTGGTGGAGCATCATGTCGCCCTTGCGTCTGCCGAGTTGCGGAACGGGAGCCTCCCTGTTTATCAGGCGGGAGGCGTCAACCGCGGGAGTACGAGCCGATGCCGACGAGGCAGTACACGTACTCGTTCACGACCGCACCGTTGATCGTGTACCGGTAGGAGAAGGCGTACTCCGTTTTGGGGTTGCCGTTGCAGCGGTCCATGTCCGAGGTCAGCGGGATGCTCTCGATCACCCGGTAGTGGGCGTCGCCCGCCGAGCAGGAGACCTCCTCCACGTTCGTGACGCGCTGCGCCGTCGTCGAATCGGGGAGCTCCCCGTTGAGGCAGGTGCCCCGGTCGAAGGGGGTGGGGGCGGCCTCGGTGGTCGGGGTGACGGGGTCGGGCGTCGCGGTGGTCGGATCCGGCGCCGGGGCGGCGCTGAGCGACGGGGCCGGCTCCGTCGCCATGTAGGTGGGGGCGGGCGCGTACGTCGGGCTGTAGTTCCCGCCGCGGGGCTCCGGTGTCGAACTGCTGGAGGTGGAGGCCTTGTTGTCGGAGTCGTCGCCGTCGTTGCCCAGCAGGACGATGCCGACGACGAGGGCCGCGACCACGCCGAGGGCCACCAGGCAGCCGCCGCGGCCCGTTCTGGAACCCGTACCGGACGCGACCGGAGTGCTCTGCGTCGCGGCGGGGAACGCCGCGCCGGGAGGGGTCCCGCTCACGCGGATCCGTATCAGCACCTCCTCGCCCGCGACACGGGCGCGGACGAGGTCGCCGTTGCGGGCGGGCGGGATGTTCAGGCTGACCGTGCCGGTCGCCAGGGGGACCTTGACGGTCACACCCGTGGCGGCCTGCTGGGCGGTGAGCGTTAACGCGATTTCCTCGGACGGCACCGGCGTCTCCTAGGGGTGAGGGGGCCGTGGCGTCGGACGGACCCCCACGGATTCTGCCCGGTGGGCGACGGGTGACGCAGCCGTTCCGCCCTACAGGACAGGGGAGTTGGCGCGGCGGAGCGCCAGGCTGCTTCCGGCCGGGGGCTGTCCGGATACGATCCCCCGAACTGACATCGATGGTGCTAGCGTTATTAGCATCATGTTGCTGAAGCTGAACACCGCGGACAACCGCCCCCTGCACGAGCAGGTGGCCGGGGCGATCCGGCGCGCCATCGCCGAGGGCGAATGCGCCCCCGGTGACCGGATCCCGCCCGCCCGCGACCTTTCGCAGGCGCTCGGAGTGAACGCGAACACCGTGCTGCGCGGTCTGCGCGCCCTGCGCGACGAGGGACTGCTGGAGTTCCGGCGCGGCCGCGGGGTGACCGTGGCCGACGGCGCGGACCGGCGGTCGGCGCTCTTGGCGCGGGTGCGCGAACTCGTCGAGGACGGCGCGCACTTGGGCTACAGCAAGGCCGATCTCATAGAAATGATCAGGGAGGTGCCGTGAACGACCGCAACGTCGGTACGACGAGCGTGCGCGCGTGGGGAGCCGTCGCCTGGGTGGCCGGAATCCTGGTGCTGCTCGTGGCGCTGCCGCCGGCCGCGAGCGGGCGGCTGCCCGACCGGCTCGCCACGCCCTGGAACACCGGGGACTCCGGAGCCCCGGACGGCTCGATGCCGCTGTGGGCGGCGGCGCTCGCCCCCGCACTGGTCTGGGCCCTGCTCGTACTGGGCGTCGCCCTCGCGCGGCGCCGGGCCGGGGCCGCGGCCGGGGGGTGGACCGCCGCGACCCTGCTCTCGGGCGGGGTGTTCCTGGCCGGCGGACAGGCCTCGGTCGTCCGGGCCAACCTGGACCGGGAGGACTGGCGACAGGCCGGGTCCGTGTCGGGCTGGGTGCTGGCCGTCGTCGTGGCGGCCTCGGTGGCCGGCGTCGTCGGAGCGCTCCTGGCCCGCCGCCCCGGAGCCGGTGCGGAGCCGCCACAGGGGCCCACCATGGACATCCCGGAGGGCGAACGCCTCTTCTGGCTCTCGCGCGCCTCCAACGGATGGCTCCAGCTGACCGCCGCCGTCACCGGACTCGTGGCCGTCGCGGGCGCACTCGCCGGGCTGGGCGGGCTGACGGGGCCGGAGTGGCTGCTGGTGGCCCCCTTCGCCGTGGCGTCCGTCCTCGTCCTCACCTTCTCCTCCGCGCAGGCGCGGGTCGGCGCACAGGGCCTGGAGGTCGCCTTCGGGCCGCTCCGGTGGCCCGTGCGCCGCTGGGCCGCCGAGGACGTCGACTCCGCGCGCGTCGAGGACCGCGAGCCCGCCCAGGTCGGCGGCTGGGGCTACCGGCTCAGCGGACTCGGCACGACCGTGATGCTGCGCGCGGGCGGGTGTCTGGTCGTCCGCTCCAGGGGCAAGGACTTCGCGGTCAGCGTGGACGACGCCGAACGCGGCGCGGCCCTCCTGAACTCCCTGGTCGCCCGCCGCCCCGGTTGAGTCCCCGGTTCGCCCACGGCTCCGCGCCCGGCCCCGCCCGCAAGTACCCCACGCCGTGCGGCTCGTGGGCCCGTGCGGCCCGCCGAAACCCGGGGCTGAACGGCCCCCGCGAGGGAAAAGACCCGGTCCGGGGGGTGGTCGGACCGGGTTACCCGTGCGTAGATTACCGGCGGTAACTCCGATCGACCCGAGGAGAGCGTGCCGTGGATACCGAGCCGAAGCTGGTGGAACCCGTCAAGACGATCGTCGGCGGGGTGGTGCGCGAGGTGTCCCTGCCCCCGCTCGCCGGGATGCCACGGAGTGGCTCGCTCGGCGACATCCCCTTCGACAACGCCCGCGAAGCCCCCGCCGAGGCGGTCCTCGCCCGCAAGGACCGCGACGGCACCTGGCGGGACGTCACCGCCGCCCAGTTCGCCGCCGAGGTGCTCGCCGTCGCCAAGGGCCTCATCGCCGAGGGGCTGAAGGAGGGCGACCGGCTGGCCATCATGGCCCGCACCACCTACGAGTGGACCCTGCTGGACTTCGCCGGATGGGCCGCGGGGCTGGTCACCGTACCGATCTACCCGACCTCCTCCGCCGTGCAGGCGCGCTGGATCATCCACGACTCCGGGGCCGTGGCCTGCGCCGTCGAGGACACCGCCCAGGCCCGGATCATCAGCGCCGAGCGCGGCAACCTGCCCTGGCTGACGCACCTGTGGGAGTTCGACACCGGCGCCGTCGCCCGCCTGGTGAAGGCCGGGGAGCACCTGCCCGACGCGCTCGTGCACGCGCGCAGGGCCGCCCGTACGCCGGACTCCGTCGCCACGCTCGTCTACACCTCCGGCACCACCGGACAGCCCAAGGGCTGCGTCCTCACCCACGGCAACTTCTTCGCCGAGGTCGACAACGCGGTGGAACTGCTGCACCCGGTCTTCCGGTCGGTGACCACCGATCCGGCGTCCACCCTGCTGTTCCTGCCGCTCAGCCACGTCTTCGGGCGGATGGTCGCCGTCGGCTGCATGCGGGCCCGGGTCAAGCTCGGACACGCGCCGAGCATCAGTACCGAGGACCTGCTCGCCGACCTGGCGAGCTTCCGGCCGACGTTCCTGCTCGCCATCCCGTACGTGCTGGAGAAGGTCTACAACACCGCCCGCGCCACCGCCGAACGGATGGGCCGCGGAGCCTCCTTCGACCGGGCCGCCCGGATCGCGCGGAGCATCGGCGAGGCGGTCGAGGGCAAACGCCCCGGCATGGGCCTGCGCGCCGCCCACGCCCTCTACGACCCGCTGGTCTACCGGCGCATCCGGGCCGCCCTCGGCGGGCGCGTGCGCTACGTCCTCAGCGGCGGTTCCCCGCTCGGCCGGCGGCTCGCGGCCTTCTACACCGGCGCGGGCATCGAGGTCTTCGAGGGCTACGGGCTGACCGAGACCACGGCCGCCTCCACCGTCACCCCGCCCCTGCGGCCCCGGCTCGGGACGGTCGGCTGGCCGCTGCCGGGCACGGCGGTACGGATCGCCGACGACGGGGAGGTGCTGCTGCACGGCCGGCACGTGTTCGCCGGCTACTGGAACGTCGCCGCCCAGCCGGCCGGCGGCTGGCTCGCCACCGGGGACATCGGCGAGCTGGACGCGGACGGGTACCTCACCATCACCGGACGCAAGAAGGACCTGATCATCACCTCCGGCGGCAAGAACGTCGCCCCCGCGCCCCTGGAGGACTGGCTGCGCGCCCATCCGCTCGTCGGCCAGTGCATGGTGATCGGCGACAACCGGCCCTACGTCACCGCCGTCGTCACGCTGGAGCCGGACGGGCTGGCGCACTGGCGCCAGATGCACAAGAAGCAGGGCGTGCCGGTCCGCGAGCTGGTCACCGACGAGGAACTGCTGGCCGACCTGCAACGGGCGGTGGACGAGGCGAACCAGCTGGTCTCGCGCGCCGAGTCCATCCGGCGCTTCGCCGTCCTGCCGGGGGAGTTCACCGAGGCGCGCGGGCACCTCACGCCCTCCCTCAAGCTCCGGCGCGGCGCGGTGGCCCGGGACTACGCCGCCGAGATCGACGCCCTGTACCGGGGGCCGCGCGAGCACTGAGCCCGGGACCCTCCGGAGTGCCGGTCATATGATCATGGCGATCCGGTGCGCGGGGACCGACCGCGCACCCGCGCTCCGGGGGGAAGCCGTGCCCGAGTACCACTCCAAGATGCTGACCAGGGCCGTGTCCGTGCTCGTGGCCGTCGCCGCCGTCGGCGCCCTCGCGGGGTGCACGGAGGCCGAACCGAAGGCGGACCCCACTCCGGACGCCGTACCGTCCCCGCCCCCGGTCGTCACCCGCACCCCGTCCCCGTCCGCGCCCCCGCCGCCCCCGGCGGGCACCGAGGAGTTCGGCCCGGTCGTCGACCGCGAGGGCGACGCCAGCGCCTACGCCGCCGTACCGGACGGCGGCGGTGCGCTGCGGGTGCCCGTCTCCCTCACCAACCAGAGCACCGTGCGGTCCTTCTACGAGGTCACCGTGCGCGTGACCGGCCCCGACGGCTACGAGGCCACGGGCAGCTTCAGCACCGACACCGTCGGCGTGTACCCGGGCGCGTCCTGGCCCACCGAGGTCAAGGTCTCGATGCCGGGCCGGGCGGCGCCCGCAGAACCGAAGGTGGAGATCACCGAGGTCGAGGTCGACCGGCACTGACCGCCGCCGCCGGGCCGGCCGCCGCCGGGCGCGACACGCCTGCGCCCCGCCGGGGCGAACGGCCCGGCGGGGCGCAGGGGCGTACCGGAACTAGCAGTTCGCGTGCGTCGGGCGCCCGGCGAAGCGGTCCGCCAGCCAGTTCCCGACCGCCGGCGAGTGGGTGATCACCCCGCTGACGTGCTCACCGAGCCAGATGGTGTCGAACTCGACGTTCGCGCCCTTCGCGCACCACTCCGAGCGCAGCCGGCTGCCCACCCCGTACGGGATCAGCTCGTCGGCGAGCGCGTGGTACTGGTACACGGGCGCGGCCGGGGCGGTGCGCCCGAGCCGGCTCTGGTCCAGGCGGGCCCGCCAGTCGGGCTGCTCCAGAGGGTTGCGCACGGTCAGGTCGGAGATCCGCTTGAAGGACCCGGCGATCGCGTCGACGGCCACGCAGTGCTCCTTCATCCCGGCCACCAGGGCCTTGCCCGCCGGGTTGAGGTAGGAGTCCAGCCGCAGCTCCGGGAAGGCGGCGTCCTGGCCGGCGGCCGCCATGAAGATCAGCCCCGAGCCGAAGGAGCCGTTGTTGAAGTCGGCCACCTTCATCAGGTCCGCCGGGACGCCACCGGTCGCCGTGCCCTTCACCTTCAGCTCGGGCGCGTACGAACCGTGCAGCTCGGCGGCCCAGCTGCTGGCCTGGCCGCCCTGCGAGTACCCCATGATGCCGACCGGGGTGTCCGGCCCGAGCCCGGCCGCGGGGAGGCGGAGGGCGGCGCGGGCGGCATCGAGGACGGCGTGGCCCGCCGACGGGCCGACGGTGTACGTGTGCACGCCCGGAGTGCCGAGGCCCTCGTAGTCGGTGACGACCACGGCCCAGCCGCGCAGGGTGAGCTGCTGGATGAGGTTGGCCTCCATGGAGGTGCCGTACGGCAGGTTCTCGCTCGGTGCGCAGGAGTCGCCCATGCCGACGGTGCCGACGGCGTAGGTGACCAGCGGGCGCGGGCCGGTGCGGCCGTCCTGCGGGACGATGACGGTGCCGGAGACGACGTTGGGGGCGCCGTCGGCGGTGGTCGAGCGGTACCGCACCTTCCACGCCTTGGTGTTCGTCGGCTGCCCGGGCAGCGGGTGGAAGGCGGAGGGCGCACTGGAGACGAGGTCGCCGGGACGGGCGGACACGGTGCCCGTGGCGGTCTCGGTCTCGTTCTCGGTGGCGGCGGTCGCGGCGGAGGGGATCCAGGCGGACATGGCCATGGCGGCCACGACGGCGAGGGCGGTCCTGCGGAAACGCATGGGGCGGCTCTCCCAACGGTCCGTACGGGGTGGGTCAGGCGAAGGTAGTGACCGACCGGTCAGGATGTCGCTGACTGCGCAGCTCACCTTTCCTGACCCGGAGTCCCACCCTCACCCCCGCCCGCACCGCCGCCGGGCAGCGCCACGCCGCCGCCGCACCCCGTCGCGGGGCGCGGCGGCGGCCCGTTCCTACAGGTGGGGCAGGACGAAGTCGTACCCGGCCACGCCGTGGGCGCCCCCGGCCGGGCAGCGGCCGTTGGTGGGGTAGCCGTAGTAGTAGAGGCCGTAGCAGGTCGGGCAGAAGCGCCAGTTGCGCTGCGAGCCCGCCGGCTCGGGGATGTCGTGGGGCAGGACGAAGTCGTACCCGGCCATGCTGTGCGCGGCGCCGGCCGGGCAGCGGCCGTTGGTGGGGTAGCCGTAGTAGAACATGCCGTAGCACTTCGTACAGAAGCGCCAGTTGCGCTGCGTCTTCGGCGTCTCGGGCACGTTGTACGGGAGGTTGAAGTTGAAGCCCGCCGCGTCGTGACCCGCGCCCGCCGGGCAGACGCCGTCCGTGGGATAGCCGCGGAAGAACATGCCGTAGCACTTGGTGCAGAACCGCCAGTCCGTCTGGTTCGCGCGGACCGCCGCCGCGGCGGGACCGGCCGCCGCTCCCGTCGCCAGCGCCGCGCCCGCCAGCCCGGCCGCCGCCGCGCCCAGGGCCCGGGTCAGCACCTTCCTGCGGTCCGGCCGCGGATCCCTCTCGCCCTCTGTCAGGAAGCCCATGCGTCCACCTCTCCACCGGCGAATCCCCGGGCGAAGCCCGGCCGGGCGTTCGCCACGCCGAGTTTCCTGGCGTGCGCGGTACGTGGTCAACGGAGCCCGGACGCACTCGCCGGCCCTGCGCGCCGGTCCCCGCACGCCCCCCGGCGCGCGGACGTTGCCTAGCCCCCGGACGCGATCCGGTACGCCCCCGGGGTCGTACCCGTCCAGCGGCGGAACGCGCGGTGGAAGGCGGTGTCCTCGGAGAAGCCCAGCCGGGCGGCGAGTTCCGCGATGGGTTCCCCGCTCTCGGCGAGTCCCGCGATGGCCGCGTCCCGCCGGACGTGGTCCTTGAGCTGCTGGAAGGAGGTCCCCTCCTGCCGCAGCCGGCGCCGCAGCGTGGCCGGGGAGACGGCGAGGCGGGCCGCCACCTCCCCGAGTTCGGGCAGCCGGGGAGAGCTGCGCAGCCGCTGCGTCAGGGTGCGGCGTACCTGCTCCGCGACCGTCGTCCCGTACTCGGGGCGCGACAGCAGGTCGAAGGGGGCCCGGCGGAGCATCGCGTCGAGCTCCGCCTCGTCCCGCACCAGCGGGGCCGTCAGCCACTGTGCGCCGAACACCGCCTGCGTGCGCCGCGCCCCGAAGCGGACCGGGCAGTCGAAGAGCAGCTCGTACTCGTCCGCGTGCGGCGGCGCCGGATAGCTGAAGGCCGCGGCGGACAGCGGGATGCGCCGCCCGATCAGCCAGCTCGCGAGCCGGTGCCAGATGGCCAGCACGCATTCGGTGAGGAAGCGCTCCTCGTCCCGCTCGAAGTCGTTGCCGACGGCGAACCGGGCCTCGCCGCCGTCGACTTCGAGTGCCAGCTCCGGCCCGCCGGGGAACAGCCCGTAGAAGGCCGCAGCCCGTTCCACGGCCGCCCCGAGGTCCCGGCAGCCCAGCGAGGCGTGACACATCATCGCGAACGTGCCCGGCCGGCTCGGGACCGCCGACAGCCCGAGGAACTCGTCCTGCGTGGTCCGGTACAGCGCCCGGAAGAGCCGGGCGAACTGCGCGGGCGTGATCCGCGCCCGGTCGTCGCCCAGCAACAGCGGCGGGATCTGCGCCTCCTGGAGCAGCGGCAGCAGGTCGAAGCCCCCGCGCCGTGCCCCCGCGAGCACGGCACGCACGTGGTGCACGGTGATCGTCCGCCTCCCCATGGCTTCGACGGTAGCCGCATTGAGCGCTGGGGTCAGCGGTGCTGACGCGTCCGGTCATGCCGGACGCGGTCCGCCGGTGCCTAGCGTCGGGGGGTCACCTATCCCGGGAGGGCATGCGATGGACGGTCGGCCGGAGACCCTGGCGGAGTTCACCCAGTGGACCGAGGAGAGGTACGGCCCGCAGACGGCCCTGCGGTTCCGGGCGGGGTCGGACGGATGGCGGACCAGGACCTACGCCGAACTCGCCGCGGCCGTACGGGCGGCCGCGCGGGCCCTGATCGGCCCCGACCTGGCCGTCGCCGCGGGCGAGCGGGTCGTGGTCCTGGCGGAGACCCGGCCGCGGTGGACGTACACCCACTTCGCGGTGCTGGCCGCCGGCGCGGTCCTGGTGCCCGTCTACCCGACGGCGGGGGACGAGGAGCTGGCCTGGGTGCTGTCCGACTCCGAGGCGGTGGTGGCCGTCTGCGACGACGCCGCCCAGGCGGCCCGGGTGGAGGCGCTGCGGCCCGGACTGCCCGCGCTGCGGGCGGTCGTACGGATGGACGCGGTCACCGAGCGTGCCGCCGCCCCAGAGGCGGCCCTGCGGGCGCGGGCGGCCGCCGTGACCCCGGCGGACGACGCCTCGATCGTCTACACCTCGGGCACGACGGGCCTGCCCAAGGGCTGCCGCCTCACCCACGGCAACTTCGGGGCCGTCCAGGACGGCACGCTCCCGCTGATCCGGGGCGGCCCGGGGGACTCCACGTACCTGTACCTGCCGCTGGCGCACCTGCTGGCGCAGCTCATCCAGTTCACGACGCTGCTGGAGGGCGGGGAGCTCTGCTACTTCGGGGGCCGGGTGGAGGACGTCCTGGCCGAGCTGGCCGAGGCCCGGCCCACCCACCTGCCGTCCGTGCCCCGGCTGTTCGAGAAGGTCCACTCGGTGGTGCTGGCCCTGGCGGAGGGGCAGGAGGGCGGCCGCGCCCGCTTCGAGGAGGCCGTCCGGCTGGGCGTGCTGGCCGCGGAGGGCCGCCTCCCCGAGGAGCTGCGGGCCGCGCACGAGGCCGCGGACCGGTCCCTGTACTCCCTGGTCCGGGCCGCCTTCGGGGGCCGCCTGAAGTGGGCGCTGACCGGCGGCGCCCCGATCGCCCCCGCGACGCTGGACTTCCTGCGCGCCTGCGGGATACGGGTCTTCGAGGGCTACGGGATGACCGAGTCCGGCGGGGTGATCAGCCTCAACCACCCGGACGCCGTCCGCTACGGCACGGTCGGCCGTCCCGTCGCTGGCTGCGAGGTCCGCATCGCGGCGGACGGGGAGATCCTGGCCCGGGGCCCCATGGTCTTCCCCGGCTACCACGCCAACGCCGACGCGACGGAGCGCACGCTCGACCCCGAAGGCTGGCTGCACACCGGCGACCTGGGCGAACTGGACGCCGACGGCTTCCTCTCCGTCACCGGCCGCAAGAAGGAACTCGTCATCACCTCCGCCGGCAAGAACATCACCCCGACCGAGGTGGAGTTCGCCGTCCAGGCGGCCTCCCGGTACGTCTCGCGGGCCGTCCTGATCGGCGACCGGCGCCCCCACCCGGTCGCCCTGATCACCCTGGACGGAGCGGAGGTCGCCGCCTGGGCGGCCCGGCGCTCCCTCGACCTCGGGGACCGGCCGGGCGCCCATCCGGAAGTGCTCGCCCTGGTCGGTGAGGCCGTCGCCGCGGCCAACGCCACCGTCTCCCGCCCGGCCCGCATCCGGGCGTTCCGGGTCCTGGACGAGGAGTTCTCGGTCGGGGCCGGGACGCTGACCCCGACGCTCAAGCTGCGCCGGGGCGCGGTCGCCGAACGGTACGCGGCGGAGATCGAGGCGCTGTACGGGGGCTGACGGGCGCCTCGGGCTCCGGGTCAGCCCCGCAGGGCCCGGCCCAGCCGCTCCAGGCCCTCGGCGATCTCGCCGGGGGTGTGCGTGGTGAACGACAGCCGGAGCGTGCGCGGGTCCGGGGCGCCGGTGAAGAAGGGGGCGCCGGGCACGTAGGCCACGTCGTGGGCGACGGCCGACTTCAGCAGGGCCGTCGCGTCGTACCCCTCGGGGAGGCGGGCCCACACGAACATGCCGCCCTCGGGGCGGTTCCACTCCGAGCCCGCCGGGAGCGCCGCGCCGAGGCCCGCCAGGAGGGCGTCCCGGCGGGCCCGGTAGGCCTCGCGGACCGTGGCCACGTGGGCGTCGAGGTCGTGGGCGGCCAGGTAGTGCGCGGCGGCCAGCTGGTCCACCGTCGAGGTGTGCAGGTCGGCCGCCTGCTTCGCGACGACCGCCGCACGGCGCAGCGCGGCCGGGGCGCGCAGCCAGCCGAGGCGCAGCCCCGGGGCCATCACCTTGGAGAAGCTGCCGAGCAGGGCCGTGCGGTCCTCGGCGCCCGGGTGGGCGGCGAGCCACGGCACGTGGGTCCCCTCGTAGCGGAGGTCCCCGTACGGGTCGTCCTCGACCAGCCAGAGGCCCCGGCGGGCCGCGATCGCCGCCACCTCGGCCCGGCGGGCTCCCGGCAGGGTGCGGCCGGTCGGGTTCTGGAAGGTGGGGACGGTGTACAGCAGCTTGGGCCGCTCCCGGACGAGGACCTCCTCCAGGGCGTCGGGCAGGAGCCCCTGCCCGTCGCAGGGGACGGGTACGACCCGGGCCCCCGCCAGGCCGAAGCACTGGAGGGCCGCCAGGTAGGTGGGGTTCTCGACGAGCACCGTGTCGCCGGGCTCCAGGAGCGTGGCGGCCAGCAGGGCGAGCCCCTGCTGGGAACCGGTCGTCACCAGGACCTCGTCGGCGGTGGTGGCCAGGCCCCGCGCCCCGGCCCGGGCGGCCACGGCCTCGCGGAGCTCGGGGGCTCCCTCGGTGGTGGAGTACTGGAGGGCCCGGGCGCTGGTGGCGCCGCTGAGGGCGGCCGCGTAGGAGGAGCGCAGTCCGGCCGTGTCGAAGAGTTCGGGGGCGGGGAGGCCGCCGGCGAAGGAGATCACCCCGGGGCGTTCGGTGAGCGCCAGGATCTCCCGTACGGGCGAGCCGCCCACCGAGACGGCGCGGGCGGCGAAGGCGGGCAGGGGCCGGGGCTCGGCGTGGGCGCTCATGGGGGCTCCTTCGGGCGGCGGGTGGGCGCAGCCTAACGGCGAAAGGTGCAGACGGCACCTACTCGTCCGCCAGGTGAACGCCGCCCACCCCCTCCCCAACTGACGCATCATCAGATACACCGGTGCCATGACCACAGACGAGCGAGCAGCAGACCGGGACGAGAGCGACGGCCGGGGCACCCGGGCCGATGACTACGCCGCGCTCGCGGCCGTCGGCCCCTACGGGGTCCGGCCCGGACACGCGCTGATCACCATGGTGGAACCGCACCCGGGCCACGAGTTCGCGTACAACCGCTGGTACGAGGACGACCACTACTACGCCGGCGCCATGGCCATGCCGTGGATGTACGCGGGCCGCCGCTGGGTGGCCCCCCGGGAGCTCCAGGAGCTGCGCTACCCGGAGAAGTCGGCGGTCGCCCAGCCCGTGACCGCCGGGTGCTACCTCTCGACGTACTGGGTGACCGAGGGCCGCTACGACGAGCACATGAAGTGGACCGTCGGCATCAACAAGCGGCTGAACCGCGACGGCCGCGTCTACCGCGACCGCACCCACGTCTTCACCGCCTTCCAGGACCACGCGGCCACCGTCTACCGCGACGGTGCCGCCGGCCCCCGGGACTTCCACGCCCTGGACCACCCGTACGCCGGGCTGGTGCTCCAGGTCGTCGACGCCGAGGGCCCCGGACAGCGGGCGGAGCTGTTGGAGTGGCTGCGCTCGCGGGCCCTGCCGCAGCGGCTGAACGGTTCTCCTGCGGCGATGGTGACGGTCTTCGAGCCGACGCCGCTTCCCGGCGACCGGATGACCTACGTCAAGCAGGTCGAGGGGGTCGGCAGCCGGCTGACGCTGCTGTGGTTCCTGGAGGCCGACCCGCGGACCTGCTGGGACCGCTTCCGGGATCTGGACGCGGAGGTCGCGGAATCGGGGCTGGGCCGGGTGGAGCTGGTGGCCCCGTTCGTTCCCACGGTGCCGGGCACCGACCGGTACGTCGATGAACTCCGGTAGCCGTTCGGGCTGACCGTGCCGCCGAGGGGTGCGTGCGGGCACGGCCGAGCCCCCTCGGCCAGGACGGCGGGCCGGTCGAGAGGGCTCTGGTCAGTGGTACGGGGACAACGGTCGGAGTGGATGCCGAGGGGTTCAGACGAGGCGTCCCGGCCGGCCCTCGATGACGTCGGCGACGAAGGAGGTCCAGGAACCCGGCGCGAAGGTGAGGGACGGACCGTCCTGCACCTTCGAGTCGCGGACCGAGATGGACTCGACCACGGGGGACTTGACCTCGACGCAGGCGCCGTTTCCGCCGGAGTACGAGGACTTGGTCCAGTTTTCCGTGGCGCCCTGACGAATAGCCATGTTTCTCTCCGGTTCAGCGAGTAGTTCCGGTGTCGTGCCAGCCAATTCCCCGGCTGACGTGATCGACGCTACCCGCACCTCCCGAGGGGTGAAGGAGGCATTCACTCGACCGGGTGGCATATTCCATTCAGGCCTTCTGTGGCCGGGGATGGACGGTGTACCGTACCGGGCCCTCCGTCATCCCCTGCCACTTCCGCCACCTCGGTCACGGGTGTTTCGGGCCCCGCTACCCCGCTTTGACGGCGTAGTGGCCGATGATCTCCGAGATGAACTGCCGGGTCTGCTCGACATTGAGCGCCTGGGCGCGCAGGTGCTCGTACATCACGCTGTACTTCTGAACGTCGTTGGCCTTCTCCAGGTACAGGTCGCTCGTCACGCCCTCGATGTAGACCACCGTCGAGTCCGAGGCGTCCGGGAATTCCAGAATGGCGTACTGGCCGTTCACGCCGGGGTGCGCGCCCATCGAGAAGGGCATCACCTGCACCGTGATGTACGGCTGCTCCGACTGCTCTATCAAGTACTCCAGCTGCCGCACCATCAACTGCGGGTCGCCGACGTGCCGGCGCAGCGCGGCCTCGTCGATCACCGCCCACAGCCGCAGCGGCCCGACCTCGGGGTTGTTGTTGTCCGTCTCCGACAGCCGCTTCTGCCGGTGCATCCGGACCTGGACGCGCTTCTCCACGTCGGCGGGCGCCGTCTCGGGCAGGGCGCCGCGGATCAGGGCCTGCGCGTACTCGGGCGTCTGGAGCAGCCCGGGGACCATCTGCGGCTCGTAGGTGCGCAGGCTGGCCGCGTCCGTCTCCAGACCGATGTAGACGCTGTACGGGATGTCGCCGAAGGCGTGCCACCAGCCCTGCTGGCGGGAGTCCTTCGCCATCTGCATGAGCGAGTCGACGAGCCGCGGGTCCTCGACCTCGTACACCTCGCACAGGTCGCGGACGTCGCGCTGGCTGATGGACCTGCGGCCGTTCTCCAGCCGGCTGATCTTCGACTGGGAGACGAGGAGGCGTTCGGCGACCTGTTCGGCCGTCATGCCCTTGTCCTCGCGGAGTTTGCGCAATTCCATGCCCAGTCGGCGGCGTCGGACGGTGGGATTGACATTGGACGCCACGGGTCGGCACCTCTCTCTGTGTGTCTGGTGTTCAGCAGACTGCCACCGAAAGGCGCGACGCCGCTGGCGAACGGGCCGGAAATGCGGACGCGCGGGCTGGCGGGGCCGGTGGTCCGGCCCCGCCACCCCGCGCGAAGGCGTCCTGCGGACCGGGTCTTTGGGGGACTACCGGCCGAGGCGCTGACAATGCGGTGGAGCGGTGCGGCAGTAGTCCCCGCGATGGGTCAAGGGGTGTCGCGGGCACTACGGGTTTTCGTGCGTGGTCCTACGGGTCGTACGTGTCCTACGGTTCGTGCCCGGTGCCGCTGTCGCCGCCGTTCAGTGCGCGGCCACCCGTGCCATCGCACCCGTCCGGCGCGGTTGCAGCGGTACGCCGCCGTTCGCCGGCGGCCGGGCGGCCGGCGGAGCCGGAGCACGGTCGCGGCGTGGCTGGGCGGCCACACCGTTCTGGACGTCCATCACGGCGTGCGCCACGAGTCCGCCCATCGGGTCGTGCCGGATCAGGTCCCGCAGCCGGGACCTGGACGACCGCCCCTCGTTGCCGGGGTACAGGTGCTTGCCGAGTCCGACCGCGTGGGCCAGAGCGGCGAGCGCCGCGGTCCGCGGGTCCGGCGGTACACCGGTGCGGATCGCACTGTCGAGCCGGGCACGGATCTCCCGGCTGATCGCCGTGTCGGTCGCCTGGTAGCGAGTCGTCGGCAGCACCCCGCACATTTGTCCCGCGACGGCATGGACCATGCCGCAGCGCTCCAGATGAGCGAGGTAAATCTGGCGGAGCCCCAGCCGGGGTCCGCCGATCCAGTGGACGGCCCGTACCGGGCTGCCGCGCCTGCGCAGCAGTTCCAGTGCGGAGTCCAGAGTCGGATCTCCTGTCGGCCGTGGCATCACCACGGCGATACGATCCCCATCAGGGGCTATCCGTCCTGCCAGAGCCAGCTCCACTAGCTGTGCCCCGGCCAGGCCGAGGTCGAGCGACTGCGGCTGCGCCGTGGTTCCCGTGGTCGGGTCCAAGGCGAGCAGCAGAAGCTCCTCCGGAATTGTTCTGCGGCTCCTGCCCATCCATGCCTCCCCGCGTGGATGAGTGACAGGGTGACGCCTCTCACATTCATCTGTCGAGAGCGCGTGGCCGCTTTGTGCGGGAACCCGCAGCTATGTCGTTCTCGTCTAGCACGGGGGCGATGCCCCCTAGACGGGACACTGTTAGACGGTTCGGACAGTGACCGGACGGCGATCGAGGAGGAACGGTGGCGGGCGAGTCCCCCGACAAGTCGGTAGATGAAGGAGCGTCGGGGGCGGCGGAGTCCTCCTCCGCGGAGCGGGATCCGAGGCTCTCGGTGTTCCAGCCGCGCGACCCCCTGAAGGAGGCCGTCGCGGCCTGGGTCGCCACGGCCGAGCCGGCCGCGTCCGGCGGGAAGGCGGGCGCGGACACGGGTGCGGACGCGGGTGCGGACGCGGGCGCCGAGACCGAGGCGTTCGAAGCCGTCACCGCTGCGGAACCGTCCCCCGGTCGGGTGGACTCCCCGGCCGGGCGCACCAAGCCCTCCGGGGTCGTACGGCAGGCCTCGCCGGCGGACGCGGAGCAGAAGCCGGATTCCGCTTCCGGTGAGGAGCCGGGCGGGTCGGACGAGCCGGCCGTGACGGCTTTCGGCGTAGCGAAGTCCGGTTCCGGTTCTGATTCCGGTGCTGATACTGGTTCCGCTTCTGGTCCGGCGCGGGACCCGCGGAGTGCGGGGAAGCCCGCCGAGGAGACCGGGGCTGCAAAGTCCGGTCCGGCCGAGGCGGATGGGAAGCGGGCCGGGGAGTCCCGGGCGGTCGAGAGTGAGCGCACGGCGGTGTTCCGTGCCGTGAAGCCGGATTCCGCTTCGGTGGACGCGCCGGCCGGGTCGGACAAGCCCGAGGTGACGGCGTTCGGCGTGGTCAAGCCCGGTTCTGGCTCCGGATCAGGTTCCGGTTCTGGTTCCGCTTCTGGTCCGGTGCGGGACCCGCGGGGTGCGGGGAAGCCCGCCGAGGAGACCGGGGCTGCGAAGTCCGGTCCGGCCGAGGCGGATGGGGAGCGGGCCGGGGAGTCCCGGGCGGTCGAGAGTGAGCGCACGGCGGTGTTCCGTGCCGTGAAGCCGGATTCCGCTTCGGTGGACGCGCCGGCCGGGTCGGACAAGCCCGAGGTGACGGCGTTCGGCGTGGTCAAGCCCGGTTCTGGCTCCGGTTCCGGATCCGCTCCTGGTTCCGCTTCCGGTTCCGGTCCGGCCCGGGACGAGGGGAAGAAGCCGGGCGCGGATTCCCGCACCACGGCCTTCGGGGTGGTCAAGCCCGAGCAGAAGCCCGCTGCCCCCGACAGCGAGCGGACCGCGGTGTTCCGCACGGTACGGCCGGATGCGGCTCCCGACGCCCCGGCGAAGCCCGCCCCGGGCTCTCCGGGCGCCCCCGACGCCCCGGCCAAGCCCGCGTCCGTGCCCGACAGTGAGCGGACCGCGGTGTTCCGCACAGTACGGCCGGATGCGGCTCCCGACGCCCCGGCGAAGCCCGCCCCGGGCTCTCCGGGCGCCCCCGGCAAGACCTCTTCCGAGGCCCCGGACACCGGCGACGAGCCCGCTTCCGCCGCTCCGCGCATCCCGGGCACCTCCGCTTCCGAGGCTCCCGGCAAGCCCGCGTCCGACGCTCCCGGTGCCCCCGGCGGTCCGAAGCGGCCTTCCGAGGGCTCCGGGTCCGCGAAGGGCGCTGAGGACCGGGCGGAGGACGGCCAGGACAGCCGTACCGCCGTGTTCCGGGCCGTGAAGGCCGACTCCGCGCCCTCCGCTCCCTCCGCGCCCGCGAAGGCTCCGAAGGACGCCGAGTCCGACAGTGAGCGGACCGCGGTGTTCCGTGCGGTGAAGCCGGATGCGGCCCCCGCCGCTCCCGGCAAGCCGGCCACCGGCGCTCCGGGCCTTCCCAAGCGCCCCTCCGCCGCAGGCTCCGGGCCCGCGACCGGCGCGAAGGGCAAGGAAGGCGGCCGGGACGGCCAGGACGGTCAGGGCCGCCCGAGTACCCCGGGCGCCAAGAAGGACGGCCAGGACACGGGCTCCGACAGCGAGCGCACCGCCGTCTTCCGGGCCGTGAAGCCGGGCACCGCCCCGGCCCCCGCCCCCGCCCCGGCTCCGGCCGGTGACACCCCGAAGGCGGGGGAGCGCCAGTCCAGCACCTTCGTACCGCTGCGCGGTGACGCCCCCGCCCCGCCGAAGCCCGCGCCCGCACCCGCACCCCCGGCCCCCCCGGGGCCCGCCGCGAACCGGCTCGACCCCAGCGAGCGCACCACGCAGCAGCCGCTGCCGCCGAGGCCGCCGCTGGACATGCTGGCGGACCTGACGAACAACCCGCCCCCGCCGCCCAGCCCGCTGCGCACCGCGGTCCGGCGGTTCAAGATCTACGCCCCGGTCGTGCTGCTGCTGGCCGTCGTCCTCGCCGTCGTGCAGCTGGTGCGCCCGCTGCCCGCTCCGAAGCTCGCGATGACCGCGAAGGCCACGTACGCCTTCCCCGGCGGGAAGCCCGAGCTGCCCTGGCCCACCGAGGGGCAGGCCTCCATGGCCGCCGCCGGCCTCGGCACGATCGGCTCGTCCGGCGAGCAGAAGCCCGTGCCGATCGCCAGCGTCACCAAGTCGATGACGGCGTACATCATCCTGCGCGACCACCCCTTCAAGAAGGGTGAGAAGGGCGCGATGATCGACGTCGACAAGACCGCCGAGACCGAGGGCCAGAAGGACAAGTCCGACAACGAGTCGACCCTCAACACGGTCAAGGAGGGCGACAAGATCTCGGAGTACGACGCCGTCGCCGCCCTCATGATCCCGTCGGCCAACAACATCGCGCGGCTCCTCGCGCGCTGGGACTCCGGTTCCCAGGAGGCGTTCGTCAAGAAGATGAACGACACCGCCAAGGAACTCGGCATGACCAACACCACGTACACGGACCCGTCGGGCCTCGACGCGACCACGGTCAGCACCGCCGAGGACCAGGTCAAGCTGGGTCTGAAGATCGTCGAGATCCCGGCCCTGATCGAGATCACCAGCAAGCCCAGCTGGGTCGACCCGTCCGGCAAGACCTGGCCCAACTGGAACCGCCTGGTCCCGTACAACGACTCGCTCGGCATCAAGACCGGTACGACGACCAAGGCCGGCGGAAACCTCCTGTTCGCCGCCCAGAAGAAGATCGGCGGCACCAACCAGCTGATCGTCGGAGCGGTCCTCGGACAGCACAAGCCGCCGATCATCGACAGCGTCATCGCGGCGAGCCGGACCCTGCTGGTCGCCACCCAGAAGTCCCTCGAAGGCGCGACCGTCGTCAAGAAGGGCGAAGTCGTCGGGTACGTCGACGACGGCCTCGGCGGCCGGACCCCGGTCGTCGCCACGGCCGACGTCCAGGCGGTCGGCTGGTCCTCGCTGACCGTGGACATCAAGCTGGGTGACGGGGGCGCCAAGCTCCCCGAAACCGCCAAGGCCGGGACCGAGGTCGGCGTGCTGACCGTCGGCGAGGGAGCCAGTCAGGTGAAGGTGCCCGTGGCGCTCAAGACCGAGCTGGCCGCGCCGGGCATCGGCAGCAAGCTGGTCCGCGTCGGCTGACCGCTGCTGCGCCGCGGCGCCCCGGGCAACCCCGGGGCGCCGCGGCGCGTCTAGGGGACCGGGACGGGGCTCGCGCGCCGTGCCGTGTCGTGTCGGGAGAGAGCGTCATCAGTGACCACCGCTGAGCAGCACCAGCAGTCCGGGTCCTCCGAGCAGTCGGGCCGGCCGGGCGGCCTCGCCGCGCCGTCGGCACCGTCCGGGTCCTCGGGCGCGTCCGGCTCCCCCGGGGCCGGGGAGCAGCCGTCCGCGGCCTCCGGGGCCGGGGAGCAGTCGTCGGTGCCCGCAGGGCCCGAGGGCATAGGGGCCCGCCTGCTCGGCCGGGCGCACCGGCATCCGGTGGCCGTCGCCACCGCGCTCGCCGCCGTCCTGCACGTCGTCTGGTTCTTCACCTTCGCCAACAGCGGCGGCGACCTGGCCGCGCAGGACGCGTGGGCCGAGTTCGTCGGCCGCCACCCCGACACCGCGTACAACCTGGCCTGGTACGGGGGCATGCACCCGGTCTCGTACAGCGTGGTGTCCCCGTACGTCATGCACATGATCGGCGTCCGGACCACGATGATGATCGCCGGGACGGCCTCGGCCGGGCTCCTCGCGCTGATCCTCACCCGCTGCCGCGGCGCCGTCCGGCGCCCCCTGTGGCCGGCCCTGGCCGGGGTCTACGGGCTGCTGTGCAACGCCCTGTCCGGCCGGGTCACCTTCGGCCTCGGCGTGCTGTTCGCGCTCGGGGCCGTCGCCGCCGTCTTCTGCTGGCCCCGCCGGTGGGCCCGGCGGCGCTGGGCCAAGGCCGCCGTCGCCGCACCGCTCGCCGGGCTGGCCACCGCCGCGAGCCCGGTCGCGGGCCTGTTCCTCGGGG
This sequence comes from Streptomyces sp. NPDC006512, assembly GCF_040611935.1. Classification (NCBI taxonomy): domain Bacteria; kingdom Bacillati; phylum Actinomycetota; class Actinomycetes; order Kitasatosporales; family Streptomycetaceae; genus Streptomyces; species Streptomyces sp. NPDC006512. The sequence continues at coordinate 146,305 of NZ_JBEXPG010000005.1, read as the reverse complement.
TGATCGCCGCCGCGCTGTTCCTGAGCCGGCGGCGGCCCGGCGCGTACGCCCTCGGGCTGGCCCCGGTGGCCGTCGTCGGGCTGTCGGCGTGGCTGTTCCCCTTCTCCGGGACGCAGCCGATGAAGCTGGGTTCCGCCTGGCTGCCCTTCGTGTTCGGCCTGGCCCTCGTCTTCCTCGTGCCCGCGCGGTGGAAGACCGTCCGGATCGCCTCCGCCGTCTACGCCCTCGGCGTGTTCCTGACCTGGGCGATCGACTCCCAGGTCGGTTCGAACGTCACCCGGCTGGTCATGCTGTTCGGCGGCGCGGTGTTCCTCGCCGCCGTCCCGCACACCGCCCCGCGCTCGCGGCGCCGGCGCCTGGTGCTGCTCGGGTTCGCGGGGCTCACCGTATGGATCACCACCAACAGCGTCACCGACATCGTCCGCACCACCCCGGTGGCCGCCTGGAACCGCGAGCTGGCCCCGCTCGTCGACCGCCTGAAGAAGGCGGACGCCGACCGCGGCCGGGTCGAGGTGGTCCCGGCCAGCAGCCACCGCGAATCCTCGGCCTTCCCCTCGTACGTGAACCTGGCGCGCGGCTGGAACCGGCAGGCCGACCTGGAGCGCAACCCGCTCTTCTACGACGACACCCTCACCGCCGAGAACTACCGGGCCTGGCTCGAACGCTGGGCCGTGCACTACGTGGTCCTGCCCGCCGGCAAACCCGACTCGGGCGGGGAGGACGAGGCGAAGCTCGTGCGCGGGGGCCTGCCGTACCTGCGGCAGGTGTGGGGCGACGATAACTGGCGGCTGTTCGAGGTGCAGGACCCCACGAGCCTGGTGGCCGGACCCGCGACGGTGGTGCGGGCGGGCGCCGACCAGCTGGTCATCGACGTGAAGCGGCGCGGCCGGGTGCTGGTGCGCATCCCGCACTCGCCGTGGCTGGGCCTGGTGGACTCCGAGGGCAAGGCGGTCCTGCCCCCGCAGGAGACGTTCTCCTCGAAGGCGCGGGGCGCCTCCGCGAAGCCGAAGGAGTACGCGAACACCGCCGGGTGCCTCTTCAAGGCGGCCCCCGACGACGCCGGGGACGTGTGGACGGAGCTGCTGGCCCCGGTGGCGGGGGAGTACCGGGTGTCCGCGAAGTACCAGCTGCCCCGGGGAACGCCCTGCCCGGAGGAGCTGGTCCGCGCCACCCTGGGGACCCCGGAGCGGCCGTCGCCGCCGGCGGCCCCGACGGCGCCCTGAGCCGTCATTCTTGCTGCAAGGGATTTCTTTACGTCCTGCTCCGGGTGCATTGCTCCGTATATCTGCATACGATCCGAGTAGTCCGATTGGGTGCTTCCCGAGGGAGTTGACGACGGGATGAGCAAAGAGCAGAAGCAGGACGTCCAGGCCGCGATCGCGAAGGCGACGGAACAGGTCCAGCTGCCCCGCACGGCCGGTCACGGCTTCGACGGTCCGGTCCGGAGCAAGGTCAAGGGCGGGGCGCACACCAAGGCGGCCCTCAAGCGGGCCGGAACTCCCCAGGGCGACCGGATCGGCGAGCGCAGCAGAGGCCTGAGCTGACGGCCGCGCACTGCCCCGGCCCATGACGTGACCGGCCCTCCCGGCTCCTGCCGGGAGGGCCGTCGTCGTCCCGGCACCGCCTCAGCGTGTGGTGCGGCCGACGGCGGCCCGCGGTCTATAGGTTGGACGGGTGCACCGCCTCTTCCGATGGCCCCGCCGATCCGACCACACCGGGACGGCCTCGCGGACGGAGCACGCGGGCGCGGTCTACGGATCGCTCCTCGCGGCTTCGGTGATCGCCACGGCCAGCGCGGTCGGTGCCTTCCCGCGCCTCCAGCTCATCGTGCTGCTCCTCGTGACGGGCGCGGTCTTCTGGGCGGCCCACGTCTACGCGAACCTCGCCGCCGAACGGCTCGTCGGCCGGTCCGTCGGCTGGGCCGAGGTCCGGGGGACCGGACGGCGCGAGCTGCCCATCATCGAGGCGGCCGTACTGCCGGCGGCGGCAGTGGCGGTGAGCCCGCTCCTGGGACTGGGGCTGAGCGGCACGGCGTGGCTCGCCCTGGCCGTGACGGGGGTGCAGCAGTTCACCTGGGCCCTGTTCGGAGCCCTGAACGCCGGCGCGTCCCGCACCCAGGCGACCGTCGAGGGCCTGGTCAACCTGCTGTTCGTGCTGCTCATCGTGGCAGCGAAAGCAGCCGTCGGCCACTGAGCCACCGATGTGCCCCCGGCGCTGTCGGAGGGCGACGTCAAACGGCCCGGAGCACGATCGCTCCGGGCCGTCGTCCCTGGTGCCCCCGGCAGGATTCGAACCTGCGACACCCGCTTTAGGAGTCCGTTCAATTGACTTGCGCCACCTGCGCAGTTGGGTGAATGGGCTTCTGACCTGCAGGTTTCGTATCAGCTGGTGTCAGCTGGTATTCGCTCGTCTCCTGTCACCGTGTGTACGGGATGTGTACTGCTACGTGGGGGGCACGTTGTACTGGTTGAGCGTTGCCTGCGTGGTGGAGGCGTCGCGGAACACCAACTCCCAGGGGCCGGTGTTGATGTCCATGTCCTTACCGAAGCCGATCCACTTGCCCGCCATGCGCCGCCCGGTGGGCTCCACGAGCATCTGCACTGCGCCGTGATAGCGGGCGCCGCGGTAGTAGCCGTCCTCGGCTGTCTGCTCCACCCAGGTGCCGGTCACGACGCTGCCATCGACAGTCAGGTCCATCGTCAGGGGCGACGCGGGGTTAGAGGAGCCGTTCGGCAGGGACCGCACGGTGAGCCGGTTGCCGTGCTGCAGGACGATGACGAAGTGCTGTCCGATGAGGCTGGAGTCGCGGCCGCTCGAGTAGAACTCGTACCGGGAGAGCCAGACGCCGGAGTAGTTGGCCCGAGGGGCCACCTGAGGAGTTGGGCCGGCCGCAGGGGAGGCGACGCCCTCGGCAGCGCCAGCCGGAGCGGCTTCGATGTCGTGGCCGCCGTTGCCGTCTGAGCTGAGACGGGCCAGGGGGAGGGCTGCCGAGAACCCCAGGGACTCGATGGGAAGGCCCGTCACGGACTCGAGCGCGCGAGCGTACAGCGGCCTCGGGGCCGCAATGACGCCTGCCTCCCAGCGCTGAACGAGCCGCTTGTTCGCTTCGTTGGGTTGCCCTGCTCGCAGACCAGACTCTCTGATCGCTCGGGCGAAGTCGTCTTGACTCATGAGCAGGCCCATGCGCACCGCCCGAAGAGTCGAGTTTGGTGTGTTCATCCGTTCACGGTAGTCCTCAACTGCCAGTTATGACACCGATATGACGCCCCGTCTGTCGCCGCTATGACGCCCTTGGAGACGCCGCGCGAGGCGTCATTGCGGCGTCACGCTGAGACCCTCCGGTAGACGATCAGGGGCGCTCATGCGATTACGCTTCACAGCGGGTGTGTTGCTATCCAGCATCAGATGGTGTTACATAGAGACATCGCTCCTCGGAAACGAGGACGGCCCCGCCCGGTGCGTCAACACCAGACGGGGCCTGCGATCCGAACCCCTCTGCAAAGGGAGTCGAACCATGTCCAACACCGTACCCGCAGACCTGCCCCGGATGTTCCGTCCGGAGCCGAAGCTGTCCGCCGTCCCGACCCAGCCCACGGGCCGCGACCGGGAGGCCCTCGAAACCAAGGCTGCGCAGGCCTCCGTCGACGCGCAGTTCCCCCTCGCTGCCCAGCTCGTCGCCGAGCCGGCCCCGCGCTCCTGGTCGTTCGTCGACCGCCGCACCGGGTTCCGGCACGAGGTGACCTGCCTCCCCGGCTGCGTCGTCTCCCACGAGCGTGAGATCGCCCTGGGCGTCGTCGCCGAGGACGTCTGGTGCATGACCGCCGAGACCGACGACGTATGGCTGCCCGTGTCGACGGGCGGAAAGCCGGCCGACGAGGTCCGCCTACTGGCCGCGAGCATCCGGCAGGACCCGTTCGACACGAACCTCGCGAAGCGCGTCCCGCACGCCGCGGTCGAGGTCATGGAGGACTCGTTCATCGAGCCCCTCGACCCGGACGGCCTTGCAACGGTCATCCTCGGCCTCGAGGCGCAGCTGAAGCAGATGCGCGCTGTCCACGCCCAGCTCGTCGAGCTCCGCGCGCAGAACCGGGTGGAGCTGTGAGCGCCGCGCGGATCGTGTCGGTGCGGACGGTGGACCACGGTGTGGTCGATCTGCCGGAGCCGTCCTGGTGCGTGAAGGCGCACCGCGACGACGTGCACCGGGCGGACATCCACCACCAGGGCGTCGAGCACGCCGCATCCGTGGACGTCCCGGGCTATGGCCGGGTGTCGTTCCTGACGGCGTTCCTGTCGCAGTACCCGTTCGCCGAGCACGCCGGCCGGGGGGTGACGGTGGCGGTCGAGATCGAGGGCGAGCACCACGAGTTCGACCCCGCCGGCCTCGGGGACCTGGCCGCGGCCATCACCTCCCACGCCCTGTTCGGTCTGCTGCCCGTGCGGGACCGGCTGCAGGCCCTCCAGGAGACGCTGTGAGCGCCCCCGCACCGGCCCTCGCGATCACCGAGGAGCACCGCGCCGAAGGCCTCGCCTCCCGCATCCTCGACATCCTCGCGGACCCGGCGAACCCCTCCCGCCGCAGCCTCCCCGCCTACCAGCTGGCCGCACGCCTCGCTTTCGAGACCGCAGCGGCCAGCGCCGAGCAGCCCACCGCCTGCGACTGGTGCGGTCAGGGCGGCTCCGACCCGATCGAACCGCAGGACGGCGAGTGACCTCGCACTGGCCGATCCGCCGGCCGACGGAGAACGCCGCGCTGCGTTCCCTCGGCCGGTCGGCCCGGCCCCTCCCCAGCGTTCCGGCCCTGATGGCCGCCCTGATCACCGCGAACCGTGCCCATGACCGGCACGGCGCCAACCTGGCCGCCCACCGCGTGGTGCGCGTAGCCGAAGGAGTCACCGAATGAGCCGCGATCTTGTCTACCCCTTCCCGCCCAGCGGCCGGCCCGACGAGCCCGGCGCCTGGCCCGAAGGGGTCATCGCCCGCTACCTGACCGTTGGCGGGGCCACCGTCGACCTGACGTACCGACTCAACGCACTGAACCCGCCCGAGCCGTTCGTCACGCTCGCCGCCTGCGGGGGATGCCCCGCCTCGCAGGAGTTCGGCCACTGGATCGCCTCCGGAAGCCACTTCGACGGCACGTTCACCGAAGAACACGACCCCGGAGCGGGCGACGAGAAGGCCCGAACCTGGGCCCAGTCCCACGCCGAGACCTGCCGGGCCATGCCGCGTCCCGAAGGGAGCTGAAGACCATGAAGTTCATCAACGAGATCCGGCACCGGCTTGTCGACCGCACCATCGACGGCACCACGAACCAGGTGTCCCAGCCGTACACGGTCCGCACGCCGAAGCCGCCGATGGACAAGGACCGCGCCGCTCTGATCGGGGTGTCCGTCCTGGTCCTGGTGCTCACCCTCGTAGCGATCGTCTGGTCGACGCACAGCATCGGCACGCTGCTCGGCGGTGGAGTCGGCTACATGGCCGGCGTCGTGTTCGACGTCGCCTGGCTGGCCGTCCTGGTCCTGGAATGGCTGGCCCGCTTCGATGAGACGAAGCGGGAGTTCCCCCGCAAGGTCGGATGGGTTCTGGCCCTGGTCGCCGCGGCTGCCATCTTCCTCGAAGGAATGATGGCCGGCGGCTGGCAGATGGCAGCGGTCGGCGCGGCCGTGTCCATCGTGGCCAAGGTTCTGTGGTGGGCCGTGTTCAGGCACATCGACAAGGACCTGTCGCCGGCCGACTCCCAGTGGGTCGCCGCGGAGATGTCGAAGGCGAACGCCAAGCTCGCCATCGCCGGAGTACGCCGGCAGGCCGCGAAAGCGGAAGTCGCCGCCCGCCTGGAACTCCTGGCCGCCGAGCGAGACCTGAACGAACTCGCCGGGCTCGATCACTTTCGCGGCAGCGCGGATGCGATCACGGCCGAACAGGTCCGCGAACACGAGGACGCTTCGGAGCGCCCCGAACCGGCTTTGAACAGGGCGAACACGGTTCGCGAACACCCCGAACCCGAGGCGAACATCTCGCACCTGGCCCGCGTCGAGCTGACCGCCGGAGCCTCCCGGCAGGAAGCCGTCGAGGCGATCCTGGCTCAGCTCCCCGCGGCCAAGGTCGCGTCCGTCGAGGCGACGGTGCGGCGGGAGCGGAACAAGCTCGACCGCGCCGCCTACAGGTAAACCCTCACCCACCCACACCACCTGAGGAGCACAGCCATGCCCGAACCGACCGAAGAGATGGACGCCTACCACCGCCGCATGGCGGAGATGGAGCAGATGCACGCCGACTACGAGGCCATGGACCAGGCCGAGTACGACGCCTTCAACGACGAGATGGACGCCCGCGACGCTGCCTGGGAGAAGGGCCAGCGGTAGACCCCGACCCCTTCCGCCCGCGGCAGGTGACGAAATCCGTGACGGAGGTCGTCCGCCTGTCGGGGGTGGTGGGGACCGGGATCAGCCCAGTCCGCTACAGCCGGAGGACCACCGGATGCCGATCAACGGGCAGCGCACGAGCAGCACGCCGCGGTCGAACCCTCAGACCAAGGGCGGCACCAGCAAGACCAAGCACGGGCCCACGTTCAATCTCGGCCCGAACCTCAACGTCAACTCCACCCGGACCACCACCACCGGAAGCCACGGGGGCGCCGGCGGCCAGGGACGGTCTCAGTTCATGCTCCCCGACCCCGAGTTCGGATCCGCCGCCGAACTGCGGAACTACTGCAACAGCCTGCGGGCCTTCGCCGTCCACGCCTCCATCGAGGTCATGGTCGCCGCGGAGATCCTGCAGGCCGCCCTGTCGCAGGCCAAGGGCACCCCGCAGGACAACATCATCCAGCACAAGATCCGGGCCCGGCGGATCGCCCGGAAGCTGAAGAAGGCCGGCGAGTCCCTCGCCGACGCGGCCTCGAACGCCGCCGCGACCTACGCCGCGTTCCAGCGGGAGTACGCCGACATCATCACCGCCCGGCCCGCACAGCGTCCGGCCCAGTCCCGCCCGTTCCAGTACTGAGAGGAGGCACCCCCATGACCGGCAAGGACATCGAACAGCGTCACGAGGACCAGCTGAAGGGCAGCTCGGACGGAGGCGGCATCAAGGGCTATCTGCTGCACCGCGCCAAGCCCTACCTGCCGCCGTGGCTCGGAGTCGGGGCGGTAGGCGCCTCGGGCCTCGCGGCCAACGCGGTGTGGTCCGATGACGCAGGCATGGGGGTGCTCCTCACCCTCGGCTCCGTGGCCCTGACCGGCTCCACCTGGTGGGCAGCCCGCATGACCGGCAAGGAGCGCCGGCTGCACTCGGCCATCACCGTGGCCGCCGGATCGTCCTGGTTCACCTCGGCGGCCATCTTCGGGCCCAGCTTCGACATGCTGTTCGTGGGCGGGATCGTCACCGCCCTGTCGTGGAACATCCGCCAAATCATGCGGCGGGACCCGGACGGCGCCAAGGCGAAGGCATCCGACGGCGGGCTGCTGGAGAAGATCGGCCTGGCCAAAGCCAGGATGGGCGCCGCCAAGGTGGAGCCGAACCGGGTCACCGTCCCGATCGCCCTCGAGCCCGGAACCCAGACCAACGACGACATGAACAAGGCCCTCGTCAACGTCGCGTCCGCCCTGGACATCCCGGCGACCGCGGTCCGCTACCTGCCCGACCCCGACTCGGCCCGCCGCGGCGAGCTGGTCATCGTCCCCCTCGACATGCTGGCCGACACCGTCCGCTGGGAGGAGGTAGGCCCGTCCCTGCCCGGCGGATCCATCACCGACGCCCTGCGCCTGGGCGTGTACGACGACGGACAGCCCCTACAGCTGTGGCTCCCCGGAGACCCGGAAGCCAGCCGCAACGCCACCCACGTCCTCATCGCCGGAATGACCGGGGCCGGCAAGGGCGACGGCGCCCTGAACCTGATGACCGAGATCCTGTCCCGCACCGACGTCGTCCTCTGGCTCAACGACCCCAAGGGCTTCCAGGACTTCCGTGACCTGCTGCCCGGCATGGACTGGGCAACCGACGCGACCGGCACCGAGACCATGGTCGAAGCCGTTCTCGCCATCATTCCCGCCCGGACCAGCTGGCTTGGAGCCCACCGCTACCGGCAGTGGACGCGCGCCGCCGCCGACGTCCAGAACGACCCCGCCCACAGCTGCCGCACCGACGGCACCGCCTGCGGCTGCCCCGGCATGCCGTTCCTGGTCAGCTGGTTCGAAGAGGCCGGAGCGTCCCTGTCCGTCCTCGGCGACGACGCCTTCAACAACATCGCCAACCTGGCCCGCGCCGCGGGTGTCGCCCTGGTCGTCTCCCTGCAGCGGCCCAGCCACGACCAGATCAGCACCACCACCCGTGACGCCCTCGGCACCAGGCTGTGCTTCGGCGTACCGAACGCGACCGCGGCCGGCTTCATGCTCCCCGACACGGTCGTCGATGCCGGGGCCGCCCCCGAACGCTGGTCCAACCGCCGGCCCGGCTACTGCTACCTGGTCACCCCCGGAGTCGAGGAGGCCCGCTACTCCAGTCCCGGCCGGACCCGCTGGTTCACGCCGACCGCCAGCTCCCTCATGGAGACCGTCGCCAACTGGGCGGCCCGCAACGGCGCCCAGGTCGACCCCGTCACCGCTGGTGCGGCAGCCTCGGCCGTGGGTAAGGCGTACACAGAGCGCGCCCGGCACCAGGAGGAGAACCCCGAGCCTGGCGACGACGACGAGGAGACGAACGTGAGCCGCCTGGACGACGAGGATCGCGATATCGACCCGAACGAGGAGCTGCCAGCCGCGCAGGCCGGGGAGGAAAACGTCGTCTTCGGTCAGCTGGAAGGCCGGGACCTCAACGCCGACCAGGCTCGCGCCGTCCTCGAGGAGATCCTCGCCGAGTACGAGAGCGAAGGCACCATGGTGATCGGTCCGGTCGACATCCTGAAGCACGGCGACCGGCTCGGCCGGAAGCGCGGATGGGTGTCCGGAGAGCTGCAGCGGCTCCTCCAGGAAGGCCGGATCGCCGAGACGTCGAAGCCCGGACGGTACCGGATCGTCCCCGCCATGGCCGACGCCTGACACCCCTGACACTCTCTGACGCGTCAGACGGCCCTGACACCCAAACCCTTAGGCGGGAGCGGGTGTCAGGGCCGTCTGACAGGCGCCCTGACACCTTCTGACAGCACAGCCGAGGGGCCTGCGGCAGTACGCCGCGGGCCCCTTTCTGCGTTCCCGCCATCGATCGCGGGCGACACCCCAAGGATCCTTAGGAGGCTTTGCGCGGGGGACCCGTGACCGTCCACTGGTACTGACAACAACTATCAGGAGGACTACATGTCTCACGACGGAGCCCGCACGACGTCGTTCTGCCCCGACTGTCGGCGTCCGGTGGCGGAGCTTACGCACCCCGTCACTGGGCTGCCGCAGCCGCCCGTCCACTTCACCGTTGAGGGCGAGCCGGTCGACTGCCCCGAGTAGCAGGCCATACCCCGACCCCAAACGTCGCAGCGCCCGCCCCGGCCGAAGCTGGGACGGGCGCTGCGCGGCGCGTGCCCAGGAAGGCGCACCGGTCTCGGGGCTACGCGGTCAGGTCGATTTCGACGATCGCGGACGGGCGGAGGATCTCCAGACCGAACCGGCCCTCGAAGCGGAACGTGACGAGGTTCCGCTGGAAGTCCGAGGCGCCCACGTCCTCGCCGAGTGCGTCCGGCCGGTAGATGTTCTCCGACCAGTCCAGGACGCCTTCCTGGCGGACCTGCAGCCGCATCTGGGAGAAGTCCGCCAGGTGCGCCGTGCCGGTCGTCGCAGCGTCCGAGACGACCACCGGAACGCCCCACAGGCGACGGCTGGCGGCGTTCACCGCGGGTCCGGCCGGACCGTTGTAGTAGAACCGGCCCTCGTTGTCCTGCAGGAGCTCGAACGCCTCCCAGTCCTCCGGCGTCATCACGAACCCGGCGCGAGCCAGGTAGCCGTACCGCTCGAGCCTCGTCACCGCCTTACGGGCGGTCGTCAGGATGTCCGTGACGAAGGCCTGCGACTGCGACCCGGACACGTTCGCCATGCCGGTCATGTGCTCGCCCGACCCGGACCCTTCGAGGATCTCCTCCTCGAGGGCGACGTCGAGGCCGAGGCGCATCTCCTGGTCGATGAACTGCCGGAGCATGCCGATGTCGTCGAGATCCTGCTTGGCGATCGGCTCCGACAGGTGCGCGATCGTCCGCACCCGGTCGTCGACACGAGCCAGCGTGTACACCGACGTCGGCTTCAGCGCGCCGGCGGCGACGACCGCGGCGTTGTTCGTGCGGACCGTCTGCCGCAGGTACGCGAACCGGCCCGTGGTGTTCCGCACCGTCGGGATCAGCTGCCGAAGCGACAGCACCGGGACGTCGATGCGAACCGGGTCCGGGTTCAGGGGGACGTTCACGGCGATCGTGCCGCCGGCGAGGATGCCCTTGTAGCCCTGGGCGCCGCCGAGGGCCTTCACCATCGTGTCGGCCCAGTCGGTACCGCCGGAAGCCTTCACCCTCGGGTGCATCAGGTCGGTCTTCTGCTGGTTACCGGGCGCGATACCCTCGCCGAGCTCGATGAGGGCCTGGCGCATGGTTGCGTCGGCCCCCTTGGCAGCCTCGGCCTTGGCCTCGGAAGCCTTCAGCGCCGACTCCGCCTCAGGGGGCTGCTGGGCCTTCAGAAGGCCCGCGAGTTCGGCAACCTGGGCCTTCAGAGCCGCGATGTCCTCGGTGTGCGCCATGTCCTGCTCCAGTTCTTCCTCGGTGACTCCCTCTGAGAGGGCCTTCGTTCGCGCCTCGAACATGGCGCTACGCGCCTTCACTGCCTCGCTGTACGCCGTTTCAGCGGCATCGCGGCCCTTGGCCGAGCCCTGCTGTCGGAGTGCTTGCTCGTACCGCTCCTGGGCCAGCTGGAAGCCGTCCACGAAAGCGGACTTGACGTCGTCGGTGCGGGTCTCCTGGTTGGCCCCGATGATGCACGGCGAGACCTCATGCAGCTTCAGCTCGCGCAGCTCGTACACCTTCCGGCCGTCGCGCTCGGCGAAGCCTCCCGACTTCACGTCGTAGGCAAACGACCAGTTCTTGATACGGCGGCCTTTCAGCAGCTTGTACACCTGGGCGCCGTTCGGGCTGTCGAGGTCCAGTTGCGCGGTCACCTGCAGTCCCTCAGCGGTTTCCTCCGCCTTGGTGACATGCCCGATGACCATGTTCGGGTCGTCCATACGGTGCGACCACAGGACCGGCATCGAATTACCTGATCCCTGCCAGTCGTCGAGAGACTTCTGGAAAGCGCCGGGGAGGACCACATCTCCTACGCTGTCCTCGTTTCCGAAGACGGATACAAGCGCGGTCACAGTGCCGGTATCGCCGTTCTGCTCGGCCGCCTTCACGACGGCCCGAGCCTCCTTTACCTTCATATGTCTGTCCTTGCCGCAGGCCGGCCCGAAACGGGGCTGAGCCTGCTCGGAAAAGGCGCGATGCACGCCCCCGGAGACATGGCTGCGACAGGGGCATACGAGGGGGAATGCTGGCGGTCAGCTAGCGGGCCCCGAAAGGGGCTGGCTGTGACGGCCGCAGAGTTAGCGGCGGGCCCCGGCGCGGCGGGCAGATGCCTACGCGGCGCCGAAAGGCTGGCCTGATCACATGCTACGGCAGGCAGTGGATGATGCGCGAGACCTCAATTCCACCGCAATACCAGGTCGCTTCATAGTGCGCACAGGCGCAGGGAAACCAGACGATCCGCCGCACGCCGGTCCCGTCAGGTTCGAGGAACCAGTGCGCGCCCGAACCGTCGAGCAGCTGCCCATCCGTAGCGTGTGTCCGCCACGGGCCGGGCAGCGGCATGTCGGCCGGCATCTCCAGCATGACTTCCGCGGCGATACGCAGACCCTGCGGCTCCGAGCCGTCCACGGGGTGAAGCTTCATATCCGCCTCCAAAGCCGCTCGTCCCAATGCTGAATACCGGGTTCCGAAGGATCCAGCTCCAGGAATTCGTAGTGCTCACCGGTCAGCCAGTGCGGCCTGTCCGTCGGAACCTTCAGCGGCTTCCGCTTCTTCGTCGGCTCCGCTTGACCTGTCTCATCGCCTGTCTGTTTCGTCATCATTCCTCCTTAGACCCCCTATGTGGCTTTCTGTGCAGCGGCGTTTTTCACTGACCTCGGCGGCGCCCCTGTCGCGACTTCCAGCGATCCGCGGGCCCCTACCCCCCACCGGTCGCCCGCCGGGCGAGTCGTCGCTGGTTGCCGCGTGCGGCTTCGGCCTTGGACTTGTCGGCGTGGCAGGGTTCGGCGTGGATGAGGCCGAGGTTGTCGAGGTCGGTGATGGCGCCGCCCTCGGCGACTGGTCGGATGTGGTCGAGCTGCAGCGTCTCGCCCTCGTCGGGTTCGCCTCCGCAGTAGTGGCAGCAACCGTTGTCGCGGACGCCGACGCGCCTCTTGAGTGAGCGCCACGTACCGCTGCTGATGCCGTAGCGCTCGCGCATGGTGGTTCTGTTGGCCCAGGCCTTGCGCTTGTGCTCGTCGCATCGGCCGCTGACTGTGGCCATCTCTTTGCACAGTGGCTGTGTACATCTGCTTGGTGGTGCGGTTGGCATGAGCTGTGCTCCTTCGGTGTGGGGTGTGTGGGTTCCTGCCGGCTGTGGCCTTCGGGGTGGTGCGCGGGCCGGCCGTGGGCCCCCGGGGGTGGTCGCCCCCGGGGAACCTGAGTGGGGTGGGGGGGCTATGCGGCTAGGGGGTGGGGGGTGTGGTTCGGGCAGACGGGGGCGTGTGCGTCGAGGCAGGGGCTGCGGTTGTCGGTGTGGAGCCGGGCACCGCATCCGTTTCCGCAGAGCCGGTACTTGCCGCGGCGGACCGTGGTCGAGCAGGCCGCGCACAGGAGCGGCTGACGCCGGTGGCGGGGACTCACGTCTTCTCCTTCGGGCTGGCGATGTACGGGTGGACGTCGAACTTCGGCGAGGGCTTCCGCCCGCGCCTGGCGGTCTCGGGCGGCGGGATCAGGGCGAGCCAGCCGTACTCCTCCAGCTGCAGGAGGACGTCGTTCATGACGTCCATCTCCGTCGCCCACTCGCGACCTTTAAGGGCCTGCCAGGCGTCACGGGCGGAGAAGGAGTCTCCGGGACTGCTGCGACCCCGGAGCCAGCCGACGACGTCTCGGAGCGGCTTGACGGCACCTTCGCGGTTCTTGCCCATGAGGTCGAACACGGCGCGGGCATGCGAGATGAAGTACGGGGTCATCGCGAGGACGTCCGCGATCCGCTGGTGGCTGATCTCTCGGGCCCCGGGGTCCTCGTAGAGGCTGAGGCACGCCGCGACGCGGATGAGCTGGCCGCGCAGCTTCCCCGCCCAGTCGGCGAGGTCGTGCAGGTCCCCGCCGGGCTTCCGTCGCTTGGCGAACGCGTTGTAGAACTCCCCGAACGCCTTCCGGGCCGGTTCCGACAGCTCGATCGTCAGGACGTCGGGGCTGGCCCACACCTGCTTGATGAGGTCCCGGATCCGGTGGTCGTAGGCCTGGGCGATCTGCGCGGGGATGGGCGGGGATTCGAAGGTGTCCGTCTCCGTGGGCGCAGGCTTCGCGTACAGGAACCGGCCCAGGAGGCCGGACTGCCTGAACTCAGGGTTCTGCTTCTCAAGCCCGGAAATGATGCCGGGCTGCACGATCAGACCGAGCGCCAGGAACGTGTGCGACATCCGCGCGGACGCCCGACCGGTCCGGTCGATCGTGTACGGGCCGCCCGTGTACGCCTCCAACAGCAGATCAGTGTTGGCCTTGCCGTTGTTGCCGTACAGGCCAGCCGCGACCTTGAACAGGCCACCCTCGGAAGCCAGGGAGCCGATCCGGCCTCCCTGCTCGTACATGCGCTTGGCGAGTGCTTCGAGGGTGATGTCACGGACCAGGAGCCGGGGCAGCTCCGGGGCGTCGCCCAGCTCGAGGAGCTTCACGCGGGCCGCCTCGGCGTCCGCCTCGGCCGACAGCCGCTTGTCTCTGTCGGAGTTGGCGGCGTTCTGCTCGGCCTTGGTCATGCGGGCCGTGGTGATGCGGATCTCCTGGGCGGTCGCCTCGACGTCAGGGCGGGCTGCCTCCATCAGCTCCTCCTCAATTTCCCGCAGGGGATTCGCCGCGGCGTTGAGGGCCGGGGTCTTCTTCTCGGAGGAGTCCGCCAGGGCCGCCAGGTACAGGGCCGTCGACTCCTGCCAGTCGGATTTCACCTGCACGCGCCGCCGGCCGCCGGTTGCCGTGGAGATGGTCGCCAGGGCGGCGAACGCCACCAGGTCGACCGGCACCTGCAGGGACTCGGCGGCCGCGGTGACGAACTCTCCGAGGCTGCCCAGGGAGGTGACAGGGAACGGCGGGACCGGGGCCGCCGCCAGGGAGACCGGCTCATCCCAGCCGCCATCAAGGATCTGCGTCCCAGAAATCCCAGAACTCGAATCCGGTCCCGTTCCCTGAGACGGCACCGCCATTGTGGGATTTGTGGGATGCGAATCCGGGGTGAGCAGATCCTCGTATCCGAGCCCAGCCGCAAGGTGATCCGAGACGTCCTTCCCCCGCGCGGGCTCCAGCACCCGGACCGGGATCCCAGCGGCTTGGACCGACGCCACGACGGCCGCGGCGTGCTTGGCGCCCGGCTCGTCACGGTCACGGATGACGATGACTTCGGAGGCGCCGGCCAGGGCGCGGGTGTAGTCGTCGCTCCACTTCCCCGCCCCTCCCACGTTGCAGGTGGCGGTGGCGCCCGTGGCCCTCAGGTTGTCGACGTCCTTCTCGCCCTCGACGACGAACACCGGGCCGCCGGCCTTCACCGCCTCGAGGACTTCGGGGAGTCGGTAGAGCACCCGGCGGATGCCGGACACCCCGGCCGTGCCGTTGGGCCGGTACTGCCGGAACGTCTTGCGTTCCCCGTTGTAGCCCGGCTCGATGCGCCGCACGAGGAACAGCACCTGGCCGTGCTCGTCGACGTAGGGGTATTCGGCGACGACCTGGGGGCGGTCCCGCTTCGGCAGGGGCTCGTCGAACAGGTCCGCCATGGTCAGGCCGAGGGCGCCGACGACGTCCTCGGTCGCACAGCCGGCGTGGCAGTTGATGACCACGCCCTTGGCGCCGTTGGTGACCGAGAGGGACGGCGACCGGTCCTCGTGGGCGACGCACTGCCAGGCCGTGCCGCGGCCCTTGCTGCCGTGCGCGTCGAGAGCGTCGGTGACGCGAGCGAATGCGCTCATACGGTCACCGCCTCCACGCGCAGCTGCACGACGTAGGTGAGTCCGCACGGGCCGGTCTTGAGGACAGAGCGCACGAGCGGGAGAGGCGCGCGGTGCAGGTGCGGGTGACCGCACCCGGGGCACCGCTCGACCTTGACCTGCCGGTGCCACTTCCTCGACCGGGACCTGTACGTGTCCAGTCGACCCGCTACACGCGGGGGGTCTCCCTGGGCTACGGTGGCTGCAGTCGACCCGCCAGCCGCGGAGACTTCCTGAGAAGGGCCTGTTGCGAGCAGGCCCTTCTTTGCGTCTCGGATCATGCGGCGGCGCCCCCGTTCTGCACAGTGCGCTCGTCCAGCCACTTCTCGATGGCCGACCGGCGGTAGAAGACGCGGCCAGCGCGTCCCTCCGAGGTCTTGAGGTACGCGGGGCCGGCCTGCCGCCAGCGCCGTTCGGCCAGCGACTGTGTGCTTCCGAAGATCGGGTACTGCTCACACACCTGCTTCGGAGTCAGGAGCTCATCCCGCTGCGATGCGATGTCGGTCTTCACTGGCGGTCCTTTCGGAGCTTGCCTTGTTGCTTACATGCATCAACTGATGTCATGCTGCACCTATGAAGCTGAGAGTAGCGCATGGTCGCTGTGATTCAAGCCCTCCCCTGGTGCATACGCTGTTGGGCATGAGCGAGCAGCAGCGTGGACGACGAGCAATCGAGACCGGCCCGACGGGTAAGACCGTCGCCGACAACCTGGCCCGACTGCGGAAGCTGCGGGGGTTCACGACGCGCCAGCTGTCTGGACTCCTGGAGCGAAACGGCCGACCCATTCCCGCCTCCGGGATTACCCGCATGGAGAAGGGCGAGCGTCAGATCACGGTGGACGAGCTCACAGCGCTTGCCGTTGCGCTCGGAGTCTCGCCCACGACGCTGCTGCTGCCGGCGAATGCTCGCGGCGGCAAGGACGAGAACGGCATTCCTCAGCACGCCCGGACGGAGGTGACGGGCGCCGGTGAGGTCGACGTGATCAGCGCTTGGCGCTGGGCCTGGTGCGTGGACCCCCTGACCCTCGACCCGGACCTCGGCGAAGAGGAGGCCCACCGCTTGGTCATGGACTTCCTGCTGAACTCCCGCCCTGTGGGACTGCTGACGACCGAGGGGGACGACCGTTTTATGTCGTCGGCGGTTGGTACACGCAAGAGGGGAAGGCCCGATGGCCCGAGTGTGGATTGAGGACCGGGAGACCCACGCGGACTACCAGCTGGCCATTGAGGGGTGGCAGGCGGCGAAGCGGGCCGGTTCCAAGCGTCAGCCGCCGGGTAGGTGGCGTGTCCGTTGGTACGGGCCGGACGGGAAGGGGAAGGCGAGGACCTTCCAGAAGCTGCCGCAGGCCGAAGCTGAGGTCCACGCCCTGACGGCCAAGCTCGACAAGGGCTCGTACCGTGATCCGAAGTCGGGCAAGGCTGCGATGAGGGTGGTCGCCGAGGAGTGGCACGGCTCCTTGCGGAAACAGGGCCGTCGAACCCGCGACGACTATCGGGAGCTGCTGGACCTCTACGTGGTTCCGAAGTGGGGCGACTGGCAGACCGCGGCAATCCAGTGGGCGGACGTCGACCAATGGGTGACCGAGCTGTGCACCACCCCTGGGAAGCGGGGTTCCACCTTGGGGCCGGATCGCATCAAGAAGACGTACTACGTGCTCAGCAGTGTCATGAAGCACGCGGTCAAGACGCACCGAATCTCAGCCAGCCCCTGCCACGAGCATGACCTGCCCCGTAGCGACGACCAGGATGACCACGTCTACCTCACCCATGACCAGCTAGAGGCGCTCGCAGCACAGGCCGGCCGCTACGCGACGTTCGTCCGGACGCTCGGGTACACCGGCATCCGGTGGGGGGAAGCCATCGCCATCAAGGTGGGGCGAACGCAGCTCAGCGACCGCCGGATCCGCATCCTGCAGGCGTACTCCGACATTGACGGACATCTGGAGCTGGGCCCGGTGAAGAACCACGAGAAGAGGTCGGTACCCGTTCCTCGCTCGTTCGCCGAAGAGCTGAGGCCGCTGGTCGTCGGCCGCCCCAGGGACGCCCTACTGTTCACGGCACCGGAGGGTGGCCCCATGCGTTACCCGAACTTCCGGCGCCGGGACTGGGACAAGGCAGTGAAGGCGGCCGGCCTGGACGACCTGAACCTGACTCCGCACAAGCTGAGGCACACGGCCGCTTCGCTGGCCATCGCAGCCGGCGCAGACGTGAAGGTGGTGCAGACGATGCTGGGCCACAAGTCGGCAGCCATGACGCTGGACGTATACGGGCACCTGTTCCCGGACCGTCTGGATGAGGTCGCAGACGCCTTGGACCTGGGCCGCGCCGCCGCTCTTCTCAGGCTGGGAGCGCCAATCGTGGCGGCGTAGCGGGCTGTGGATCATGTACAGAATGCGTACTGCCCCCCGGATGGGATCCGGGGGGCAGGTTCGCGATCAGGGCCGTGACCTGCACGGACCTCACTGTGCCCCCGGCAGGATTCGAACCTGCGACACCCGCTTTAGGAGAGCGGTGCTCTATCCCCTGAGCTACGAAGGCGGAGACCGCTGACAGCCTAGCGGATCAGGATGCGGGTGGTCGCCCCGATTCGGGGTGGGGGCGGCAGGGGTGGTGGCCGGAGTGTTCGGCCGGGGTGTTCGGGCGGTGGTGGGCAACCTCCTTGGCAGCGGCCCCATTCGGGCCGGGCGGGGCTACGGGAACCGCAGCGAGGCCGCGACCGGGAGGTGGTCGCTCGCGGTCGGGGGGAGGGTGTGGGCGGAGACCGGGGTGAGGCCGCGGACCAGGATCTGGTCGATGCGGGCCACCGGGAAGCGGGCCGGCCAGCTGAAGCCCGGGCCGGCGCCCGCCGCCTCCTGGGCGGAGCGGAAGCGGGACATCAGCGGGGCCAGGGCGCGGTCCGCGGTGGTGCCGTTGAAGTCGCCGACCAGCAGGATGCGCTGGGCGGGGTCGGCGCGCAGGGCGGCATCGAGGTTCCGGGCGGCCTCGTTGCGGCGTTCGGTGGTGAAGCCGGCGGGGCGGAGCCGGACCGAGGCCAGGTGGGCGACGTAGACGCTGACGGGCCCCTTCGGGGTGTCGGCGGTGGCGCGCAGGGCGCGGGTCCACGGCATGATCGGGACGGCCTCGGCGTCGCGCAGGGGGTAGGTGCTCCAGAGCCCCACCGTGCCCCGCACCACGTGGTACGGGTGCGTCGCGGCCAGGGTGCGTTCGTAGGCGTCCGTCGCGGGCGGGGTCAGTTCCTCCAGGGCGATCAGCTGCGCGCCGGACGCGGCGACGGCCCGGGCGGCGCCGGCCGGGTCGGGGTTCGCGTCGTCCACGTTGTGGGTGACCACGGTCAGGTCGGCGGGGCCGCCCGCGCCCCGGTCGGTCAGCAGGGTCGTGCCGTGCAGCCCGGTCCAGGTGAGCGCGGGCAGCAGGACGGCGGCCAGGGCGGTCCGCGAGCGGCGCGCCAGCGCGCCGGCCAGCAGGGGCAGGACCAGCAGGCCGGTCCAGGGGAGGAAGGTCTGGACGAGGCTGCCGAGGTTGCCGGTCGCGCGGCCGTTGGGGATCCAGGGGTTCAGCAGCATCACCAGGGCGGTGAGGAGGCAGAGCCCGGCCAGGATCCGGCCCCGGGCGGAGGAGACCGCCCCGCCCCCGGGCCGCCCGGGACCGGCCGTCACGGCGGCCGCCGCGTCGGTGCCCGCACGTCGTGCGGCCGGGTCGGGAGCGCCGGAAGGGCGGCCCGGGTCGGGCGCGCCGGGCGCGCCGGGCGCGCCGGGAGGGCGGCCCGGGCCGGGAGCGCCGGGAACGCCGGGAGCGTCGGGCGCGCCGGGAGGGTCCTGGCGGGGTATCGCGGTCATGCCTTCGAGGACGCCCGGGACCGGCCCGGGGTTCGCCCCCCGGCGGCGCGGCGGAGGGGATCGCGCCGCGACGCCGCCGGACGGCCGTGCCTACGACGCCTCCTGGCGGGCCGTCACGGGCTCACACCCCCATCGGGGTGTGCAGTTCCACGACCAGCTCCACCTCGACCGGCGCGTCGAGCGGCAGCACGGTCACCCCGACCGCGCTCCGGGCGTGGATGCCGGCGTCGCCGAACGCGGTGCCGAGCAGCTCGCTCGCGCCGTTGACCACGCCCGGCTGGCCCGTGAACGACGGGTCGCTCGCGACGAAGCCCACGACCTTCACCACCCGCTTGACCGCGGACAGGTCCCCGGCGACCGACGCCACGGCGGCGAGCGCGTTCAGCGCGCACTGCCGGGCCAGGTCCTTGCCCTGCTCCGGGGTCACACCGGCCCCCACCTTGCCGGTCAGCGGCAGGGCGCCGTCCACCATCGGCAGCTGGCCGGAGGTGTACACGTAGTGGCCGTTCAGCACGGCCGGCACGTACACGGCGACCGGGGCGGGGGCGGGCGGCAGCGTCAGCCCGGCCGCGGCCAGGCGCTCTTCGGGGGTCGTGGGGGTCACGGTCACGACGGGCTCCTTCGGGGGAAGCGGACGATGGGTTCGACCATGCCCGGCTCCCGCGCCGAAAGCCGCCGAAAGGCCTCCTCCACCCGGGTGAAGGGGAATGCGCGGGTGGTCATCACGCGCCCCGGCGCGGGGGGCCGGAGGGCCGGACCCGCCGGGCCGGGCGGCCCCGTCCCGGGGGCCGCCGGCCCGGAGCCGCCCGCCCGTCAGGGCCGGGTGATCCGTACCTGGTAGCTGCCGTTGCGCAGTTCGCCCACCACCGAGACGCTGATGCCGGACTTGTCGTCGGTGAAGGTCTCGCCCGGCACGTACGGCGCGTCCGACAGCTCGGCGTGCACGTTCGGCCGCCGGGTGCAGCCGCCGCTCTCCACCGCGCTGTCCCGCACCGTGACGGGGCCGCGCCCGGTGTCGACGTCCGAGTCCACCTTGTAGATGAGCACGCCCGGCTTGCAGACGGCCTCGTCGTTCCCGGCCCGCGTCCGCACCTCCACCGCGTACCCGGAGCTCTCCGACAGCGGGACGAAGGCCAGCTTCGTGCCGCCCTCCACGGCCAGCGGCGACAGGACGTGGTCGCTGACCCCCGATTTGGAGGCGCAGCTGATCTGCTCCCCGTCCAGCCACCCCAGCTTCCACTTGTGCCAGCCGAGGAGGTCGTTGTTGGCGCCCCAGTCCTCGCTCATGATGTCCCAGTGCCCGACCGTGCCGCCGCCGTCGGCGGTGTACAGGTCGGGCAGTCCGAAGACGTGCCCGTTCTCGTGGGGGAGCACCCGGTAGCCGGTCTCCCGGTAGGAGCCCGAACCGTCGTCCTGCCGGCTGTAGACGAAGGACGTGTTCGCGAGCGGTACGCCGTCGGCCACCGGTGCCTCGCCGTTGCCCGAGAAGGTCACCGACAGGACGGTGTCGAGGGCGGACGGTCCGGCGTTCGGCGTGACCAGGACGTTGACCAGGTCGTACTTGCCGAAGTCGACGTCGCTGTCGGCGGCCTTCGCGATGTGCTCGACGAGCTGCCGGTAGCCGGGCTCGTACGGGGACCCGCGCCCGATCCCGTACGCGGCGAACGGCATCGGCATCCGCAGCCAGTCCCTTATCGGCGCCTCGGCCCGGTAGGTGAGCCGGCCGTAGGAGCTGATCCGGAACCAGTCGGAGGTCTGGGGGAAGAACTCCGACAGCCGGTCCATCGCCGTGCCCTCGCCCTTGGCGTCCGGGAAGTCGATCATCAGGTTCAGTGCGCGCACCTCACCGGTCGAGCGCGAGTACCCGGGCGGCGTCGGCAGGCCCTCGGACATCTGCACGCCCATGGTCCCGGTGATCCGGCAGGGCGCCAGCACCGACTCCGCGGTGGTGGCCACCGGACCGGCCGCCGAGTGCCCGCGGCCGGATATGCCCGTGCTCGCGGTCGCCGTCACGCCGAGGGCCAGCGCGGTCAGGCCGATGAACGCGCTGGTGCGGCAGGGTCTGCGTATCCGGTGGCGGGTCTGCGGCATGGAGATCGCCTTCGGGTCCGCGGCAGCCGGCCGGGTCCGGTCTGCGCTCTGTCCGCCCACCCTCCGACGGCTGCGGCGCGCCCGCGCGCCGGGAGCGTCCAAACGGGACCGGGCCCCCGAACCGGCTTGTGACCCAGCTCACACGGACGAGTGAAATAACCGGGGACTGGATCCCCGTTTGCACGTACGTCGCACGAAGCGGGGACCGTTTCCCCGTTTCATCCGGCCGCAGCCACCGCGGTACCCGCCGCCGCCGTACTCGCCCCAGGAAGGCCCCCGGAATGAAGAGCCCGACCCGCACGCGCACCGCCGCTCCGGCGGCGGCCGTGGACCTCGCGGAGCAGGCCGTGGACCTCGCGGCGCAGACCGTGGACCTCACGGCGCAGACCGTGGACCTCACGGCGGCGGCCGTGGACCTCACGGTCCCGGCGCCGGAGCGGGCCGCGGGCCCCACCCGGCTTCCGAAGCCGCGCGCGGACGCCGTGCGCAACCGGGAGCGGATCCTGGTGGCGGCGCGCGAGATGCTGGTGGAGCACGGCTCGGAGGCCCCGCTCGACGAGATCGCCCGCCGGGCCGGCGTCGGCAACGCCACCCTCTACCGGCACTTCCCCGACCGCGCCGCCCTCGTCCACCACGTGGTGCTCTACGTGACGGGCCGGGTCGCCGCCCTCGCCGACGAGGTCCTCGCCGAGGAAGCGCGGGCCGAGCTCCCCGACGCCTTCGCCGCGCTCTGCCGCTTCGCCCACGCGGCGGCCGACGAGCGGATCGGCGCCCTGTGCCCGATGCTCGCCGGCGGCTTCGACCACGACCATCCCGAACTCCTCGCGTCCCGCGACGTGTTGGCGGAGGCCGTCGAGGCCCTCGTGGCCGCCGGGCAGGACGGCGGACTGGTGCGCACCGACATCGGCGCCGGCGATCTGATGGTCGCCCTGTCCCAGCTCAGCCGACCCCTCCCCGGTACGGGCTGCCCGGACGCGGACCGGTACGCGCACCGTCACCTCCAGCTCTTCCTCGACGGCCTGCGGGCTCCGGCCCGCTCCGAACTGCCCGGCGCCGCGGCCACCTTGCAGGACCTCAGACGGAAAACCACATGACGTACAAAACCCTCATTAAGTAGTCTTTTCAGTCACCCCGCACAGTGAAGTAGGTACCCCCATGTCAAAAACCGCCGTGACCGCGCCGCCGGTCGCCGCCGATCCCAATCGGTGGAAGGTGCTCGTCTTCATCGCCCTGGCGCAGCTGATGGTCGTCCTCGACGCGACCATCGTGAACATCGCGCTGCCGTCCGCCCAGACCGACCTCGGCATCTCGGACGGGAACCGCCAGTGGGTCATCACCGCGTACGCGCTGGCCTTCGGCGGACTGCTCCTCTTCGGCGGCCGCATCGCCGACAAGTGGGGCCGTAAGAACGCCTTCGTCATCGGTCTCGCGGGCTTCGCCCTGGCCTCCGCGCTCGGCGGCGCCGCCACCGGCGAGGCGATGATGCTCGGGGCCCGCGCCCTCCAGGGTGCGTTCGGCGCGCTGCTCGCACCGGCCGCGCTCTCGCTGCTGGCCGTCAGCTTCACCGACGCCAAGGAGCGGGCCAAGGCCTTCGGCATCTACGGCGCGATCGCGGGCGGCGGCGGCGCCGTCGGCCTGATCCTCGGCGGCTTCCTCACCGAGTACCTGAACTGGCGCTGGACGTTCTACGTGAACATCCCCTTCGCGATCGTCGCCGCCGTCGGCGCCTGGATGGTCATCCGCGAGCCGGCCGGCTCCCGCAACGCCGCGAAGCTCGACGTCCCGGGCGTGGTCCTCTCGACCCTGGGTCTCGTCTCGCTCGTGTACGGCTTCACCCGCGCCGAGTCCGAGGGCTGGTCGGACGGGGTCACCATCGGCCTGTTCATCGCCTCCGCGGCGCTGCTGCTGGCCTTCGTGTACGTCGAGTCCAAGGTGAAGTCCCCCCTGCTGCCCCTGCGCGTCCTGCTGGAGCGCAACCGCGGCGGCGTCTACCTCTCGCTCGGTCTGGCCGTCATCGCGATGTTCGGCCTGTTCCTCTTCCTCACCTACTACCTCCAGGTCGTGAAGGGCTTCTCGCCCGTCAAGACCGGCTTCGCCTTCCTGCCGATGATCGTGGGCATGATCACGGGATCCACCCAGATCGGCGCCCGTCTGATGACCCGCGTGCCGCCGCGCCTGCTCATGGGCCCGGGCTTCCTGATCGCCGCGACGGGCATGCTGCTGCTGACCCAGCTGGAGGTCGGCTCCTCCTACCCGGCGCTGATCCTGCCGGCGCAGCTGCTGCTGGGCCTCGGCATGGGCACGGCCTTCATGCCGGCCATGTCCCTGGCCACCCACGGGGTCGACCCGGCCGACGCCGGCGTGGCCTCGGCCATGGTCAACACCTCGCAGCAGGTCGGCGGAGCCATCGGTACCGCCCTGCTGAACACGATCGCCGCCTCGGCGACGACCGCGTACCTGACCGACCACGCGGCCGAGGCCGCGGCGGGCGGACCGGCGGCGCAGCTGGTGCAGGCGCGGGCCATGGTCGAGGGCTACTCGTCCGCGATCTGGTGGGCCGTCGGCATCCTCGTGATCAGCGCGACCATCGCGCTCACCCTGATCAACACGGGCCGTCCCGGTTCGGGCGCGCCGGTGGCCTCCGGCTCCGGCTCCGAGGACGCCGAGTTCAAGGTCCCGGTGATCGCCCACTGACGCGGCTCCCGGTGCGGGAATGACTGATCACCCCGCTTCGTTCAAATTTGAACGAAGCGGGGTTAGTCTTTTGTCCGGCGGCCCGGCTCCGTACGGCGGCCCGGCAGGCCCCGTACCGAACTCCCGACGACCGAGGAGCGCCCGATGACCACCGCGCCCACTCCCGCCCGCATGCCGGCGCTGTACCTGAGCCACGGCGCCCCGCCGCTGGCCGACGATCCGCTCTGGCCCGCCGAGCTCGCCGCCTGGTCGGCGGAGCTGCCCCGGCCGCGCGCGATCCTGATGGTCTCCGCCCACTGGGAGGAGGCCCCCCTGGCCCTGGGCGCCACCGAGCCCGTCCCGCTCGTCTACGACTTCTGGGGCTTCCCCGAGCACTACTACGCGGTGCGCTACGGGGCCCCCGGCGCGCCGGAACTCGCCGCCTCGGTCCGCTCCCTGCTGCGGGCCCCCGGCACCCCCGTCCAGGACATCCCCGACCGCGGTCTCGACCACGGCGCCTACGTCCCCCTGGTCGAGATGTACCCCGAGGCCGACATACCGGTCCTGCAGATCTCCCTGCCGACGCTCGACCCCGCCCGCCTCATGAACATCGGCCGCCGGCTCGCCCCGCTGCGCGACGAGGGCGTGCTCATCGTCGGCAGCGGCTTCTTCACCCACAACCTGGCCGCGCTGCGGCACACCGGCCCCGGCGTCCCCGGCTGGTCGGCGGAGTTCGACGCGTGGGGCCGCGAGGCCCTCGCCGCCGCCGACGTCGACGCCCTGCTCGACTTCGAGACCAAGTCCCCGGCGGGCCGCCTGGCCCATCCCCGGACCGAGCACTTCGCCCCGCTGTTCGTCACCCTCGGCGCGGCCGAAGCCGACCTCGCCGCCCAGCGCACCCCGGTCGACGGCTTCTGGATGGGCCTCTCGAAGCGCTCCCTCCAGTTCGGCTAGCCGCCGCGGGGCGCCCCGGTGATCGATTCGTCGACCGTGAACCCCTTGGCGGGTCCCGTGGGGATGGTGACCGCGGTCCCGTAGGCCGCCCGGACCTCGTCGTCGTAGACGGCCTTCTCGGGATCGGGTGAGCTCAGTACCGTGACGGTGCCGCGGTCGTCGTGGTCGTCGATCAGGAGGTAGACCGGGATGCCGGCGCGGGCGTAGGCCCGCCGCTTGCGGATCCGGTCGCGGGAGACGCTGTCGTGACCGGGGGAGACCACTTCGACGACCAGCTCCACGCCGGAGGCCATGATGCCGATGCCGTCCTCGGTGACGTGTTCCCGGGCGTCCTTCGGTGCGATGAACAGGTCGGGGATCGAGACCTTGCGCCCGTGGACGACGTTCATGTCCTGTCGCGCGGCGTAGCCGCTGCCGGCCAGGAACACCACGAGGGCGTCACGCAGGACGTTGGCGGTCTCGCCGTGCGAGAAGCGCCCGGTGGATGACACTTCGATGTTCCCCTCGATGATCTCGGCGTGGAAGCCCTCGGGGAGTTTCTCGACTGCGGCTCGCCATGCGAGCCACAGGGCCTCGTCCAGATCTGAAGGGGGTGTGGCGGTCTCGCGGGCGAGAGCGGTCATGGGTGCAGCACCTCCTCCTCAAGTGTGGGCGCCGCCGGCCGGGCGGCACAAGCGACGCCCCCGACCTTGGGTGGGGCCGGGGATGGGCCGCAGGAGTGCGACCCCGGCTCACTCGGGCGGGTGGCGGGGCGGCTTCAGGGGCTTCTCGTACCAGCGGACGTCCCAGTAGCGGCCGAACTTCCAGCCCGCTTCGGTGAACTCCCCGACGCGGCGGAAGCCGTACCGCTCGTGCAGGCGCACCGAGGCCTCGTTCGGCAGGGCGATGCCCGCGAACGCCCGGTGCACGGGCTCGTCGGCGAGCGCCGCGAAGAGGGCGTCGTAGAGCAGGGTGCCGATGCCCCGGCCCACCGCGTGCGGGGCGAGGTAGACGCTGACCTCCACCGAACTCGCGTACGCCGGTTTGGGGCGGAAAGCGCTGCTTGTCGCGTATCCGGCCATTCGCTCGCCAGTCCAGGCAACCAGAAGCCGGTGGGGGCCGTCTTCAGGGTGGGAGTGCAGCCACGGCCGGCGCTGTTCCGGGCTGAAGGGGACCGTGTCGAATGTGACGGCGGTCTCACGGACGTAGTGGTTGTACAGCTCCGTGAGGCCCGCAAGATCCGCCTCGGTTCCGGGCCTGACCTGCACCCCTTCGATTTCTCGCGGCATCGCGCCCCCTGAGTGTTCGGGTGATGGCGGGGCAGGATACTGCAAGATCTCGAAAAAGAGGGAGCACCGTGGGAATTCTGTCCCGATTCCAGTCGTTGTTTCCATCGGAAGCGGGCACTCGGGAGAGTGTCCGAAGGACGGACCGCCGCACCACCAGCGGCCCCGGGCCGTCCACCAGCCGCACCGCGACCGAC
Organism: Streptomyces sp. NPDC006512; assembly: GCF_040611935.1. Lineage (NCBI taxonomy): Bacteria > Bacillati > Actinomycetota > Actinomycetes > Kitasatosporales > Streptomycetaceae > Streptomyces > Streptomyces sp. NPDC006512. The sequence goes on along the minus strand of NZ_JBEXPG010000005.1, from coordinate 120,104 downwards.
TCATCGCATCGCAAGGGAGCACGCATGGCAACCCGCGCCGTCGCCCGTCGTCAGTCCACGAGCAGCGCCCGCTCCGTGGGCGGGGAGATCGCCGACCGTGACCTGGTCGGCATGTACCTGGACGAGATCGCGCGCACCCCGCTGCTCGACGCCGCCAGGGAAGTGGAGCTCTCGCAGATCATCGAGGCGGGCGTGTACGCCCGGCAGATCCTCGACGAGGCGATAGAGCGCGAAGGGGAGGCCCCCGCGCGCGAGGAGCTGGAGGCCCTGGCCGCCGAGGGCGAGCGCGCCAAGGAAGTGTTCATCCGCTCCAACCTCCGCCTGGTCGTGGCCGTCGCCCGCCGCTACCCGCGCAGCGGCCTGCCCCTCCTCGACCTGATCCAGGAGGGCAACGCCGGCCTGGTCCGCGCCGTGGAGAAGTTCGACTACGCCAAGGGCTTCAAGTTCTCCACGTACGCCACGTGGTGGATCCGCCAGGCCATCACCCGCTCCATCGCCGACCAGTCCCGCACCATCCGCCTCCCCGTCCACCTGGTCGAGGAGCTCGGCCGGATCCGCCGGGTGCAGCGCGAGTTCAACCGCGAGAACGGCCGCGACCCGGAGCACGCGGAGATCGCCGCCGAGCTGGACACCACGGAGAAGCGCGTCGGCGACGTCCTGGACTGGGCGCGGGACCCGGTCAGCCTGAACATGTCGGTGGACGACGAGGGCGACACCCAGTTCGGCGACCTGCTGGAGGACACCTCCGCGATCTCCCCCGAGCAGTCCGTGCTCTCGCTGCTGCGCAGCGAGGAGCTGGAGGACCTCCTCGGCAAGCTGGACCAGCGCACCGCGTCCATCATCAAGATGCGGTACGGCATCGAGGACGGCCGCGAGCGGACGCTGACGGAGGTCGGCAAGCAGCACGGCTTGACCCGCGAGCGGATCCGCCAGATCGAGAAGCACGCGCTGCTCGAACTGAAGCGCATGGCCCGCGACACCGGCTTCGACGCCGTGGCCTGACCGGCCCGCGTCACAGCCCCCCTGACGAGCCCCGGTACCTACCCCCCCAGGTGCCGGGGCTCCCTCACGCCGGGTCGACCGGGTCGCCCCGCGCGCCGGCTCCGCCCCACCCGCGCCGGCTCCGCTACACCCGTGCCGCCCCCGACAGCCGGGCCGCCAGCGTCCGCGCCGCCCCGGCGAGGAACTCCGGCTCCCGCACCGTGAACGGGAGCCCCGCCAGCGCCAGCCGCGCCGCCAGCCACTCCGGGGTGTCCGCCGTCTCGAAGCGCACCCGGGCGCCGCCCGCCTCCGCCTCGGCCGCCTCGCGCAGCCAGCCCGGGAGGTCCTCCGGAGCCGCCGCGAAGGACACGTCGACCCGGTACCCCTCCCCGCCGCGCAGCCCACGCCGGACGAACTCCGCCGCCTCCATCGGCAGCTCACGCGGCGCGAACCGGGCCCCGGTGGCGAAGGGCTCGCTGACCCGGTCCATCCGGAAGGTCCGCCAGTCCTCCCGCTCCAGGTCGTAGGCGACCAGGTACCAGCGGCTCCCCGTGCTCACCAGCCGGTACGGCTCCACCTGCCGCCGGGTGTCCGCCCCGTCCCGCGCCCGGTACGCGAACCGCACCCGCTCCGGCCCGGCGATGGCCGCCGCCATCGTCGTCAGCGTCCGCGGATCCACGCTCGCCCCGTCGCCCCGGGTCACCGCGACCGTGGCCGACTGGAGCGCGCCCACCCGGTGCCGCAGCCGCGACGGGAGCACCTGCTCCAGCTTCGCCAGGGCCCGTACGGAGGCCTCCTCGACCCCCTCGATCGCGTGCCCGGCCCCCGCCCGCAGCCCCACCGCGATCGCCACCGCCTCCTCGTCGTCCAGCAGCAGCGGCGGCATCGCCGCCCCCGCCACCAGCCGGTACCCGCCCTCCGATCCGAGGGAGGCCTCGACCGGGTAGCCGAGGTCGCGCAGCCGGTCGATGTCCCGCCGGATGGTCCGCGCGCTGACGTGCAGCCGCTCGGCGAGCTCGCTCCCGGGCCACTCGCGCGGGGTCTGGAGCAGGGACAGCAGGGTGAGCAGCCGCGCCGGGGTGTCGTTCATGGCTCAAGGCTGCCACCGAAATAGGACACCATCTGACCTACATCCCGTCTAGGTTTCTCTCCATGAGCACCGAGACGTCCCAGACATCGCCCGAAAGAGAGAACGGGCCCGTACGAGAAGAGCGGAACGCACCCGCCGCACCCGCACCGGACAAGGGCGCCGCACCGGGCGCCGGATCCTCCCAGGCCGCCCCCGCGGAGGGGGCGGGCTCGCCCGGCGACCGCCGCCGCTGGCTGGCCCTCGCCATCGTGATGACCGCGGCCTTCATGGACCTGGTCGACGTCACGATCGTCAACATCGCGATACCCAGCATGCGCGACGGCTTCGGCGCCTCCACCAGCGCGATCCAGTGGATCACCGCCGGTTACGCCCTCGCCTTCGCCGCCGGCCTGATCACCGGAGGCCGTCTCGGTGACATCTACGGCCGCAAGCGCCTCTTCCTCATCGGCATCGCGGGCTTCACCGCCGCCTCGCTGCTCTGCGGCATCGCCGCGAACCCGTCCATGCTCGTCGCCTCCCGCATCCTCCAGGGCGCGATGGCGGCCCTGATGGTCCCGCAGGTACTGGCGATCATCCACGTCACCTTCCCGCCGCACGAGCGCGGCAAGGTCTTCGGCATGTTCGGCGCGATCGTCGGCCTCGGCGCCGTCTCGGGCCCGATGCTCGGCGCGCTGCTCACCCAGTGGAACCTCTTCGGCCTCGAATGGCGCCCGATCTTCCTGATCAACCTGCCCGTCGGCATCGCCGGCGTGCTCCTGGGCCGCAAGTTCATCACCGAGTCCAAGGCCCCCCAGGCGCTGCGACTCGACCTGGTCGGCGTCGTCCTCGCCACCGCCGGCCTCGTCATGCTGATCTTCCCGCTTACCCACGGCCGGGAGAACGACTGGCCGCTGTGGGGCTTCCTGTGCATGGGTGCGGTGCCCTTCGTCTTCGCCGCCTTCATCGCCTACGAGAAGTACAAGATCAAGAAGGACGGCTCGCCGCTCGTCGAGCTCTCCCTCTTCAAGGTCAAGAGCTTCGCGGGCGGCATAGCCGTCCAGCTGACCTTCGGCATAGCGACGGGCATCTTCTTCCTCGTCTGGACCCTGTACATGCAGATGGGCCTCGGCTGGAGCGCCCTGCGGGCCGGCACCACCGGCATCCCGTTCTCCATCGCCGTCTCGGCCGCCGCGGGCATGTCCGTCCAGAAGCTCGTCCCGCGCTTCGGCCGCAAGGTGCTCCAGGCCGGCGCGCTGACCATGGCCGCGGGCCTGCTCCTCTACATCTGGGAGTCCGAGCACTACGGCATGGGGATCGCCTCCTGGCAGATGGCTGCCCCGCTGATCGTCATGGGCGCCGGCATGGGCCTCATCGTCGCCCCGCTGACCGACACCGTCCTGTCGCAGGTCCCGCGCGAGCACGCCGGGTCCGCCTCCGGCCTGATCAACACCACCGGCCAGATGGGCAACGCCCTCGGCCTCGGCCTGACCTCCGTCGTCTTCTTCGGGGTCATGGACAACGACGCGATCTACGGACCCCCGTACGTCGAGGCCTTCCGCAGCGCGCTCTGGTGGGTCGTCGCCGTCCTCGTCGTGATCTTCGCGGTGATGTTCATGCTGCCGCGCAAGCAGGTCCCGATGGGCGAGCGCGAAGGCGCCGTCCCGGAGGCGGCCGAGGGATCCGCCCCGGCACCCGAGAAGGTTCCGGCCGCCTAGGTCTGCCGCTGCCCCACGCCTGAACGGACATGCCCCCTAACTGCGGGCATGTCCGTTTTGCTTTGCTCATCCCGTTCCGGGGACGTACGGTGGAGGGGAATCCACAGAGTCGGGCACGGAACGGACCGAAAACCACATGTACGCACCCGAACGCCAGCAGGAGATCCTGCGCCTCGCCCGCGAGGCCGGACGCGTCGACGTGCTCTCCCTCGCCGACCGCTTCCAGGTCACCGCCGAAACCGTACGCCGCGACCTGACGGCCCTCGACCGGGCCGGCCTCGTCCGGCGGGTGCACGGCGGAGCCATCCCCGCCGGCCGCCTCGACTTCGAGCCCGACCTCACCGAACGCGAAGCCACCGCCGCCGACGAGAAGGACCGCATCGCGGCCGCCGCCCTCACCCGGATCCCCGACGGCGCGGGCGTCATCCTCGACGCCGGCAGCACCGTCGCCCGCCTCGCCGCCCGGATCCCCCTCGACACGGCGCTCACCGTCGTCACCCACGCGCTGCCCGTCGCCGCTCGCCTCGCCGACCACACCGGCATCGACCTGCACCTCGTCGGAGGCCGCGTCCGCCACCGCACCCGGGCCGCCGTCGACGCCTGGGCACTGCGCGCCTACGCCGAGATCCGCGCCGACGTCCTCTTCCTCGCGACGAACGGCTTCAGCGCCGGTACCGGCCTGACCACGCCCGACCTGGCCGAGGCCGCCGTCAAACGCGCCGCGATCGCCGCAGCCCGCCGGGTGGTGCTGCTCGCCGACTCCGCGAAGGCCGGGCAGGAACACTTCGCCCGCTTCGGGACCTTCGCGGACGTGGACCTCCTCATCACCGACACCGGGCTCGACCCGGCTCACAAGGCGGCCGTCGAAGCCGCCGGTACGGAAGTCGTGCTCGTATGATCGTCACCGTCACCCCCAACCCCTCCCTCGACCGGACGTACGAGGTCCCCTCGCTGGAACGCGGTACGGTCCTGCGCGCCACCGGTGACCGGGTCGACCCCGGCGGCAAGGGCGTCAACGTCTCGCGCGCCGTCGCCGCGGCGGGCGTCCGCACGACGGCGGTCCTCCCGCTGGGCGGCTCCCCGGGCATACTCCTCGCCGAACTGCTCGGCGCCCAGGGCGTCGACGTCACCGCCGTCTCGATCGCCGGCCAGACCCGCTCGAACATCTCGGTCGCCGAACCGGACGGCACCCTCACGAAGATCAACGCGCCGGGCCCCGAGCTGCTCCCGGACGAAGCGGCCCTGCTCCTGGACACCGTCCGCACCTGCGCCGGCCAGGCGGAGTGGATCGCCTGCTGCGGCAGCCTCCCCGGCGGCCCCGGCCCCGGCTGGTACGCCGAACTCGTCGCCCGGGCCCACGAGGGCGGCGCCCGGGTCGCCCTGGACACCTCAGGCCCCGCGCTCCTCGCGGCCCTGCCGGCCCGCCCGGACGTGATCAAGCCCAACGCGGCGGAACTGGCCGAAGCCGTCGGCCGCCCCCTGCCCACCCTCGGCGACGCCGTCAAGGCCGCCGAGGAGCTCCGCACGCTCGGCGCCGGAGCCGTCCTGGCCTCCCTCGGTGCCGACGGACAGCTCCTCGTCTGCGCGGAGGGCACCTTCCACGGCACCGCGCCCGTCACCGCCGTCCGCAGCGACGTCGGGGCCGGCGACGCCTCCCTCGCCGGATTCCTCATCGCCGGAGGCACCGGCCCGGCCGCCCTCGCCTCGGCCCTGGCCCACGGAGCCGCGGCCGTCCAGCTGCCGGGCAGCGCCATGCCCACCCCCGGGGACCTGCGCCCCGGAGCGGTCCGCGTGACCGCGGACCCGCCCCTGGACCTCCCGCTGGCCTGACCCCGCCCCCTGACCCGGGGAGGGGTCACCGCACCCGCGCGCGGACCTCCATCGCACCACGGGCGGCGGCCTCGCTCTCGTAGACCTCGCACATGTGGCGGCCGTCCGGCGTGGCCGTGTGCTCGACCTCCCACAGACTGACCTCGCTGCCGTCCAGCAGGACGAACGCGTGCTCGTACAGGCTGAAGCCCGCGTCCCGCCCGTCGGCGAGGCACTGCCGGCCCCCGAAGGCCTGGGTGATCCGGTGGGCGTACGCCTCGCGCAGCCGCGCCCCCACCCCGTCCCCGGGACGGTCGGAGTTCTCCGCGCGGCGCAGCACCCGGCGGGCGTGGTCGGCGGACTCCTCCACGGTGTACTCGCGGTGCCGCTCCTCCGGGGCCGGCGTGGCGAACAGGGCGCTCAGCACCGCGAGGTCGTCCTCCCGCTGCCCCTCGTGGCCGGCCGGGAACGGATCCGGCACCGCGTCCTGCGGCCCCTCGCCGAACAGCCCGGCCACCGCCAGGACCAGCTCGCCCTTGCTCGCGAAGACCTCGCAGCGGGTGGCGCGGTCACCCTTCAGCCGGTAGGCCAGTTCCCACAGGGACTCCGCACCGCCGTCGGCCAGCAGGTACGTGTGCCGGTGGGTCTCCCGCCACAGCCCCGCCGCCGGACTGTGGTGCGTGGTGTACAGCGAAGAGCTGTGGGCGAGCGCCGTGTTCAGGCGCTCGACCAGCTGGTCCGGCAGGTCGAAGGAGTTGAGTGCGCGGCCGAGGAGTCGATCGAGGTGCGCCTCGGTTGTCTCGTACGGATCGCTCAAGGTGGGTCTCCAGGCCGTCGCAGGTTGTCACTTCGCAGACGCTCAACGTAGCCCCTGGTTCTGACATCACGTCCGGGGTTCGGTAAAACGTCCGGGAAGTATCAGGGGTTCCCGCCACACCTTCAGGTCAACTTCCGTATGCATAGGCATGGTTAGTGCCGCTCTGTGGCGCTGCGGGGGACTATGGGCGGCATGGCAACGAATACAGTGGGCGTCCCCCGCCAACAGCGCCGGACCCGCAGCCGGCCCGAGGACGAACTCGGCCCGGCCCCAAGGGGTTTGGCCTGGCTGCTGGTGGTCACCGGAGCCGCCGGGCTGCTGGCCTCGTGGGTGATCACCCTGGACAAGTTCCTCCTGTTGGAGGACCCGGACTTCAAGCCCGCGTGCAGCCTCAACCCCGTGGTCTCCTGCGGCAGCGTCATGAAGAGCGACCAGGCGGCGGCCTTCGGGTTCCCCAACCCGATGCTGGGACTGGCCTGCTACGCCGTCGTGGTCTGCGTGGGCGCGGGCCTGCTGTCCGGGGCCCGCTACCGCGGCTGGTTCTGGCTGGGACTGAACGCCGGCACCCTCTTCGGCACCGGCTTCTGCGCCTGGCTGATGGTCCAGTCCCTCTACGAGATCAACGCCCTGTGCCTGTGGTGCAGCCTGGCCTGGGTGGCGACGCTGCTGATGTTCTGGGCGGTCACGGCGCACAACGTCCGCGCCCGGCACCTGCCCGCGCCCGGCCCGGTGCGCGTCTTCTTCACCGAGTTCGGCTGGGCGCCGCCCGCCCTGCACATCGGGGTGATCGCGATGCTGGTCCTGACCCGCTGGTGGGACTTCTGGACCGGCTGACGGTCCGGGCCCGCCGGGTACGGACGTACGGGAGCCCCGGCAGCCGCAAGCTGCCGGGGCTCTCGTCACTCCCCGGTCACGGCCGGGGTACCCCCTGCTCCACGGGCACCGGGGGGCCCGGCCGGAGGGGTGTGGATCAGCTGCCGGCCGAGAGGTTGCCCGAGAGGACCGGGATGTTGCTGAGGATGTGCGAGAGCGGCTCGTCACCCTTGGCCTGGGTGGAGTTCTCGGTGCACTGCTGGTTCTGCGGGTTGGACAGGACGTTGATGTCCTGGACGCCGACGTTGATCAGGGCCAGGATCGACTGGGCGTTGACCTTGGCCGGCAGGCCGATGCAGGGCTTGTTCAGCGTGCCCTGGACGAGGCCGAGCTGCGGGCTCTGGTCGCCGTGGGTCTTCTGGTTGCCGTAGATCTGGGAGGCACCGTTGCCGTTGACGGTGTTGATCCCGTTGTCGTTGCCGATGGCCATGGCCGGGGCCGCGGCCGCAGCGCCAGCGCCGACGGCAACGGCGGAGACCGCGGCGGCGGTCATGATCTTCTTGAGCATCATTGGTCCTTTTGTCGCACGAGTGCCCGTTAGCGGAGCTCCCTGGTCAACTCCCGCTCGCGGGCTTGGTTCCGCTCCTTCACTCAAACGGCCCGTTCGGGCGCCGCTTTTCCCCGAGGCGGGTGAGGCCGTCCCGGACGCCTGCGCGAAGCCCGTACGCAGCCACCGGGCCCACCCGGGTGCCCGCCGTCCGGTTGCGGACCGTAGAAGGTGTTCGCACGGTGGGTGAGGAGGAGGCGGATCGCTCGGGTCCGCTTCTGCGACCACTCCGAAGGAATCTCCATGCAGCGCACCAAGCCGTCCCGCTTCCGCGTCCTCGTCCCGTCGGCCCTCGCCCTCGTCATACTGTCCGGCGCGGCTGCCCCCGCGGTCGCCGCGGACGGCGAGGGCGCTGCCGGCCTCACGAAGAAGGTGGAGGCCGTGCAGGAACAGATCGAAAGCCTGGAGTCGCGTGCCGCGGCCGGCCCGATCGACGACCTCCTGGCCGGTATCGGCACGACCCTGGCCGATCTCCTCAAGTCCCTCCAGGCGCTCCTGCCCGGGGTGACACTGCCGCCGATCGAGCTGCCGAAGCTCCCCGCCCTCCCGGAGATCCCCGCGATCCCCGGCCTCCCGGCGATCCCGCAGCTCCCCCAGCTTCCGCAGCTCCCCGTCACCACCCCGGCCGTCCCCCCGACGGACGGACTGGTCCCGGCGATCCCGGAGATTCCGGCGATCCCCGACATTCCGATCCACTAGCAGTTACGACTATTGGGCTGAACAGGTCTGATCGGCTGCGCAGCCGTGTCGTCCGGGCCGCTGGACCGTTTCGCTCGGTGTGAGCCCCGGCATCGGGGCAGGACATCGAACAGAAGGTGCACTTCCCATGAACTCTGCTGCTGCCAAGAAGGCCGCCCTGGTCCTGGCCACCGCTGGTCTCGCCGCGGCCGGTGCCGCCGGCTCCGCCGTCGCCGACTCGTCGGCCGAGGGCGCGGCCGTGGGTTCCCCCGGTGTCCTCTCGGGCAACCTGGCTCAGGTTCCGGTCCACATCCCGGTCAACGTCTGCGGTAACTCCGTCAACGTGATCGGCCTGCTGAACCCGGCGTTCGGCAACATCTGCGTCAACGACTGACGTTCGTCGCAGTCGGCACACATGACTGTGGGCGCCCCCGGCCTCGCCGGTGGCGCCCACAGTCGTGTCGGCGGCCGCTCAGTGGGCGCCGCCGTTGAGCTTCACACCGCCGAGCAGTTCCGGGGACGCCTGGGGGGCGACGTTCGCGACCTCCAGCACCTGGCCGGGCAGGTCGTTGCGGGCCTTGTTGAGCGTCTGGACGGTCCCGAAGACCTTGTCGACGGACTGGCCCTGCTCGGCGAGGCCGTTGCCCACTGTCTGGGGGAGCGCCTCGGTGACGGGGCCGACGGCGTTCAGCGCGTCCGACAGTCCGCTCGTCGCGCTCATGGGGGGCATCGACGCCGGGGCGTCGGCGGCGAAGGCGGGAGCCGCGGCGCCGAGGGCGGCGACGGAGCCGACGACGACAGCGGCGACCTGCTTGAGCTTCATTATCGAAATCCTCTTCTTTTCGTGGGCGGAGGGGCCGGCGGCGACCGTCGCGCCGCTTTCGACCTGGGTAACGATTACCGGCCGCTGCGGAAACGCCGGGCTTCGCGGCATGACGACGGCCGGAGAATCCGACGAGGGATTCTCCGGCCGATATTTCTTCTGATTACCGTCATTCCCGGTCAGGAGACCCGGGACCTCCGGTACAGAATCGCGCCGCCCAGGATCAGGGCCGAGGCGAGGGCCGCAGCGGCGGCCGGCTGACCGGCGCCGGTGGCGGCCAGCTCCGGCGCGGCCGCGTGGGCCGGCGCGGGGACGGCGGGCGCCGGAGCCGGCCGGTCCGGTGCGGGGACGGGCGCCGGAGCGGGCGCCGGCGCCGGTACGGGCGGCAGGTGCACCGGGACGTCACCGTCGGGGGCGGCAGGGGGCTGGTCGCCGGGCCGTACCTCCTCCGGTACGGGGACGGGCGCCGGAGCGGGGTGCTCCACGGGCTGGCTGCCGTGCGGCGGTCCGCCGGGGCCCTCCTCCGCGACGGGCGGCGCGGGAGCCGGCTCCTGGACGGGCTCGGGCGCGGGCTCCGGGGCCGGGAGCGGCTGGGGCTGCGGCTCGGGCTGCGGGGCCTCCTGTTCCGGGGCCGGGACGGGCTCCGGAGCGGGGAGCGGCACCGGCTGCGGCTCGGGGACCTCCGCCTCGGGAACCTCGGGCAAGGGCTCGGGCAGGGGCTCCGGCTTGGGCTCGGGCTTCGGTGCCGGGGGCGCCGGGTGGGGGACCGGCTGCTCGGCGTGCGGCGGCGGGGGACCCGCGGGGTGGTCGTCGCACTCCTCCTCGACCGGCTGCTGCTGCTCCTCCTCGCCGGAATCGCCGTAGCCGTCGTGGCGGGGGGGCTCCTCGTGCCGGGGCGCCGCGTGCCGGGGGGCGTGCGCGCGGGGGACCTCGTAGCGGCGTTCCTCCTCCTGGCGCTGGGCGGGCAGCGCGTGCCGGCCGCCGCCGCGCCCGTCGAGGTAGCGCTCGAAGGCCTCGGCGTGCTCGGGGCTCAGGTAGCGCTCGTAGTCGTGGTCGACGCCGGAGCCGGTCGTGGTGGCGCAGGTGTTGCCCATCGCGGGGTTGAGGGCGGCGCCCCCGTCCACGCTGTTGCCGCACACGTTCGGGGCGAAGGTGACCGGTACCGAGACGCTGTTGCCGGACAGCACGCCCGGTGAATGCGAGGCCTCGGCCGTCGACCCGGGATGCGCGTAGGCCGCGCCGGTCGCGATCGACAGCAGGCTGGAGGCGGCCGCCGCCGTGAGCATCCCCTTGCCCAGTACCTGTCGGCTCAGTACCTGTCGCATGGGTCCTTCCCTGTCTACCGGCGCTGGGGCCGGTGCTGAATCGAAGGTGGCCCCGGAGTGCACCGCCGTGCACTCCGAGGCCACTCCGAGGAGGTTCGCCCTCGCGGGCTCAGGCGCTTCGTCAGGCGTTGACGCAGGTGTTGCCGAACGCCGGGTTCAGCAGCGCGATCACGTTGACGGTGTTGCCGCAGACGTTCACCGGGACGTGCACCGGGACCTGGACCAGGTTGCCGGAGAGGACACCGGGGGAACCGACGGCCTGGCCCGCGGCCCCCGCGTCGGCCATGGCGGGCGAGGCGACACCTGCGGCCATCAGCGCGCCGGCGGCCAGCACCACTGCCTTCTTGTACTTCATTTGATTTCAATCCTTCCCGCAGGGGCGTATCCACTGCACAAATAACAACGAGCGGCTCCGGGAAAAGAAACCGGAGATATGCGGGGGGCGTCGGGGAATTCACTCCGTTGCCCCCGGTGTTCGTGGGCGGAATTCCGGGCCGATTTCTTCCGGAATTCGATGGCCCTGACACGCGGCGAGGCCGCCGCGACCCGAGGGTGCGACGGCCTCGCCGGGGCGGGGCTCCGGCTGTGGTCAGCTGCCGTTGGAGACGTTGCCCGAGAGGATCGGGATGTTGTCGAGGATGTGCGAGAGAGCCTCGTCGCCCTTGGCCTGGGTGGAGTTCTCGGTGCACTGCTGGTTCTGCGGGCTGGACAGGACCGGGATGTCCTGGACGCCGACGTTGACGAGGGCGAGGACCGACTGCACGTTGGCCTTGGCCGGCAGGGCGATGCAGGGCTTGTTGAACGAGCCCTGGATGAGCGCCATCTGCGGGCTCATGTTGCCGTACGTGGCCTGGTTGCCGTAGATCTGCGAGGCGCCGTTGCCGTTGACGGTGTTGATGCCGTTGTCGTTCCCGATCGCCATCGCCTGCGGGGCCATCGCGGCACCCAGACCCACGACGGAGGCGGCAACCGCTGCGCCAGCCACAAACTTCTTGATCATTTTCGTCCCTTTTTTGCAGGATTGCCCGGTACTGGAGCACCCGGAACAACGGGCCCGCCCCGGCCCGGGTTGCGTGACTTCACCCGGATGCCGACGTTTCGGGCCGGACGGTTGACGCTCAGGCGTTCCCGCGCGGGCCGCCGGACGGGGCGCCGCGGCGGTCCGCGGGACGGTCCGGGGGGCGGGCCGCGCGGCGGTCCGGGGGCGCGATTTCCTTATCCGTTCGAACGACGGCGCACGGCCATAACGACCCGCCCGCGACGAGGGTGCGTGCCATCGCCCAAAAGGCCGTACGAGCGAGTCCGACGTGATTTCCAGCCTGATTTCTGACAAAGTTCACTCCTGTTTTGTCCCCTTGATCGAAAATGGAGACAGGGACATGGGTTCCTCCCGCAGAATCCTCGGCACACTCGGCCTGCTGTCCTGCCTCACACTTTCCGCTTACGCCCCCGCGGCGGAGGCGGTGGCTCCCGCCGGACCGCGCGAATTGCCCCGGGTCCCCTTCACCCAGCGTTATCAGGCCGTCCAGCACGGCGGGCTCGTCCGGGCCTCGAACTCGGGCATCAGCTGCCGTCGGGAGGAGGCTCCGCAGGCCGAACCGTGCGCCGAGGTCAAGCGGGGCGCGGCCGGGGTCAACAGCGACTTCGAGATGTTCTACAGCGAGGTCGACAAGGACCCCGACACCTACAACTCCACCCGCGCCGAGCTCAAGGTCCCGCAGGGCGCGAAGGTCTCGTACGCCCGCCTCTACTGGGGCGGGAACCTGCGGGTCGGCGAGCAGAAGCCGCCGCAGGACAACGGCCGGGTGCTCGTCGCCGAGCCGGGCGGCGCGTACAAGGCGGTGCTCGCCGACACCGTGATCGGGCACCGCAGCGACGACGGCAGTGACGCCTACCAGGCCTCGGCCGACGTGACCCCGCTGGTGCGCAAGGGCGGCGCGGGCCTGTGGACCGTCGCCCAGCTGAACATCGCCATGGGGCACTCGGAGGTGGGCGCCTGGGGCGGGTGGACGCTGGTGGTCGCCTACGAGCACCCGCAGGAGCCGCTCCGGCGGATCTCGCTGTGGGACGGCTTCGAGGGGCTGCTGGCCGGGGGCGGCGAGGCGGCCGGGGAGACGGTGGAGATCACCGGGCTGGACGCGCCGGCCGGGTCCGCCGGGCGGGCCGGGGTGGTCGCGTACGACGGGGACCGCGGGACACTGGGGGACTCACTCACGGTGACGGCCGACAGTGGCCGTCGGGTCAGTCTCAGTGATGCAGAAAATCCTTTTAATGATGTTATGAATTCCACGATCACGGAATTCGGACGTCCCTCGTTCGTGCGACAGCCCGAACACATCAACAATCTCGGATACGACGCGGACGTGTTCGATCTGAGCCCCGCCCTGTCCGGTGGTGCCCGCAGCCTGAGTTTCAAGTTCACAGGCGAAAGCCAGGGTCAATTCCTCGGTGTGCTCTTCGTTCAGACAGACGCGCGCCGCTGAACGCAGGAGACCACTCCACGTGCCATCAGCACCGTCTTCACCAGCACCTTCCGGTTCTGCCTTCACCGTCCTGCACCTCGTGCAGCCCGTCGACGGCGGCGTCGCCCGGGTCGTCACCGACCTCGTACGGGCGCAGGCCGCCGCCGGGCTGCGCGTCGTCGTGGCCTGCCCGCGCGGCGGGCGGCTCGCCGACGACGCCCGCGGAGCCGGGGCCGAGGTGCTCACCTGGCGTGCCGGGCGGGCCCCCGGCCCCGGACTGCCCGCCGAAGTCCTCGGCGCCGCCCGGCTGATCCGCCACGTCCGCCCCGACCTGCTGCATGCCCACAGCGCCAAGGCGGGGCTCGCCGGCCGGCTCGCCGTACGGGGCTCCCTGCCCACGGTGTTCCAGCCGCACGCCTGGTCCTTCGACGCCGTCGGCGGCGCCACCGCCGCGCTCGCGCTGCGCTGGGAACGCTTCGGGGCCCGCTGGGCCGACCGGGTGCTCTGCGTCAGCGAGTCCGAGCGCCGGGCGGGGGAGTCCGAGGGCATCGCCGCCCACTGGTCGGTGATCCGCAACGGCGTCGACCTCGGCCACTTCGGCCCCGGCCACCCCGACCCGGAACACGACCGGGCCGAGGCGCGGGCCGGGCTCCCGCTGCCCGCCGCCTTCCGCGGGGACGGGCCGCTCGCCGTCTGCGTCGGCCGGCTCTGCCCGCAGAAGGGCCAGGACGTCCTGCTCCGGGCCTGGCCGGAGCTGCTGGGCACCGTTCCGGACGCCCGGCTGGCCCTCGTCGGGGACGGCCCCGACACCGAGCGGCTGCGCCGCGCGGCCCCGCCCGGGGTGTTCTTCGCGGGGGCCGCCTCCGACATCCGACCGTGGCTTCGGGCCGCCGATCTCGTTGTACTGCCGTCGCGGTGGGAAGGCATGGCGCTCGCCCCGCTCGAAGCCATGGCCTGTGGCCGCCCGGTCCTGGTCTCCGACGTCAGCGGTGCACGGGAGAGCCTGCCGTCCGGCCAGGGACGGCTCTGCCTGGTGCCGCCGGAGGACCCGACGGCGCTGGCCAAGGCCCTGGGACGGCTCCTCGCCGAACCGCGGCTGCTCGCCGAACTCGGGGAGCAGGCCCGGCAGCACGCCCGGACCGGCTTCGACGTGCGGCGGACCACGGACGCGGTCACCGGCCTGTACCACGAACTGCTGGGCAGGCCCCGGCCCTTGAACCAGGAGCGCATCAGCCGATGACGATGGACAGCGCACCCGCCCGGCACAGCGGGCAGGGCGGCACGGGGCCCGCCGGCGGCAGCGCCTTCGCGCCCGCGCCGCCGGCGGAAGCCCGCCGTTCCGTGACCGCCATCCACCCTCCGCGCGGACCCCGGGCCGAACGGGCGCGGCCCGCCGTCCGCCCGCAGCGGGTCCGCCGCCGCCAGGGGGTCGTCCCGCTGGTGACCGTGGACGCGCTGGCCGTCGTGGCCACCGCGGCCGCCGCCCCCGCGCTCGAACTGCCCTCCGGCGCGGCAGTCCCCGCCGTCGTCCTGCTCGCCGCCGCCCACACCGCCCTGCACGCGCAGGCCGGGCTCTACCGGCCCCGGCTCGCCCCCTCCGCCCTGCTCGAACTGCCCGCGCTGGCCGGGCGGGCCGCCGTGCTGTGGTGCGGGGCCGCCGCCGTCCTCGCCGCCGCCCTGCCGGGGCGCGCCCTCGGCTGGAGCGCCCTCCTCGGCGCCGTCTGCCTCCAGGTCGTCCTGGCCTGCGCGGGACGCGGATTCGTCAACCAGCTCCGCCGCCGCACCGCCGTACGACGGCCCGTCTCCGCGCTCGTCGTCGGCCCCGGCGCGGGAGCCGGAGCGGTCGCCGCCGCCCTGCACGGCCGTCCCGAGTACGGGCTGCGGCCCGTCGGCATCGCCGACACCGGCCCCGCCGCGGACGCGGACAACGGTGCGCTGCCGCTGCTCGCCACCCACGAGGACATCCGCCGCGCCGTCATCCAGAACTCGGTCCGGCACGCCGTGTTCACCCGGCCCCCCGAGGCCGACGAGCGCACCGCCTCCCTGGTCCGGCTCTTCCACGACCACGGCTGCCGGCTCTGGCTCGCCGACCCCGCCGGGACCGCCAAGGTCACCGGCATGCGGGTCGCGCAGCCCGCCGACCAGCTGTGGGGGTACGCCGTACAGCCGTTGCTGCCGCGCCCCTCCCGGCCGCTGGAGCGCCACGCCAAGCGCGCCATCGACTCCTCCCTCGCCGCCCTCGCGCTCCTGGCGGCCGCCCCCGTCATGGGTGCCTGCGCGCTGGCCGTACGGCTCTCCGACGGACCCGGCGTGATCTTCCGTCAGGAACGGGTCGGCCTGTACGGGCGCCCCTTCACCCTGCTGAAGTTCCGCACCCTGCGTGCCGACGAGCACGAGTCCGCGACCCGCTGGACCGTCGCCGGGGACCGCGGCATGAGCCCCGTCGGCTCCTTCCTGCGCAAGTCCTCCCTGGACGAGCTCCCGCAGCTGTGGAACGTCGTACGGGGTGACATGAGCCTGGTCGGTCCGCGGCCCGAACGGCCCTTCTTCGTCGCCAAGTTCAGCAGCGTCCACCCCGGCTACGAGGCCCGCCACCGGATGCCCGTCGGGATCACCGGGCTCGCCCAGATCAACGGCCTGCGCGGCGACACCTCCATCGAGGACCGGGCCCGCTTCGACAACCACTACATCGACACCTGGTCGCTGTGGCAGGACCTGTGGATCCTGGCCCGCACCGCCGCCTCCTTCTTCCGCTTCCGGCTCGGAGGGAGCTGAACATGAGCCTCGCCGCAACCGCCGCCCTCAGGGTCCCCGGCCTGCCGGGCACCCTGCGCCGGCACTGGCCGCTGCTGCCGCTCGCCGCGACCGTGCTGTTCCTCCTCGCCCCCCTCCCGGCCGGCGACGCGACCGCCTCCGGGAAGGTCGGCCCCGCCGACGCCGCCTCGCTGCTCCTCGCCCTCGTCTGCGGGGTGCAGGCCCTGCGCGGCCGGGTGCGGGCGCTGAGCCCGCTGGGCGTGCTCGTCCTCGGCATCCCGGCGGTGGGGCTGGCGGTGGCGACGGTGACCGCCGGTGACCCGTACGCGGCCCTGCCGGGCTTCGTCCGCTACCTCCAGGTGTTCGTACTGGTCCCGGCGGCCGTGGTGCTGCTGGTGCGCGACGCGCGGGAGTTCCGGCTCGCCGCCGGCTGCTTCGTCGTCCTCGCGCTGGTGCAGGGCGCGGTGGGGGTCGTGCAGTACGCGACCCACACCGGTGCCTCGTACCAGGGCGAGGACGTCCGCGCCGTCGGCACCTTCGGCCCCGGTGACGTCATGGGCATGGCCACGGTGGTCGCCTACGGGCTGGTCGTCGCGACCGCCGCCGCCCTCGCGCCCGGGCTCCCGAGGCGGGTGCGGCGGATCGCCGGGGCCTCGGCGCTGGTGCTCGTGGTGCCGCTGGTGCTGTCGTTCAGCCGGGGCGCGTGGATCGCCACCCTCGGCGCGGCCGTACTGGTGATGGTGCTGGCCGGGATCCGGCGGGCGCTGAAGGTGCTGGTGGCGCTGGCCGCCGCCGGAGTCGTGCTGGTCGGCGGCCTCGGGGTCGGCTCCGAGATGGTGGCCGAGCGGCTGACCTCGATCACCCAGGTCTCCAGCGCCCCCGACCAGTCGGTGACCGACCGCTACACGATGTGGGCGGCCGCCGGTTCGATGTGGCGCGAACGGCCCGCCGCCGGCGTGGGCCTCAAGGGCTTCCCCGCCCACCGCGACGGACACTCCTCGCTGGGACTGTCCTCCGGCAGCGACACCGCCGGCGCCGGGCAGGCGTACATCCGCCAGCCACTGCTGTCCCCGCACAACATGTACCTGCTGATCCTCAGCGAACAGGGGCTGATCGGGCTCACCGCGCTCGCGGGCGGCTGGGCCGTGCTGCTCGTCGCGGGCCTGCGCCGGTGCGCCTCCGGCAGCCGGATCCGCGACTGCGGGCTCGTCGCGGTCGGCCTCCTCTTCTGGCAGCTGACCGACTTCCTCTACGCGGACATCGGCGGCCCCTCCACCGTCCTGACCGGAGTGATCATCGGACTCGCCGCCTGGTGGGCGCTGCCCTCCCCGGGCGACCGGGCGGACACCCCCGCCGGGCGGATCCCCGAGGGTTCGGCCACCCGGTGACGGACACGACGCCCTGGCGGCGGCCCGCGGCCGCGGCGACCGAAGTCGCCGCGGCTTCGGGCCGTCCGCCGCGCCCGGCGCCGCCCGCCCCGCCCGGACCTCCCGACGCTCCGGCCGGGCCGGAACCGGACCCCGGACCGGCCCCGCCCGACCCCGGGTTCGTGGCGGGAGCCCCGCGCGGCGGCCCGGCCCGCGGGCCCGTGCTCGCCGGACCCGCCGACACCCGGGGCGGGCGCGACACCCCCGCCCCGGATCCCGCCGCGCCCGGCACCGGCCCCGCCGGGGCGGGCCGGGTCCGGGGCCAGGGCGCTCCCGCGGACCCGCGCGGCGGTCCGGCCGACGCGCGCCTGCGCGCCGCCGGTCCCGCTCCCCGCAGGCCGGTGCTCGCCGGCCCCGCACGCGCCGCGGACTCCCGGCCCGCGATGACCCGGCGCGGCGGGGGCGGGACCGGCGGCACGGACGCCGGCCCGCCCGGCGGTGGCGCGCCCGGCCCCGGTCCGTCCGGTCCGGGCCCGTCCGGACCCGGGACACCCGGCGGCGGGACACCCGGCGGCGGGCCCGCGCCCGCCCCGCTCGGCCGGTTCCTCGCCAAGGCCGCCGCGGTCACCGCCGGACTCACCGCCGCCGGGGCCGTCTTCGGCCTCGTACGGGACCAGACCATCGCGCACCTCTTCGGCGCCGGACACGACAGCGACGCCTTCCTGATCGCCTGGACCGTCCCCGAGATGGCCTCGACGCTGCTCATCGAGGACGCCATGGCCCTGCTCATGGTGCCCGCCTTCAGCCACGCCCTGGCCCGGCGCGCGGCCAGCCGGGCCGGCCTGACCCGCAGGGAGGCCCGCGACCAGGACCCCGTACGGCTGCTCGTCGGAGCGACCCTGCCGCGCCTCGTCGTGCTCCTGGCGGCCGTGGCCTCCGTCCTCGTCGTGGCCGCGCCGCTCGTCGTCGGGCTGCTCGCCCCCGGCCTGCCCGACCCCGGACTGGCCGTCGAATGCACCCGGCTGACCGCGCTCACCGTCATCTCCTTCGGCATCGCCGGGTACTTCAGCGCCGCCCTGCGCGCCCACCGCTCCTTCCTGCCACCCGCCGCGATCTACGTCTCGTACAACGTCGGGATCATCGGCACCATGGTCGCCCTGCACGCCCTGTGGGGGGTGCGGGCCGCCGCCGCCGGGGTCGCCGTCGGCGGACTGCTGATGGTGCTCGTCCAACTGCCCGCGTTCATCCGGAACGTGGGCTTCGGGCCGCGCCGGACCAAGTCCGCGCCCCGCAGCCAGCGCGACCGCGACCGCCCCACCCTCATCGCCTTCGGGGTCATCGCGCCCGTGATCTTCTTCGCGGTGTTCCGGCAGTCCCAGGTCCTCGTCGAACGGTTCCTCGCCGCCTCCCTGCCCTCCGGCGCCATCTCGCACCTCAACTACGCGCAGAAGGTCGCGCAGATGCCGATGGTGCTGTCCCTGATGATCTGCACCGTCACCTTCCCGGTCGTCGCCCAGGCCATGGCCGGCGGCGAACGGGAGAAGGCCCGGCGCCGCGTGGAACAGGACCTAGCCCTGGCCTCCCTCGCCGTCCTCATGGGAACCGCGCTCGTCATCGGCTACGCCCCGCAGATCATCCAGGTCCTGTTCGAACGCGGCGCCTTCACCCACCAGGACACCCTCGCCACCGCGTCCGTCATGCGGGTCTACGGCCTCGGACTCCTCGGCCACTGCCTCGTCGGAGCCCTGTCCCGGCCCTTCTTCTCGACCGCCCGGCCCACCTGGTTCCCGGCGCTCGCGATGGGCGCCGGGCTGCTCGTCAACGTCGTCGCCGGAGCCCTCGCCGTCGGCTGGTGGGGCACCTACGGCATCGCCGCCGCCAACGCCGCCGGGATCACCACCACCGCCGCCCTGCTCCTCACCGGACTCGGCTCCCGGATCATCTCCATCCACTTCCGCCGCGTCGCCGTCAGCATCGGCCGGCTCGCGGTCGCGGCCGCCGCGGCGTGCGGCACCGGCTGGCTCGCCGGGCCGATGATCCCCGACCCGCTGCTGAGCGCCGCACTCGGCTGCCTGCTGGTCCCGGCCATGTTCGGGGCGACCGGGATGGCCATACGGGCCCTCGAGGTCACCGCCCTGCCCGCACAGCTCTCCCAGCTCTCCTCCCAGCTCACCCAGAGGTTCCGCAATGTCCGCTGACACCGACACGGCGCCCCCCGCCGTGGTGGGCCCCACCCGCAGGACCGCATCGCCGTGGGTCCTGATGTACCACTCGGTCGCCGAGTTCACCGACCCCGCCGAGGACCCGTACGGCATCACCGTCACCCCCGCCGCCCTGGAAGCGCAGCTGCTGTGGCTGCGCGCCCGCGGGCTGCGCGGGGTGTCCGTGGGCGAGCTGCTGAGGGCCCGCGCCGCCGGGCGCGGGCGCGGACTGGTCGGCCTCACCTTCGACGACGGGTACACCGACTTCCTGACCCGGGCCCTGCCACTGCTGCGCCGCTACGACTGCACCGCCACCCTGTTCGTCCTGCCGGGCCGGCTCGGCGTGGACAACGTGTGGGACCCGCTCGGCCCGCGCAAGGCCCTCCTCACCGCCGAGGGCATCCGCGAAGCGGCCGCCGCCGGACAGGAGATCGGCTCCCACGGGCTGCTCCACCAGGACCTCACCGCCGCCCCCGACGACGTCCTCCAGCAGGAACTCCGGGGCAGCCGCGACCTGCTGCGCGAGCTGACCGGCACCCTCCCCGCCGGGTTCTGCTACCCGTACGGGCACGTCGACGCCCGCGTCGCCGAAGCGGCCCGGGCCGCCGGCTACGCGTACGCCTGCGCCATCGTCCCCGGGCGGCTCACCGGCCCGCACGCCCTGCCCCGCACCCACGTCAGCCAGGCCGACGGCGGCGCCCGGCTGCGCGTCAAGCAGCTCCGCCACCGGCTGCGCGAGCTGCGCCGGGTGGTGCTCCCGTGAACACCGTCAAGGCGCTCCACATCATCACCGGGCTCGGCGTCGGCGGGGCCGAACAGCAACTGCGGCTGCTGCTGCGGCACATGCCGATGCACTGCGACGTGCTGACGCTGACCAACCCCGGACAGGTCGCCGAGGGGCTGCGCGCCGACGGGGTCCGGGTCGTTCACCTGGGGATGAGCGGCAACCGCGACCTCGGCGCGCTGCCGAGGCTGGTGAAGTTCATCCGGCGCGGCCGCTACGACCTGGTCCACACCCACCTCTACCGGGCCTGCGTCTACGGGCGCCTCGCGGCCCGGCTCGCGGGCGTGCGGGCCACGGTGGCCACCGAACACTCCCTCGGCGAGGCCGAGATCGAGGGCCGGCCGCTGTCCGCCGGGGTACGGGCCCTGTACCTGGCCAGCGAGCGGCTCGGCGCGGCCACCGTGGCCGTCTCCGACACGGTGGCGGCCCGGCTGGAGGGGTGGGGGGTGCCCGCGCCCCGGATCCACGTCGTACCGAACGGCATCGAGGCCGTCCGCTTCCGCTTCGACGCCGGTGTACGCCGCTCCACCCGGGCCCGGACCGGGCTGCCCGAACGGGCCTTCGTCGTCGGCGGGGTCGGCCGGCTGGTGCCGGGAAAGCGGTTCGACGTCCTCGTACGGGCCGTCGCCGCACTGCCCGGGGCGCACCTGCTGCTGGCCGGGGACGGGCCGGAGCGGGCCGCGCTGCGGACGCTGGCCGCCGAACTGGGCGCGCAGAGCCGGATCCACCTGCTGGGGGAGCGGGACCCGCTG
Organism: Streptomyces sp. NPDC006512; assembly: GCF_040611935.1. Taxonomy (NCBI): domain Bacteria; kingdom Bacillati; phylum Actinomycetota; class Actinomycetes; order Kitasatosporales; family Streptomycetaceae; genus Streptomyces; species Streptomyces sp. NPDC006512. The sequence goes on along the minus strand of NZ_JBEXPG010000005.1, from coordinate 99,147 downwards.
GGCGACAGCCCCGACGGACGCACCCCCGGCATCCCCGCCCTGCTGGCCGCCATGGACGTCTTCGTGTCGCCCTCGCGGGAGGAGGCGTTCGGGCTCGCCGTGGTCGAGGCGCTCGCCGCCGGACTCCCGGTCCTGCACGTCACCTGCCCGGCCATCGACGACCTCCCCGCCACCCAGGCCCCGGGCGCGCGGCGCATCGGCCCGGGCACCGAGGAACTGGTCGCCGCCCTGCGCGGGCACATGGAGGCGGGCGCGCGCCGGCTGCCGCCGCCGCCCGTCGTGCGCCGCTACGACATCGCCGGCAGCGCGAGCCGCCTGCTCGACGTCTACGCCCTGGCCCTGGCGGCACCCGTCCCCGGCGCCGCCACCACCGCCGTACCGGGCTCCGCGCCCGCCGGCAACGGCTGATCCGACCCCACACCCCCGGCCAGGGGAACGGCCGGGACCGTCGCACTCCCCTCCACCCAGGAAGTGAGCACCGCACATGGCCGACACCGCCGACCAGAAGAAGTCCGACCACCGCTCGGAGAAGAAGCGCCGCACCCTGCGGCCGCCCGCGTGGTGGCCGTTGCCCGCCTGCGCCCTGCTCGGGCTGGCCGCCGGCGGGGCGTACGGGGTGCTGAAGGCCCCCGAGTACGCCGCCACCAGCTACGTCGTCGCCGTCCCGGACGACACCACCGAACCGGCCACCGCGCTCGGCTTCGCCCAGGCGTACGCCCGCATCGCCACCAGCAGCTCCACCCTCGCCTACGCCCAGCCCCGCGCGGGCATCGACGCCGCGCGGCTGCGGACCCAGGTGCGGGCGGAGACCTCCCCCGAGTCCCCGATGATCGCCATCACCGGGACCTCCAAGAGCCCGAGCGAGGCCGCCGACATCGCCAACGCCGTCGCCGACGCGCTGTCGCTGAGCAGCAACCAGGCCGCCAAGAACACCGGCGTGCAGCTGCTGCTGTTCAACCAGGCCGTCGCCCCCGCCGACCCGGCCTCGCCGTCCGCCCCGGTCAGTGGCGCCGTCGGGCTGTGCGCGGGCGGTCTGCTGGGCGGCCTGTGGCTGCTGGCCCGGCCCGCCCGTCCCGCCCGGCGGGCCCGGGGCGAGGAGGGCCTGGAGACGCAGCCGGTCGTGGAGGAGTACGCCTCCCTGCCCGCGCAGGGCGAGCACACCGAGACCAAGGAGAAGGAGCCCGCGCGATGAAGGAGGGCTCCGCGGGGGCCCTGTCGGTGACGCTGTGCCGCGACCCCCGGCAGTTCGCCGCCCTGGAAGAGCCGTGGAACCGGCTCTTCCGGGACTGTCCCACCGCCACCCCCTTCCAGAGCCACGCCTGGCTGCACTCGTGGTGGCTGTCGTACGGGAAGGAGGGCCGGCTACGGACCGTGCTCGTGCGGCGCGGCGAGGAACTGGTGGGGGCGGCCCCGCTGATGCTCGTGCACCGGCCGCTGCCGCGGCTGGTGCCGCTCGGCGGTCCGATCACCGACTACTCGGACGTCCTCGTGGCCGCCGGGCACGCCGGGCAGGTCGTCCCGGCGCTGGCCCGCGGGCTGCACCGGGCCGCCCGGGCAGCGGTCGTCGACCTGCGCGAGGTCCGGCCCGGGGCCGCAGCCGAGGCGCTGTACGAGGCGTGGCCGGGGGTGCGCAGCAAGCTCGCCGACTCGACCTGCATGGAGCTGCCGGCGCTGCCCTTCGACGAACTGGTCAAGCGGATGCCGGCCTCCGGCGCCCAGCGGGTGCGGGCGAAGCTCCGCAAGACCGACGCCGCCGGGATCGAGGAGCACGAGGTCACCGAGCCGGAGGTGCCGCAGGCCGTACGCACGCTGCTGCGGCTGCACGAGAAGCAGTGGCGCGGCCGCGGGGTGACCCCCGAGCACGTGAAGCCGCGGTTCGCCGAGCACCTGACCCGGGCCACGCGGCGCATGGTGCGGACCGGGGAAGGCCGGCTGACCGAGTTCCGGCTGGACGGGAAGGTGGTGGCGGCGAACGTCACGCTGCTGTCCGCCGGGCTGAGCGGCGGCTACCTGTACGGGGCCGATCCGGACCTGCGCGAGCGGAAGGTCGACGTGGCGACGCTGCTGCTGCGCTACGAGACCGGCCGGGCCCTCGCCGAGGGCCGGTCCGTGGTGAGTTTCCTGCGCGGCAGCGAGCCGTACAAGAACCACTGGCGCCCCGACACGGTGGTCAACCAGCGGCTCCTGATGGCCACGGCCGCGCTCGCCCCCCTGCTGCGGCTGCACGAGTCGCAGGTGACGGGGCGCGAGCGGGCGGTGGACGCGCTGCGGGAGGCCCTGCCGGCCGCGCGGGACTGGCGGGCACGGATCAACGAACTCCGGGTCCGGTGACCGTGCCGGTGCGCTCGCCGCGCGGGGGACGGGGGCGGGGGCTAGAAGGGCCAGAAGCCGTTGTCCTTGCCCCAGTCCAGCTTGATGCAGACCGCCTGGCCGCCGACCAGCTTGGACAGCCACTCGCCGAAGTTGAGCGGCACGCACCACTGGCTGCTGTTGACGGGCGGCCTCGGCGGCTGGGGCTGGGGCCGGGGCGCCTGCGGACTGGGCGTCAGCGGCGAGGGTACGGGCACGGGCACGGAGACCTCGGGGGACGGCACCGGCGGGAGCACGGGCGGCACCGAGACGTCCGGGGACGGGACCTCCGGGGAGGGGACCGGGGGCAGCACCGGCGGGACGGAGACGTCCGGCTTCGGCACGACGGGGCTGGGCACGACGGGGCCGGGGTCCACGGGGCTCGGGACCGCCGGGCTCGGGACCGCGGGGCTCGGCTCCACGGGAGCGGGGTCGACGGGCGACGGCTCCACGGGGCCCGGGACCGGACTCGGGACCGCCGGGCTCGGGACCGCCGGGCTCGGGACGTCGGGGCTCGGGACCGGAGTCGGGACTTCCGGCGCGGGTACGGCGGGCGTGGGCACGGCGGGGGTGGGTACGGCCGGGGTCGGGACCTCGGGGGTCGGGACCTGGGGCGTGGGCACCTGCGGGGTCGGGACCTCGGGAGTCGGCACCTGCGGGGTGGGTACGACCGGGGTCGGGACCACCGGCGTGGGGACCACAGGCGTCGGGATCACCGGGCCCGGCACTTCGGGGGTCAGTGCCTCGCGGAACACCCGGGAGGACTCCGGGTTCGCCTTGCACTGCCACACGCCGTGCGGGCAGTAGTCGGTGATGGTGTGGTAGAGCGGCTTGTGCTGCTCGATCCACTTCAGCATGCGCCGCACGTACTCCGGGTTGTCCCCGTTGCGGAACAGGCCCCATTCCGGGTACGAGATCTCCTTGCCGTGTGCTTTCGCGAAGTCGACGTGCTGCTGGAGCCCGTAGGGCTGGGTGATCTGCTCGTCGAAGTTCCGGCCGGGACCCTGGTCGTACGAGTCCATCCCGATGACGTCGACCCAGTCGTCGCCCGGGTAGCACTTGGTCCAGCCGATCGCGTCCGTGCCCCGGTTGGGGGCGAAGTCGAACTTGAACTCCTGCCCGGGCACGGCGCGCATCGTCTTGACGACGCGCTGCCAGTACGCCTTCCAGTTCTCCGGGTCGGGTCCGCAGCGGTGCGTGTAGGTGGTGCCGTTCATCTCCCAGCCGAGGACGATGACCGTGTCCGGTACGCCCAGGGCCACCAGCCGCTCGGCGAGCTTGTGGAAGTGGCCGTCGTACTCGCCGGCCGCGCCCGCCCGGATCAGCCGGGCCACCTGGGAGTCGGGCACCCGGCTCTCGTTGCGCGCCTGCATGGGCACGTTCAGCACGAACATCCGGTCGTCCTCGGCCTTGCGCCAGTCGGCCCAGTCGTCCAGGAAGCTCACGTTGCCCTCGATGCCCGCCCACACGTCACCGGGCAGATAGGTGTGACCGACCCGGATCTCCTTGCCGCCCAGCCAGCGCGACAGGAACGGGATCCTGGCCACTCCCGGCGGCCCGTAGTCGAGATAGGCGCCCATCGCGATGTCGGAGCCGTTGGCCGACTCCTCGTCAGGTGCCGCCAGGGCGGCTCCGGTGGCGAGCAGTCCGGCCGTGACCGTACCGATGCAGGTGCTCGCCAGTCGGCGGCGTGGTCTGGGCATGGCGTCTCCCGAGCTTTCCTGAACCGGTGTGCTTACCAAAGACGTTAGGCATCACATCTGACGAATGGCCTGTCCGGTGGCCGCTGCGTAGGCCATTCGCAGGTGCGCATCCATCCCGCTTGGTCCGACTAGGTGAAAGACACCGTTTCCATGCACGCGTTCGCCAACCATGTGCCCGCAGTTCTGCTCAGACTCGATCGGAATCCGTTCCACCACGGAACCCTCGGCGCCGTCAGATCCCTGGGGCGCAAGGGCGTGGAGGTCCATGCAGTCGTCGAGGCCGGGGGAGGTCCCATGGGGCGTTCGCGTTACCTGCGCGCCACCCATCCCGGTCCGGACGGGGGCGTCGACCCCGAGGCGCCGGACGCGTTGCTGGAATGCCTCGCCGGGGTGTCGGAGCGGATCGGCAGGCCCGCCGTGCTCGTCGCCATGGACGACCTGAGCGCCATCGCGGTGTCGCGGCTGGCCCCGGTGCTGACGGACCGTTTCCGGATCCCCCATCAGCCCGACGGCCTGCCAGCGCGGGTGGCCGACAAGGCCGAACTGTCGCGGCTGTGCGCGCGCTGGGACGTCCCGCACCCGGAGACCGTGATCCCGGCGAGCGGGGCCGAGGCGGCGGAGGCCACCTGGCGGCTCGGCCTGCCGGTGGTGGCGAAGTGGAGCCGGCCGTGGCTGCTGCCCGCGGGCGCCGGGCTGCGCAGCACCACGCTCGTGCACACCACCGCCGAGGCGCGGGGGCTGTACGAGCGGTCGGCGGAGGCGGGGAGCCGGCTGCTGCTCCAGCGGTTCCTGCCGGCCGGACCGGACACCGACTGGTTCTTCCACGGCGCCTTCGCCCGGGGCGGGCACCCGCTCATCGCGGGGTCGGGCCGCAAGGAGCTGTCGTGGCCGGTGCGCACGGGGCTGACGGCGGTGGGCCGCTGGCTGCCGGACCCGGCCGTCGAGGAGGCGGGGCTGCGGCTCGCGGACCGGCTCGGCTACCAGGGCATCCTCGACCTCGACTTCCGGCGGGACGAGGGGGGCTGCTTCCGGCTCGTGGACTTCAACCCGCGCCCCGGCGCGCAGTTCAGGCTCTTCACGGACGACTCCGGGCTCGACGTGGTCCAGGCGATGTACCTGGACCTGACGGGCCAGCGGGTACCGGAGCCCGTCGGCGGCCCGGGCCGGGTCTTCGTCGCGGAGAACTACGCGCTGCTCGCGGCCGTACGGGGGCGGTCGCTGCCGCGACGGCGCGGAGGCAGGGATTCCGGCGGTGTCGGCGGCTCCGGGGCGGCCGTCGGGGCCGCGGAGGCGCCGCTGCTGCCGGGCGGGCGGCGTCCGGAGGCGGCGGCGGAGGCCCCGGTGGCGGACCCCGGGGCCGGCACCCCGGCCGGGCCGGCCGAAGGCGCCGGGCGGCGGGCTCCCGTACGGGCTCCCGTCGGCGGGGCCGCGCGGCGCGGGCCGGTGCGGGTGGCGCCGAAGGGGGAGCGGGGGCGGACAGAGGCGGCCTGGTTCGCCGCCGACGACCTCGGGCCGTTCCTGGCGATGCTCGGCGCCTTCCTGGGACGCGGGATCGGCAAGGGCGCCCGCGCCCTGCGGGGCGTCCCGGCCCAGGGCCGGCGTACGGCCCGCGCCGCCGTCCGGGCCCCCCGGCAGCGGGCGCAGCCCCCGGCGTCCGGTACGTCCCGGCCGGCCCCGCCCGAGACCTCGGCGGAGCCGGACGAGCTGGTGACCCGGTGAGGGGAGGGTCCGCCCCCACGGGGGGCCGGGCCGGGTTGGTGACGATCGGATCGGAGGAGGGGCCGTGACGCGGGTGGACGACCTCGTGGTGGTCGGCGCGGGACCGTACGGGCTGTCGATCGCCGCGCACGCGGCCGCGGCCGGGCTCGGGGTGCGCGTGCTGGGGCGGCCCATGGCGTCCTGGCGGGACCACATGCCCGAGGGGATGTTCCTCAAGTCGGAGCCCTGGTCCTCCAACCTCTCCGCGCCCGGCGGGCGCCACACCCTGGCCGACTACTGCGCCGGGCTCGGCGTGACGGCCGAGCACGGCGGCCCGCTGCCGATCGGCACCTTCAGCGCGTACGGGCTCTGGTTCGCCCGGCAGGCCGCGCCCGAGGTGGAGGAGGTGACCGTCACCGAGGTCACCCCGCAGGGGGAGGGCTTCCTGATCCGCACGGCCGAGGGGCCCCCGCTGCTGGCCCGGACGGTGGCCGTAGCGGTCGGGGTGATGCCCTTCACCCGGTACCCCGAGATCCTGCGGGAGCTGCCGCCCGGGCACGTGTCGCACAGCAGCGACCACCGCGACCTGGCGCGCTTCGCCGGCCTCGACGTGGCCGTGCTCGGGGCCGGGCAGGCCGCCCTGGAGACGGCCGCGCTGCTCGCGGAGGCGGGCGCCCGGCCGTGTCTGGTGGCCCGGCGCGCCCGGCTGAACTGGAACACCGTCCCGCAGCCGCTGGAGCGGCCGCTGCTGCGGGCCCTGCGCGAACCGCACAGCGGACTCGGCACGGGCTGGCGCAGCTGGGTGTGGTCGGAGCTGCCCTGGGCCGTGCGGCGGCTGCCCGCGCCGACGCGGGAGCGGATCGCGGCCACGGCGCTCGGGCCCGCCGGGGCCTGGTGGCTGCGGGAGCGCTTCGAGCGGCGGGTGCCGGCGCTGCTGGGACACCGGTTGCAGCGGGCGGCCGCGGCGGTCGGCGGGCGGACCCGGCTCGGTCTGACCACCGCCGCGGGGGAGTCCGTCGTACTGGACGCGGCGCACGTCATCGCGGCGACCGGGTTCGCGCCGGACCTGCGGCGGCTGGAGCTCCTCGACGCCCGGCTGCGGGCCGCGCTGGAGACCGTGGCGGACGGCGGGACGCCGGAGCTGAGCGCCGGCTTCGAGTCCTCCTGGCCCGGACTGTTCTTCGCGGGACTGCTGACGGCTCCCTCATTCGGCCCTTCCATGCGATTCGTGCACGGTGCGGGGTTCACGGCGGGGAGACTGGTGAAAGGAGTCCGCAGGCGTCTCGGCGCCCGGGGTCCGCTGCCGGGCTCCACGGGCGGCGCCCGGTCCGACCGGGCGGCCGCCGGTCATCCGAAGACGTATCTGCGCTGAGATCCACCTGAGAGGGGTCCGCGATGGGAGCGGAGCGAGCACAGGGCGGCCGTGGCTGGGTGCGCATCCCCGCCAGCCGCGGCGAACAGCCCCCGGCCAGGACGGCCGCGCCCGGCCCCTACGGGGCTCCGGCGTACGGGGCTCCGGCGTACGGGGCACCGGCCTACGGGGCTCCGGCGTACGGGTCCACGGCCGCCGCGCCCCAGCCGCAGCCCCGCGGATCCGGAGCCTTTCCGGCCGGGGACCCGTGCGCGATCTACCTCTCCCTCGTCAAGCGGTGGCGGGAGGCCGGACGCACCCTTCCGGGGCATCCTGACGAGGAATGGGAGCGGCTGATCTCCCAGCCGTGCTGGCCCGGCCGTTAGGTGGTGTGTCTCTTGGCAGCGGCGGAGCGCGACAGATCCGAGCAGGGCCGGGAGAGTCCCCTGACCGGGCCGGGCGAGCGGCTCGCCCTGAACGGCATGGGCAGCTTCGAGTGGGACCTGGGCACCGGGACGCTGACGCTCGACGAGGCCGGACTGGTCGTCTTCGACCTGGAGCCGGAGGAGTTCGACCGGACCCCGGAGGGCCTCGGGCTGAGGATCCCGCCCGACGAAGCGGCGCGCCTCGGGGACACCGTGCTCGGGGTCCTGGACGGCGGCGGGGAGACGTACGGCTCCTACTTCACGGTGCAGCGGCGCGACGGCGTCGACCAGTGGACGCACACCCAGGGCCGGGTACTGCGCGACCCGGACGGCCGCCCCCGGCGGATCGTCGGCATCGTCCGGGACGCGACGGCCGAGCTCGCCCACGCCACGGTGCTGCGCAAGCTGGAGACGGCGCGCGCCCAGCAGGCCACCATCGTGCAGCGCACCACGGAGGCACTGTCGCGGGCGGTGACGGTCGACGACGTCACGGCCGCGCTGACCGGCGCGGGCGCGCTGGAGCGGCTCGGCGCCGACGGGCTGGCCCTGGGGCTGGTCGAGAACGGCGCCATCAAGATCATCGCGTTGAGCGGGGAAACGCTGGAGATCCTCAGCGAGCGGCGCTTCACCCGGCTGGACGGATCGCTTCCGCTGTCCCGGGCGGTGATCACCCGCACGGCGCGTTTCGTCACCTCGCTCACCGAGCTCGCCGACGAGTTCCCGCTGCTGGCCGACTACCTGAACCGGATCCGCTACGACGCGGCCGCCTACCTCCCCCTGATCGCCCAGGCCAAGGCCATCGGCGGACTCGTGCTCTTCTACCGGCGGCGCAGCGAGTTCAGTCCCGAGGAGCGCAACCTGTGCCTCGGCCTGGCCGGCATCGTCGCCCAGTCCCTCCAGCGGGCGCTGCTCTTCGACCAGGAGCGGGAGTTCGCGACGGGCCTCCAGGCCGCCATGCTGCCCCGCCGGATCCCGGAGATCACCGGCGGGGAGATCGCGGTCCGCTACCACTCCGCCTGGAGCGGGCGGGAGGTCGGCGGGGACTGGTACGACGTGATCGCGCTGCCCCGCGACCGCGTCGGGATCGTCGTGGGTGACGTCCAGGGCCACGACACGCACGCGGCGGCCATCATGGGCCAGCTGCGGATCGCGCTGCGCGCCTACGCGGGCGAGGGGCATTCGCCGTCGACCGTGCTGGCGCGGGCCTCGCGCTTCCTCGCCGAGCTCGACACCGAACGCTTCGCCACCTGCATGTACGCACAGGTGGACCTGGAGACCGGTGGCGTACGGGCCGTGCGCGCGGGCCACCTCGGCCCGCTGATCCGGCACACGGACGGGCGTACCGGCTGGCCCAACGTGCGCGGCGGCCTGCCGCTCGGGCTCGCCTCGGTCTTCGCGCAGGAGGAGTTCCCCGAGACGCGTCTCGACCTGGTCCCCGGGGAGACCCTCGTGCTGTGCACGGACGGCCTGGTCGAGGAGCCCGGTACCGCCATCACCCAGGGCATGGAGGCCCTCGCCCACGCGGTGCGCAGCGGCCCGCAGGGGGCGGGGGCGCTCGCCGACCACCTCTCGGACCGGCTCTGGGAGCGCTGGGGCTCCGGGGACGACGTGGCCCTGCTCGTGCTGCGGCGCGCCCCGGACCCGGGCACGCACCGCGCGCCCCGCATTCACCAGTACGTCCACCAGGCCGACCCCGAAGGGCTCTCGGAGGCCCGCTACGCCCTGCGGCAGGCCCTGCGGGACTGGGGCATGGCCGAGCTCGCCGACGACGTGGAACTCGCGGCGGGGGAACTGCTGGTCAACGCCCTGCTGCACACGGACGGCGGCGCGGTGCTGACGATGGAGGTGCTGCCGGAGCCGGTCCGGCGGATCCGGCTCTGGGTCAAGGACCGCTCCAGCGTGTGGCCGCGCCGGCGCAGCCCGGGCGAGGCGGCCACCACGGGGCGCGGGCTGCTGCTGGTGGACGCGCTGGCCACGCACTGGGGGGTGGAGTCCCGCGGGGACGGCAAGGCCGTCTGGTGCGAGTTCGACGTGGGAGGGGTGCGTCGCGCCGGAGGGTGACCGGCCGCCTACCCCGGGTTGTGGCGGGCGGGGTGCGGGGTGATGATGCGGCCATGGAACGGACGGTCTTGAAGGCTTCCCGACGGAACCCGCTGTGCGCCGCCTGAACCGGGGCGCGGTCACCGCGCTCCTGGCGGCGCTGCTCCTGGCGGCCGGGGTCCCCACGGTCGTGGACTGGACGACGGGGCGTCCGCACGCGGACCCCGGGTGCCAGACGGTGGCGTTCATGTCGATGACGGGCGTCGCGCCCGAATGCAGGTAGGCGCGGGCCCGCCGCGGTACGGGAGCACCTGCCCGGGGCGCCCGGAGGCCGGCAGCGGCAGCTACCGGACCGGAGGGCCCCCACGGCGCTAGCGGCGGTGGTCGTACACCGTGACGTCGCGGGCGTCCTCGGCGACCGTGTCGACGGCCCGCGGCAGCATCCCGCCGCCGAAGTGGATCTCCTCCAGGCGGCCCTCCGCCCGTGCCCCGCCCCCGTGCACGCCCCAGGTGCGGCCCGGCTTGCTCTCGGCCCGCCACGGGTGCTCGTGGCCGTCGCACAGGGCCTCGCCGCCGCCCATCGTCAGGCGGACGCCCTCCTGGATCACCGTGGCCTTGATCTGGACCGCCCCCACGGGTGACGCGGCCTCGCAGCGGTAGGACCCGGAAAGGATGACCCGGCCGTCCTCGGCGATGTGAGCATCCGACCGTACGGAAATCTCCTGATGGAAAACGGTGGCCTCCGCGGGCACGGCCATGACGGCCGTGACGGCCAGTGCGGAGAAGGCCGTGAGGGCCAGCCGGCTGCCGATCGTACGCATTCTTCCTCCAGGTGGACGAGGGTGTTGGCATTCCGTCGGAACGTATTGTGCTGGCAGTTGGCGGGCAACTCGCTCCCCGCGCCCGTGTCGGTGTGTGCAATTGCCCGCTCGGGCGCGTGAGACTGACCGGAATAAGTCCCCCGAAGATCCCCGAAGGGATCCCGTATGCGCAGCCATTCCGCTCCCGCCCTCGCGGCCGCCGCCCTCCTCCCGCTCCTGCTCCTCGGTGCCACGGCCTGCTCCGGCACCGCCGAGGCGCCCGTGCTGGCCCCCGCCGCGGCGCCCGCCGTCCCGGTCGACGACGGCGCGCCCGGCGCCGACGAAGACCCGGCCGCACCCGCGCAGGGGGCGGTGCCGGCCGCCGTGAAGGAAGCCCATGTGGGTGACCCCGTACGGGTGCAAGGGCGCGAGGTGGGCCGCCACCTCCAGGTGGTCCTCGCCGCGTACGTCGACCCGGCGGTCAGCGTCGAGCCGAACTTCGTGCCGCCCGCGGGGAAGCGCTGGGTGGCCGCCTCGATGTCGTTCGTCAACGTCGGCGGAGCCTCGTACGGGGCGCTCGGGCGCATGTGGGCGCACGACAGCGCGGGAAAGCGTTACCCGGTGGTGCGCACCGGTGAACTGACGACCGGCAAACCCCTCGTCTTCGATTCCCTCTCGGTCGGTGAGCGGGCCGAGGGATGGGTCGTGTTCGAAATCCCGGAAAACGCGCGCGTCGTACGGGTCCAGTACCAGGACGCGAACATGCTGCCGAATTCCGGAGGGGGTTTCTGGGCGGTCTAGCCCGCCCGGGTGAAAGGCCGTGAAAGGGCCGGGTGGCGGAGCACTAAGGTGCGGCGCATGACTTCAACGCAAGCCGAAATCGACCGGTCCCACCTCGGCACCCTTTCGGTGCTCGCCTGGATCGGCGACCCCTCCGAAGGGCACGACATCCCGTACCTCCTCGCCTACACGCTGGGCGACGGCCCCCAGGGCCGGGAGGCCGGCGAGGCGGCCGCCCGCGGGCTGCTGGAGGAGATCGGCCTGCCCATCGGGGACGTGGTCATGGACGGCACCCGCAACCCGCACAAGTTCGACGTCAAGGTCCTCCTCGCGGACAACCAGATCGCGCTGACCATGCCGGGGCTGAACGCGACCTGCACCGCCCCGCCGGAGTGGGTGGACGCGGCCAACGAGAGCGGGCAGGCGTACTTCCTCTTCGCCACCCGCGCCTGGCCCGAGGCGGTCCCCGGCAAGCCCGTCACCGCGGAGGTCCTCCAGGCGTTCGCCGGTGACGAGGAGGTGCTCACCAGCAGCGCCCACTGCGTCGTCACCGTGCAGAGCCTGCAGAAGTAGCGCCCGCGGCGGCCACTCGCAGCAGCGCCGCCCGCGGGGGCGGTGGTGCCCGCGGGGACGGCGGCGCCGCCACCCGCTCCGGCCGCCGGGCTCCCAGCCTGCCCGGTGGCCGGTTCCGCCGCTCCGGGCCGCCGGTCCCGGCCCGCCGGAGGTCAGGGCCGCCGGTCAGGGCCGTTCGAAGGCGAACCGCAGCGAACGGACCCGGTTGTCGAAGCTGGACCCCGCCAGATCGGGGAGGCCCACCGCCCGCAGGCCCACGGGGCGGGTGAGCAGCTCGCGGAACAGTGCCTTCATCTCCACCCGCGCCAGGTGCGCGCCCAGGCAGAAGTGCGGTCCGCCGCCGCCGAAGCCCAGGTGGGGGTTGGGGGAGCGGGTGATGTCGAAGGCGTCGGGGTCCGGGAAGACCGCCTCGTCGCGGTTGGCGGCCGCGTAGTACAGCACCACCTTGTCGCCGGGCGTGAACAGGTGCCCGCCCAGCGTGTGTTCGGCGGCGACCGTCCGGCGGAACTGGATGATGGGCGTCGAGTGCCGGATCATCTCGTCCACCGCGCCGTCGGCGTACTTCTCGAAGTCCGAGAGCAGCAGGTCCCGTTGCTCCGGGAAGTCGGTCAGCAGGGTCAGGCCGTGGGTGATGGCGTTGCGGGTGGTCTCCACCCCGGCCACCATCAACAGCGAGAAGAACGCGCCGAGCTGGCGGGCGCCGAGCGCCTGGCCGTCCACGTTCGCGGTGACCAGCGCCGAGATCAGGTCGTCCGTCGGGTGCCTGCGCCGCTCCCGGCCGATGCCCGCGACCATCCGCTGCATCCGCGCCAGGGCGCGGAGGCCGCGCCCGGGCATCCGCAGCCGGGCCGCCAGGCCGCGCTCCACACCGATGTTCTCCGAGGCGTGGTTGACCCGGTCGGCGATCTCCGCCCGGTAGCGCTCCGGGATCCCCATCATGTTGCAGATGACCTCCAGCGGGAGCCGCGAGGCCACCGCCGAGACGAACTCGTCCGGCTCTTCGGCCAGTACGTCGTCCACGATGCGGGCCGCCACCGCATGGATGTCCTCCTCCGCGGCCGCCAGCAGCCGGGGCGTGAAGGCCCGCTGCACGATCTTCCGCAGCTGCGCGTGGTCCGGCCCGTCCAGGTTGACCATGGAGTCCCCGAACAGGGCCCGCACCCACCGGGCGGGCTCGGGCGTCGTGACTCCGGGCGCGCTCGCGAACACCTTGGGCAGGCGGCTCGCCTCCTGCACGTCCGCGTGCCGTACGAGGGCCCAGTGGCCGGCCCCTTCGGGCACGAACACCGGCGATTCCAGGGCGCGCAGCCGGGCGAAGGCCGCCAGCCGCCGCTCCGGTGGGAGCTGCCAGAACCCCGGGTCGGCGAGCTCCGCTCCGGGGCCGGTGCCGTCCGCGTGGCGTTGTGGGGGGAGTGTCATGGTCCGTCTCTTCCTGTCGCCGTTGCGCTGAGCTGCTGAACGGGTCCGGGGGCGCGGGAGTGACGGGTCGGGCGCCGTTCACCCGGTCGCGGTACGGGCTCCCGGGCCGTGGACTGCCAGGGTCTGGCCGACCGCCACCGTGAGCGTCGCGACCAGGCCCGCGTAGAGGACCGCGTACGGGCCCGCCCAGGTGCAGGCGAGGAGTGCGACGGCGGAGAGCGGCAGCACCAGCTGCTGGGCGAGGCCGCGCTTGAAGTGCCGCGAGTGCAGCGCCCACACCATCATCAGGAACAGCGCGGACGGGACGGTGACGGCGGCGTTGGCCGCCACCTGCGAGATGTGCGCCTTGCCGACGGCGTGCTCGACCGCGACCTCGATGCCCGCGCCGATCGCCGCACCCGCGCCGAAGACCAGCAGGTGGCCGTAGCCCCACGGGATCGCCTGGCGGTTGGAGTTCAGCCGCGTGTGCATCGGCACCGCGAAGTAGATCCACCAGGCGGCGAAGACGATCAGTAGTCCGCCCGCGGCGATGGGCAGCAGCTCGCCCAGGGCCTCGTGCTCGTCGAGCGCCGACTTCACGGCCACGGTGCTCGCGGCGATGGTCTCGCCGAGCACGATGATGGTGAACAGGCCGTACCGCTCCACGATGTGGTGGGCGTGCCAGGGCGTCTGGTGGTGGCGCTCCGCCACCACCGGGACGAGCAGCTCGGCGAACAGCAGCACCACGAACAGCCAGCGCTTCGAGTCGTCCGGGGCGAACAGCAGCCCCACCCAGCCCGCCTGGCACACCACCAGTCCCGCCGCGTACGTGAACGCCGCCGTCCGTGCCGGGCCGCTCTCGCCCGCCCCGGCCCGCAGCCACTGGGCGGTGAGCGCGACGCGCATGATGAGGTAGCCGACGACGGCCACCACCCAGTCGTTGTCGTCGAAGGCGCGGCTCACGCCCGCCGCGTAGACGAGGACACCGGCGATCTGCACGAGCGTGGCGATCCGGTACGGCACGTCGTCGCAGTCGTAGGCGGAGGCGAACCACGTGAAGTTCATCCACGCCCACCACACGCCGAAGAAGACGAAGAAGTAGCCGATCACGCCGGTCCCCGGATGCCCCTCCGCGAGGGCGTGTACCAGTCGCGCCCCGGCCTGGGCGATCGCGACGACGAAGCACAGGTCGAAGAACAGCTCCAGCGGGGTCGCCGCCCGATGGTCCTCGTGGCGGCTGCGGGCGGTCATCGGTACGTACGTCGTCATACCGCCCAGGACAGCAAAGCCGGGCGCCCTGGCAGGCGAGGCGCGCGGCCCGCGGCACGCGGGTACCCCGGGCGGACTCCTGGGGCCCGTACCGGTCCGGCACCGGCCGGGCGATCCGCGGCCGGCCGGGCGGCGGGTGCGCGGTCACCGCGACCCGGTCGTGCCCGGCCTCCCGGAGGGCGACGAACGCACTGGGGGCGGCGGGACCTTGTCCTGTCGCCCACACGACGTTCGCCCCTGACGCGGGACGCGCCCGGCGGATGAACCTGGATAGGTCAGGACCCTTCTCGACGTTCAGGACCACGCCATGAGCTCCGCCACGCAGCAAGCGCCAGAGGTGTCGGCCGATCCGGCGCAGTACCGCCCGGGCCGCACCATCACCGAGTGGACGCCGGAGGATCCCTCCTTCTGGCGCACCACCGGCAAGAAGGTCGCGACGCGCAACCTCTGGATCGCCGTGCCGGCGCTGCTGGTGGCCTTCGTGGTCTGGCAGGTGTGGAGCATCACCGCGACGAACCTGAAGGACGTCGGCTTCGGCTTCTCCCAGTCGCAGCTGTTCTGGCTGACCGCCGTCCCGGGCATCACCGGAGGTACCGCCCGCATCTTCTACACCTTCCTCGGCCCGATGATCGGGCAGCGCCGCTTCACGGCGCTCTCGACGGTGGTGCTGATCGTCCCGCTGCTGTGGCTCGGCTTCGCGGTGCAGAACCCGGACACCTCCTACACCACGATGGTCGCGATCGCCGCGCTCTGCGGCATCGGAGGCGCCAACTTCTCCTCCTCGCTGGCCAACATCGGCTTCTTCTACCCGAAGCGGGAGAAGGGCAACGCCACCGGCATCAACGGCGGCCTGGGCAACCTGGGCGTTTCGGTGGTGCAGCTGCTCACGCCGATCCTGATCACCTCCTCGGTCCTGGCGATCGGCGCGGGCCAGAAGAAGGCCGACGGCTCGGAGCTGTACCTCCAGAACGCCGCGTTCGTGTGGGTCCCGGTCCTCATCGTGCTCGCGGCGGTCGCCTGGTTCGGTCAGAACGACCTGAAGGTCGCCTCCACCCCCTTCAGCCAGCAGAAGATCATCTTCAAGCGCAAGCACAACTGGCTGATGACCTGGCTCTACGTCGGCACCTTCGGCTCCTTCATCGGCTTCGCCGCCGCGCTGCCGCTGCTCATCAAGACCACCTTCCCGGACTACTCGGTCGCGACCTACGCCTGGATGGGCCCGGCCCTGGGCGCCCTGGCACGCTGGGCGGGGGGCTGGATCGCCGACAAGCTGGGCGGCGCCCGGGTGACGATCCTTTCCTTCGTCGGCATGGCCGCCTCGATCATCGGAGTGATCACCTTCCTGCCGGCCGGCTCCGGTCCGGGCTCCTTCCCCGGCTTCTTCCTCTGCTTCCTGGCGGCGTTCTTCTTCTCGGGCATCGGCAACGGGTCGACCTTCCGCCAGATCCCGGTGATCTTCCGGAGCCAGCACCTGAAGGGCCTGACGGAGGGCACGGAGCAGTACGCGGCGGCCCTGAAGCAGGCGGAGATCGAGTCGGGTGCGGTGACCGGCTTCACCGCCGCCATCGCGGCCTACGGCTTCTTCTTCATCCCGGCGATGTTCGCCAACTTCGCGGTCACCAGCGCGATGTGGGGCTTCGTGGCCTTCTACGCCAGCTGCGTGGTCGTCGCCTGGTGGTTCTACGCCCGCAAGGGTGCGGAAGCCCCCAGCTAGAGCGCGGCTCCCGCAAGGGAAGGGTCGCCATGGGGCTGTGGGAGGCCGTCGGGGTGTTCGTCCCGGCCACCTGCTCCGGGGGTGGCGCCCGCCGGCACCCCCGGCATCGTCGACGCCATGCCGATCATCCTGGCGGTGATCATGGCGCCCGCCGCGAGGGAAGCGGCGGGCGCCATCGACTTCCTGGTCGGCCGGGCCGATCGCACGCTCCGGCGCAACCCCCGCCGCGTCGGCTTCGTCGCGCCCGCCCGCGACCCTGCCGGGCGTCCTCGTGGCGGCCACTGTGCAGGCCCGGACCGGCCGGGACCTCCACCAGGATCCCGGGTGCCTGCGGATGCCGGCCTCGGGCGAGATCGAGCCCCCCGCCCCCGCCGGAACCGGCCCGCGGCCGGCGCCGCCGCGGGCGCGCTGGTCCGCGTACCTCTTCCTCGGCGGGACCGCGGCCGTCGTCGTCCTGTCCTTCATCGGGGCCGACAAGGCCCGGATCACCGGCGCCCTCGGCGGCGTGGCGCGGACCCACCCCTGGTTCTCCCCGGTCATGCTGCTCCTCCTCTCCGCCCTGCCCTTCGGCCAGGCCACCACCGCCAAGGCCCTGATGCCGCCGGGTCCGGCCCTCGGCATCCCGGACCCCCTGATCGCCGCGTGGCCCGCGGTGAACGGCTCCTTCATGCTGCCGGGGCTCGTCACGACGTGCGTCGCCGTATCCACAGGCTTCGCCCTGGTGCGGATCATCTGACTTATCGGGCCTCCGGCGACCCGGTCAGAAGATTCTTGTGAATACGTTCACAAGCGCACGACGGACCTTCGACCCTACGGAAACACCAGGTCAAGCCACATGTGTAGGCCCGGCCGCCCCCCAGGGAGGGACCTTCGGGCCCCAGCTCGGGACCAACGCGGCGCCAAATGATCGATCAAAAGGCGTGCAATGGACACAAGCAACGAGGCGACTCAAGAAGGTGCCGGCCATGACTGCCACCCCTGCGGAAACCACGAAGAACGCCGAGGCCTGGGACGGCTTCAAGGGCGGTCTGTGGCGCGACGCCATAGACGTCCGCGACTTCATCCAGCAGAACTACACGCCGTACGAGGGTGACGACAGCTTCCTCGCCGGCCCCACCGAGCGCACCACCGCCGTGTGGAAGGCCATCACGGACAAGTTCCCCGAGGAGCGCGAGAGGGGCGTCTACGACATCGCGCACGACATCCCGTCGTCGATCACCGCGCACGCCCCCGGCTGGATCGACCGCGACAAGGACCTGATCGTCGGCCTCCAGACGGACGCCCCGCTCAAGCGCGCGATCATGCCGTACGGAGGCTGGCGCATGGTCGCCGGCGCGCTGGAGACCTACGGCTACCCGGTCTCCGAGGACCTGGAGAAGGTCTTCACCGAATACCGCAAGACCCACAACGCCGGTGTCTTCGACGCCTACACCCCCGAGATCCGCGCCGCCCGCAAGGCCGGCATCGTCACGGGACTCCCGGACGCCTACGGCCGGGGCCGCATCATCGGCGACTACCGCCGCGTGGCCCTGTACGGCGTCGACCGCCTCATCGCCTTCAAGAAGGAGGAGAAGGAGGAGCTGAACGCCCTCCCGGCGGGCCCCCGTTCACTGGAGGAGACGATCCGCCTGCGCGAGGAGCTCTCCGAGCAGATCCGCGCGCTCGCCGAACTCAAGGCGATGGCCGCCGCCTACGGATACGACGTCTCCCGCCCCGCCTCCACCGGCCGTGAGGCCATCCAGTGGCTGTACTTCGCCTACCTGTCCGCCGTGAAGGAGCAGAACGGCGCGGCCATGTCGCTGGGCCGCACCTCCACCTTCGTCGACGTCTACCTCCAGCGCGACATCAACTCCGGCCTCCTCACCGAGGAGCAGGCCCAGGAACTGGTCGACGACTTCATCATCAAGCTCCGCATCGTCCGCTTCCTGCGCACCCCGGAGTACGACGAGCTGTTCAGCGGGGACCCCACCTGGGTCACCGAGTCGATCGCCGGCATGGGCGAGGACGGCCGTCCGCTGGTCACGAAGACCTCCTTCCGCTACCTCCAGACCCTCTACAACCTCGGCCCGGCCCCCGAGCCGAACATGACGGTCTTCTGGTCCCCGCGACTGCCGCAGGGCTTCAAGGAGTTCTGCGCCCGCGTCTCGATCGACACCTCCTCGGTGCAGTACGAGTCCGACGAGCTGATGCTCCCGCGCTTCGGCGACGACACCGCCATCGCCTGCTGCGTCTCGGCGATGCCCGTCGGCAAGCAGATGCAGTTCTTCGGTGCCCGCGTGAACCTCGCCAAGACCCTGCTCTACGCCATCAACGGCGGCCGGGACGAGAAGTCCGGCGCCCAGGTGGGCCCCGAGACCGGCGCCCTCACCTCCGAGGTACTGGACTACGACCAGGTCATGGCGAAGTTCGACGAGCAGATGGAATGGCTCGCCGCCACCTACGTCCACGCCCTGAACGTCATCCACTACATGCACGACCGGTACGCCTACGAGCGCATCGAGATGGCCCTCCACGACCGCGACGTCCGCCGCACCATGGCCTGCGGCATCGCCGGACTGTCGGTCGCGGCCGACTCCCTCTCCGCGATCAAGCACGCCCGGGTCACGGCCGTCCGCGACGAGACCGGCCTGGCCACCGACTACGTCGTCGACGGCGCCTACCCCGCCTATGGCAACAACGACGACCGCGTCGACGACATCGCCGTCTGGCTCGTCGAGGAGTTCATGAAGAAGGTGCGCAAGCACGAGACGTACCGGGGCGCCGAGCACACCCAGTCCGTGCTGACGATCACCTCGAACGTCGTCTACGGCAAGAAGACCGGCAACACACCGGACGGACGCCGCGCCGGCGAACCCTTCTCCCCGGGCGCCAACCCGATGAACGGCCGCGACACCCACGGCTACGTCACCTCGGCACTGTCGGTCGCCAAGCTCCCCTACGAGGACGCCGAGGACGGCATCTCGCTGACCAACACCGTCACCCCCGACGGCCTCGGCCGCACCCCCGAGGAGCGGATCAGGAACCTGGCGGGCGTCCTCGACGGCTACATGGCCAGCGACGGCTTCCACATGAACGTGAACGTCCTCAACCGCGACACGCTCATGGACGCGATGGAGCACCCGGAGAACTACCCGCAGCTGACCATCCGCGTCAGCGGCTACGCGGTGAACTTCGTCCGCCTCACGCGGGACCAGCAGCTCGACGTGCTGAACCGCACCTTCCACGGCTCCCTCTAGGCCGACCGCGCCGTCCCACGTACAGACACCGGATCACTGGAGCACCTGCCATGAGCGTCCTCTTCGGTACGAGCATCCCCGTCGGCCCGGCCGCCGCCGCATTCGCCGGCGCCGGCCGCACCCCGGCCGCCGCCGCGACCCGGCGGCCGAGCGAGGGATCGGTGCACTCCTGGGACCTGTCCACCGGCGTCGACGGCCCCGGGACCCGCTTCGTGACCTTCCTCTCCGGCTGCCCGCTCACCTGCCTGTACTGCCACAACCCCGACACCATGCGGATGCGCAACGGCAAGCGCACCTCGGCCGACGAGATCATCGCCGAGGCCCGCAAGTACACACGGTTCATCTCGGCCTCCGGGGGCGGCGCCACCGTCTCCGGCGGCGAACCCCTGCTCCAGCCCGTCTTCGCCGGCGAGCTGCTGCACCGGATGAAGAACGACCTCGGCCTCCACACCGCCCTCGACACCTCCGGCTTCCTCGGAGCCCGCGCCACCGACGCCCTCCTGCGCGACGTCGACCTGGTCCTGCTCGACATCAAGTCCTGGGACCGCGAGACGTACCGCAAGGTCACCGGACGCCCGCTGGAGCCCACCCTGGACTTCGCCCGCCGACTCGCCGACCTCGGCAAGGAGGTCCACCTGCGGTTCGTCCTGGTGCCCGGGCTCACCGACGCGCGGGAGAACATCGAGGGCGTCGCCGCCTTCGCCGCGACGCTCGGCAACGTGTCGCGGGTCGACGTCCTGCCCTTCCACAAGCTGGGCGAGGGCAAGTGGGACGCCCTGGGCATGCCGTTCACCCTGCACGACACCCCCTCGCCGACCGCCGGGCAGGTCGCCGGGGCGAAGGCCGTCTTCGCCGCGCACGGCCTGACGGCCGTGTGACCCCGTTCGGAGTAGCCGAAGATCCGGCACAACGGGCTGAAACGGTACGAACCGCCTAGCGTGGTGCTGTGTCCGAGCCCACGGAAGTACTCGCCGACGCCCCGCCACCCCCGCCCGGCCCCCCGGAGCCCCCGCCTCCGGCCGGACGGCCCGTCACCGCACGGGCCACCCTGGCCGGAGTCGTCGTCTCGCTGCTGCTCATCGCCGCGATCGTGCTCGGCAGCCGCCTCCTGCGGGACTTCGACTCCGCCCTGCTGCCGTACGCCGTCGCGACCGTGTTCCTGGCCTTCGGCGTGGCCTACCGGTACACGGTCTGGGTCTCGGCGCCCGGCGCGCGGCGCCTCTTCAAGAAGGGCTTCGGCAGCTTCTTCTCGGCGGCCAACTTCAAGAAGGCGCCCACGGCCCTGCCGAAGATGATCGCCACCTACCTCGGCTTCCAGAAGTTCCTCGGCGCCCGCTCGCGCGGCCGCTGGGCCGCACACCAGCTGATCTTCTGGGGCTGCCTGCTGGCCGCCGCGATCACCTTCCCCCTGACCTGGGGCTGGTTCACCTTCACCGCCGACAGCGGCTCCGGGCCCGGGTACGAGATGCGGGTCTGGGGGTTCAAGGTCCTCGGCTTCGACTCGCTGAACGTCCTGGGCTGGCTGATGTTCCACGGCCTGGACATCGCCGCCGTCCTCGTCATCCCCGGGGCCTCGTACTTCCTGTGGCGCCGCATGAAGGACCGCGGGGCCATCACCGGCCAGCGCTTCGCCTACGACCTGCTCCCGCTGATCTGCCTGATCGTCATCTCGGTGACCGGGCTGCTGCTGACCTTCTCGTCGATCTTCCTGCACGGCGGCGGCTACGAGTTCCTGGCGATCCTGCACATGGTGTCGGTGGTCTTCACCCTCATCTACATCCCCTTCGGCAAGTTCTTCCACATCGTGCAGCGGCCGGCCGCCGTCGGCATGCAGCTCTTCAAGTACACCGCCCGCCAGGACGAGCAGGTCTTCGCCTGCAAGCGCTGCGGCGAGCCCATCGACACCACCCCGTACGTGGAGAACCTGCGCGGCACGATGCAGGACCTGAAGCTCGGCTTCGACGCCTGGGCCGAGTACTGCCCGCGCTGCAAGCGGGTGCTGCGCGGCAACGCCTACCTGACCCACGTCAAGAAGGGCTTCAAGTGACCGCGACGGACCCCGCCAAGACGGCGCCGCTGCCGCTCGACCCGTCCATCGCCCCGCCCGGCACCCGCAACTTCCGCGACGCCGGCGGCATCCCCGCCGACCAGTGGCACGCCGACCAGAACGGCGAGACGCTCGTCCCCACCCACTGCTGCTTCTGCGGCGTGCAGTGCGGCATGTACCTGCGCGTGGACAGGGGCGGCAAGGTCTTCGGCGTGGAGCCCCGCAACCACGACATCAACCGGATGCGGCTGTGCCCCAAGGGCATCAACGCCTACCAGCAGGTCAACCACCCCGACCGGCTGACGGCCCCGCTCATGCGCCGCTCCCGCGACGAGGAGTTCCGCGAGTGCTCCTGGGACGAGGCCCTCGACTTCACCGTCTCCGAGGTCCGCCGGATCCAGGGCGCCCACGGCAACGACGCCTTCGGGCTCCTCGGCGGCGCCAGCCTCTACTCCGAGAAGACCTACCTCGTCGGCAAGTTCGGCCGGGTCGCCCTCAAGACCCGGCACGTCGACTACAACGGCCGTCTCTGCATGGTCAGCGCGGCCGGAGCCAACAAGCTCGCCTTCGGCATCGACCGGGCCGCAAACCCCTTCTCGGACATCCTCCTCACCGACTGCCTGCTGATCGCGGGGTCCAACGTGGGGGAGTGCTTCCCCGTGATGACCCAGTACGTGTGGGGCGCCCGGGACCGGGGCGCCTCGCTGATCGTCGTCGACCCGCGCGAGACCGCCATCGCCCGCACCGCCGACATCCACGTCGCCCTCAAGCCCGGCACCGACTCCGCCTTCTTCAACGCCGTCCTGCACGTCATCGTCGCCGAGGGACTCGCCGACGAGGACTACCTCGCCGCCCACACCACCGGCTGGGAGGAGGTCCGCGAGAACGTCCAGGACTACCCGCCCGCCCGGTCCGCCGCGATCTGCGGGATCCCCGAAGAGCAGATCGTCCAGGTCGCCCGCACGTTCGGCCGGGCGGCGAGCGCCATGGCCTTCCACGCGCGGGGCGTCGAACACCACTCGCAGGGCGTCGAGAACTGCCTCTCCATCATCAACCTGTGCGTCGCCACCGGGAACCTCGGCAAGCCGGGCGCCGGCTACGGAACCATCACCGGCCAGGGCAACGGCCAGGGCGGCCGCGAGCACGGCCAGAAGTCCGACCTGCTGCCCGGCGGCCGCTCCATCATGAACGAGGAGCACCGCCGCCAGATCTGCGCGATCTGGGGCATCGAGGAGTCCGAACTGCCGCCCGCCGGAACCTCCATGATGGAAATGGTCTGGCAGATGCAGCGCCAGGAGATCCGGGGCCTGATCGGGATCTGCAACAACCCGTTCGTGTCCCTGCCCAACTACGGCGCGGTCAAGGACGGCTACGACACCCTCGAATTCCACGCCCAGTTCGACTTCTTCCTCTCCGAGACCGCCACCAACGCCCACGTCGTCTTCCCCGTCACCGTCTGGGCGGAGGACGAGGGCGTCATGGCCAACACCGAGGCCCGCGTCGTCAAGCACAACAAGGCGCAGGAGCCCCCCGCCGGAGTGCGCACCGACACCTGGGTGATGTGCGAACTCGCCCGCCGCCTCGGCGTCGGCGACAAGTTCGACTTCGCCGGCTCCCGCGAGGTGTTCGAGGAACTGCGCGTCGCCTCCGCCGGCACCGTCAACGACTACTACGGCATCACCTACGAGCGCCTGGAGGAGACCGGCGGCATCATGTGGCCCTGCCCCTCCACCGACCACCCGGGCACGCCCCGGCTGTTCGAGGGCGGCAAGACCTACCACCCCGACGGCAAGGTCCACCTCCAGGTCGTCGAGTGGCACGCGCCGATGGACCCCTACACCGAGGAGTACCCCCTCTCCCTGACCACCGGCCGTACCGTCGCGCACTTCCTCTCCGGGAACCAGACGCGCCGCCTGGGCGCCCTGGTGGAACAGACCCCGCGGCCCTGGGTGGAGGTCCACCCCTCGCACGGCTTCCGCAACGGCGACCCGGTCCGGGTCGTCACCCGGCGGGGCAGCGAGGTCTTCCCGGCCCTGGTCACCGAGGCCATCCGCCCCGACACGGTCTTCATCCCCTATCACTGGCCCGTCCCGACGGCCGCGAACGCCCTGACCATCGACGCCCTCGATCCCCGGTCCAAGATCCCCGAGTACAAGGTGTGCGCCGCCCGGATCGAGGCCGCGGAGCGGGTCGACGAGGTTCCGGCGCCGCCCACGGCCCCCGGCCACCAGGCCTATCCGGAAACGCAGGTCTCACGCACCGACGCCCAGCCCCCCACGTCCTCCCAGGGCCGTGGCACGGGCGAGAGGAGCTGACGCGCCATGATGGGCCGCACGATCTTCATCGACCCGGGCCGCTGCATCGGGTGCCAGGCCTGCGTCTCCGCCTGCCGCGAATGCGATTCGCACCGAGGCAAGTCGATGATCCACCTGGACTACACCGACCCCGGCATGTCCGTCGCCTCCCTCCCGACCGTCTGCATGCACTGCGAGGATCCGGTCGCCCCCTGCGCCGAGGTCTGCCCGGCCGACGCGATCCTGGTCACCGCCGACGGTGTGGTCCAGCAGGCCGACACCACCCGCTGCATCGGCTGCGCCAACTGCGTCAACGCCTGCCCCTTCGGAGTTCCGAAGATCGACCTCCAGGCGAAGCTCCAGATGAAGTGCAACCTCTGCTACGACCGCACCGCCTACGGCCTGGCCCCCATGTGCGCCACCGTCTGCCCGACCGGGGCCCTCTTCTACGGAACCCTCGAGGAGCTCCAGGCCGAGCGTCCCGGCGTGCAGGTCGCCGACTCCTTCGTCTTCGGCGACGTCATGGTCAGCACGGGCGTCGCGATGGTCGTACCCGCCGACAAGGTCCAGTGGCCCGTTCCCGGCGGCCTGCCCGTCGTCGAGATCAACGGAGTGGATGTCCGATGAGCGTGACCGAACAGCCCGCACCCGGAACGGGTCCCGACTCGGACGGCGACGCCGCGGCCGACCGGCTGCGCGACCGGATCAGCGCCGACTCCCTCACCACCCGCCGCGACTACCTGCGCATCGTCGCCACCGTCTCCGGGGGCCTGGCCATCGGCGGGGTCGGCGTCGCCGCCGGCATCCTGCACCGGCACGGGGACAGCGAGCGGCTGCCCGAGGCCAAGAAGGTCGCCGACGACCTGCCCCCGGGACAGTCCGTGGCCTTCCGGTTCCCCGGCGAGGAGGACCGAGCCCTGGCCGTCCGGCTGTCCGACGGCAGCCTCGTCGGCTACTCCGCCGTCTGCACCCACCTGGCCTGCGGCGTCCTCTGGCGCGAGGACCGCGGCCCCGCCGGGGAGCTGTACTGCCCCTGCCACGAAGGCGTCTTCGACGCCCGCACCGGCGAGGTGACGGCCGGACCGCCGCCACGCCCCCTCCCCAGGATCCTCCTGACCGAGCAGGCCGACGGCAGCGTCTGGGCCGTCGCCACCGTCCGGTCGGGGGAACAGGCCCAGGAAGCCCTGTGCCGGCAGATCGGCGAGTCCCGTCCGGAGATGGCCCAGCGCCTGGGCTGTCCCGTGGCGGACCGTGCCACCTCGACCGAGAGCAGGCGGACGTGAGCGACGCGCAGCTGCCTCCCCGTCCCGCGTACCGGCCCGGCAGCGCCGAGCCCCGGCTGAACCGGCCCGTGCGCGAGCGGTATCCGCAGATCCGCTCCACCAGCGGATACGGAGACCCGCGGATCCGGCACACCGGCCCCGGCCCCGGGGCCGGCACCGAACAGGAGCCGGAGCGCTCCTCGAAGCTCAACGCACGGCTGGCCCTGGCACTCACCGTCGTGATCGGACAGCTCTGGGCGCTGACCGTGACCGTCAACGAGTGGATGAAGGGAAACACCGGCACGGCCTGGTGGGGGGCGGGATTCCTCGTCCTGTCCTTCCTGGTCGTGATCGGCCTGTGGCTCCTCGACCCGAAGGACCGATGACCATGTCCATACCCACGCCCACCCCGTCCGCGGTGCGTTCGCACCGCGCGGAGACCTACAAGCCGGGTGCCACCATCGGGGACTGGCGTCCCGAGGACGAAGGCTTCTGGCAGTCCACCGGCCGCAAGGTCGCCCAGCGCAACCTGTGGGTGTCGATCCCGGCGCTGATGCTCGGCTTCGTGGTCTGGCAGGTCTGGTCGGTGACCGTGGTCAAGCTGAACGACGTCGGCTTCGCCTTCTCCAAGTCGCAGTTGTTCTGGCTGACCGCCATCCCCGGCATCACCGGCGGCACCTTCCGGATCCTGTACACCTTCATCGGACCGATCTTCGGCGAGCGCAGGTTCACCGCCTTCAGCACGGTCATCCTGGTCGCCCCCATGCTGTGGCTGGGCTTCGCGCTCCAGGACAGCGGCACCCCCTACTGGGAGCTGGTGCTCATCGCGGCCGTCTGCGGCATCGGCGGCGCGAACTTCGCCTCTTCGATGGCGAACATCGGCTTCTTCTTCCCCAAACGGGAGAAGGGCAGCGCCAACGGCCTCAACGGAGGCCTCGGCAACCTGGGCGTCAGCGTGGTCCAGCTGGTGGCCCCGCTGGTGGTCACCGCCGCCGTACTGGGCGCCCCGGCGGGCGGCCCGCAGCACGACGCGAAGAAGGACACCGACATCTGGCTCCAGAACGGCGCCTTCCTCTGGGTGCCCCTTCTGGTGATCATGGCGCTGCTCGCCTGGTTCCTGATGAACGACCTCAGGGTGGCCTCGGCCCCCTTCAGCCAGCAGAAGATCATCTTCAAGCGCAAGCACAACTGGCTGATGACCTGGCTCTACGTGGGCACCTTCGGTTCCTTCATCGGGTTCGCCGCGGGCCTGCCCCTGCTGATCAAGAACAACTTCGAGTCCCAGGGCTACCAGGCCACCACCTATGCCTGGATCGGCCCCTTCATCGGCGCGCTCATGCGCTGGGCCGGCGGCTGGCTCTCCGACAAGATGGGCGGCGCCAGGGTGACCATGCTGTCCTTCGTCGGCATGGCGGCGTCCCTGGTCGTCGTGGTCTTCGCGCTTCCGGCCGGCGGCGACCAGGGCAGCTTCTGGGCCTTCTTCATCGGCTTCCTGGCGGCCTTCGCCTTCTCCGGGCTGGGCAACGGCTCCACCTTCCGGCAGATCCCGGTGATCTTCCGTGACCAGCACATGCGCGAGGCCGAGGGGAAGGGCCCCGAAGCGCAGGCGGCCGCGCTGAAGCAGTCCGAGATGGAGTCGGGAGCCGTGACCGGCTTCTCCTCCGCCATCGCCGCCTACGGCTTCTTCTTCATCCCCGCGATGTTCGCCGCCATGGCGGTCCCGCACGCGCTGTGGCTGTTCATCGGCTTCTACGCCACCTGCCTCGCCGTGTGCTGGTGGTTCTACGCCCGCAAGGGCGCGGAAGCCCCCAGCTGACCGGCGCGGGAGGCGGGGGCAGGAGCGGGGCCCGCAGCCGGGACGGCCGTACCCTTGAGGCATGAGCACCGCCCCCGCCTCCGAACCGCAGCCCCCGCAGCCCGAAACCGGGGCGCTGCCGGCCAAGCCCAGGCCCCGGCTGGTCTTCGACGACCCGCTGGACCAGCAGTCCTCGGACGACACGGACCGCGGCTGGGGAGAGCGGGCCCCCGCCGGCGGAAGCGCGGCCGACCTGGCCCGCTTCCTCGACGAGAAGCCCCCGCACCACATCTGATCCGCCGGGGCGGTCAGAAGGCGTCGCGCGACCCCGGCGCCCCGGGGGCGCCCCCGCCGTTCGCCGCGCGCTGCGCGACCAGGGTGTCCCGGATCTCCTTGAGGACCTCCAGCTCGGTGATCTCCATGGTCTCCTGCACGCCCTCCTTGGCCTTGCGGCGCGCCTCCTGCTTGGCGAGGTACTTCGCCATCGGCAGCACCATCAGGAAGTACACGACGGCCGCGGTGATCAGGAAGGTCAGCGTGGCGTTGAGGACCGAACCCCAGAGGATCTCCACCCCCGTCGGCTGGCCGTCCGCCCCGACGCCGCACGGGTTCTTGATGCAGGACTTGTAGACGTCCAGGTTCTTCGTGCCGATGGCACCGATCACCGGGCTGATGATGCCCTTCACCAGTGAGTTCACGATGTTCGTGAACGCGGCGCCGATGACGACGGCCACCGCCAGGTCGACCACGTTGCCGCGCATCAGGAAGGCCTTGAAGCCCGCCAGGACGCTCTCCTTCTTCTTCTCGCTCACCACTGAGCCTTTCTTCGCATCTACGGAACACGGAGCCAACGGTTCCGAAAGCTACGGCAGTCAAGGCCGGGCGTGTCCAATCGCTGCCCTCCTCGCGGTGACTTGACTGCTCGTCCGTGCGATTCAGCACAACGTCACCGCCAGCTTCGTCACCGTGCCCGCACCGACGAGTTCCCGCGCGGTCTCCCGGGGCACGGACAGCACCACCAGGGCCCCGCCTTCCCCCACCTCCCCTTCCGTACGCGGGACTTCGGCCACCCGCGCCCCGGCCGCCACCAGCCGCGGCGGCCCCGTGCGTTCCGCGGCGACCACGTCCACCCGGTCCCCGGGCCGCAGCAGCCCCACCGTGGCCCCGTCCGCGATGCGCACCGGAGCCGACACCATGCGCACCACCGCCGGAGGCGGTTTCACCTCGGGAGGAGGTGCTCCCCGGGCGGCCCGCGCCTCCGTCCCGCCGACCGCCAGGGCGGCCGCCACCACGGCCAGTGCGGCCGACGCGGCACGCCGCCGGCGCCGTACCGCGCGGCGCAGCCGGCCCCCGCTCCGCCCCACCCGCAGCGGGGGGAAGAGGGGAACGGGGCGCGCGGGGGGACACGCGGAGGGCGAATCAGGGAACGAGGGAGAGAGCCGAGAGGAAGGAGCCGAAGGAGAAGGAGGAGAGGTCCTGGACATGGTGGGCACCGCCGAACTGGTCGTGTTCCGCAGTCCGGGCCGGTGCCCGGACACCCCTCACGATCCGCCGCCGCCCCGGATCCCGCTCCCGCCTGTGGACCGTCCCCAGGTTGTGGACAACGCGGTCACCCGCACGAGTGGCCCCGAACCGTCCGGCCACCGGAGCCCGGGGCGTCAGGGCCTGGACGGCACCGTGCAGGCCTCGGCGAATCCCTGGCTGGTCAGCCCGAAGGCGCTGTTCACCCGCGAGCGGAAGTTCTCCAGGGCGACCACGGCGGTCAGTTCTACGAACGCCTCCTCACCGAGCCGGGCGATCAGCTGCGCCGCCAGCCCGTCGGTGACCGTCGGCTCGGTCTCGGTCATGGCCTCGGCGTACTCCATGACGAGCAGCTCCACCCCGGTGAACGCCTCGCGGGCGCCGGCCTCCCGCCAGCGCGGCACCCGTTCGATCTTCTCCGGCGACAGGCCCAGCTCCCGGCCCTCCCAGTAGCCGAAGTCCATGCACCAGGAGCAGTTGACCCGCGCGGCGGCGGCCATCACCGCGAGGTGCTTCAGCCCTGCGTCGAGCTTGTTCCACTTCGCCGCCCGCTGTTCGAGGCGGACGTACGCGAACAGCACGCGCGGGTTGTGGCCGTACGCCAGGCCGGGGTCGAGCTCCTTGCCGTAGGTGCGGCGGGAGTACCAGGCGGCGATCCGCACGAGGAGCGTGCGCGGCGGGGTGAGCGAGATGCGCGGCATGATCGGCCTCTTCCGGTCGGGGGGGGGCTTGGTGCCCCCTTCGCCAGAGGGACAAGCGAGCCCCGCGGAACGTGACACCTCCCGCGGAATTCCTCCGCACGGGACGCGCGATCCCGCCCGGCCGGTCACCCCGGAGCCCGCCGGAGCCGGCCGCCGGGCGGTCCCGTGCCGGGTCTCGACCGGCCCTCGACCGGGTCTCCCGCCCCGCCCTACGGCAGTTCGATGCCCAGGTCCCACCCGTCGTGGGCGTGGGTGCACAGGCAGTCCCGGGACTCGGTCGCCGGCAGCGCCGCCACCGCGTCGAAGAGGACCTCGCGGAGCCGTCCCACGTTCTCGCCGAACACCCTCAGGACCTCGGTGTGGGACACGCCCTCGCCCGTCTCGGCGCCCGCGTCCAGGTCCGTGACCAGCGCCATCGACGTGTAGCAGAGCCCCAGCTCGCGGGCGAGGACCGCCTCGGGGTGCCCGGTCATGCCGACCACCGACCAGCCGGCCGCCGCGTGCCACCGGGACTCGGCGCGCGTCGAGAACCGCGGCCCCTCGACGACGACCATGGTGCCGCCGTCCACCGGCTCCCAGTCCCGTCCCCGCGCCGCCGCCAGGGCCACGGAGCGCCCGACGGGGCAGTACGGGTCGGCGAAGGTGGTGTGCACGACGTTGGGGACGGACCCGTCGGGCAGCGGCTCCCCGTCGAAGAAGGTCTGGGCGCGGGACTTCGTACGGTCCACCAGCTGGTCGGGGACGAGCAGCGTGCCCGGCCCGTACTCCGCCCGCAGGCCGCCCACCGCGCAGGGGCCCAGTACCTGGCGGACGCCGACCGAGCGCAGGGCCCACAGGTTGGCCCGGTAGTTGATCTTGTGCGGGGGCACGGTGTGGCTGCGCCCGTGCCGGGGCAGGAACGCCACCTGGCGGCCGCCCAGCTCGCCCAGGTACAGGGAGTCGCTCGGGGGCCCGTACGGGGTCTCCACCTGGATCTCGGAGACGTCCTCCAGGAAGGAGTAGAAGCCCGATCCGCCGATTACACCGATCTCTGCGTTCGCCATGCCGTCACCCTAACCGGGTACGCGCAAGGCCCCGCCGCCCGTGGTGGGCGGCGGGGCCTTGCGGCGGAACGTACGGGGTCAGGCAGCCGAGCTGGAGCTGCTGCCCGTGCTGGACGACGTCGAGGAGGACGAAGCGGCAGGGGCGGCGGCAGCGGTGGACGTCGTCGTGGACGACGTGGACGCCGGCTTCGAGGCAGGGGTGCTGCTCGACGAGGCGCCGCGGCTGTCGTTCCGGTAGAAACCGGAGCCCTTGAAGACGATGCCGACCGCGGAGAACACCTTCTTCAGGCGTCCGTCACAGCTCGGGCACACGGTCAGCGCGTCATCGGTGAACTTCTGCACGGCCTCAAGGCCCTCACCGCACTCGGTGCACTGGTACTGGTAGGTCGGCACGAATTTCCTCCTGGCACTCTCACTCAATGAGTGCTAACGACGCTCCATGGTGACGTATTCCGGCGGATCAGTCCACCGTCACCGGCGTGCGGTGACCGATCCCACGCTCGTTCACCCGATTACGGGTGACGGGCGCGGCGGCCGCCGGCACGGCGGCCGAGGACGAGTTCACGATCCGGCTCGGGGCCTGCGGGGCCAGCTTCGCACGCAGCGCCAGCAGCGTCGCCAGCGCGAGCGCGGTGGCCACGAGCGGCACGAGGAAGCCGTACGAGGACCCGTGCGCGTCCGTCAGGCGGCCGGCCAGGGTCACGGCGCCGGCCTGGCCGAAGGCGACCGCGCCGGTCAGCCAGGTGAAGGCCTCGGTGCGCGAGGCGGCCGGGATGAGCTGCTCGATCATGGTGTAGCCGGTGATCAGCGCGGGGGCGATGCACAGGCCGACGACCAGGCCGAGCGCGCCCAGCAGGATCACCGAGTGGGCGGCCCACAGGACGGAGGCGGCGGCGGTCAGGCCGATGTAGCCGAGGATCAGGCGGCGGCGCGGGCCGATCTTCCAGGCGATGGCGCCCATCGCGATGCCGGCGGTCATGTTGCCGGCGGCGAAGACGCCGTAGAGCAGGCCGTTGGCGCCGGGGTTGCCGATCTCGTTGGAGAAGGCGGCGAGGGAGACCTGCATGCCGCCGAAGACGGCGCCGATGCCGATGAACGCGACGATCAGGACGCGCAGGCCCGGGAACGACAGCGCGGAGGCGTGCTTCTCGCCGTTCGCGAGGGCGGGGGCCGCCTTCGGCTCGGTGGAGCGCTGGGCGGCGAAGAACAGGCCGCCGAGCAGGGTCAGGGCCGCCTCGGTGGCCAGACCGGCCGCCGGGTGGACGCCGGTGCACAGCGCGGTGGCGAGGACGGGTCCGACGACGAAGGTGAACTCGTCGGTGACGGACTCGAACGCGGCCGCGGTCGGCAGCAGCGGGGAGCCCTCCAGCTTGGCCGCCCAGCGGGCCCGGACCATGGGTCCGACCTGCGGGACGGAGGCGCCGGCCGGGACGGCGGCCAGCGCGAGCACCCACAGCGGGGTGCCGATCAGGGCCAGCGCGGTCAGCGCGCTCACGGCGGCGGCGTGCAGGAGCACGACCGGCACGAGGACGGCGCTCTGGCCGCGGCGGTCGGTGAACTTGCCCATGACCGGGGCGAACAGGGCCATGGAGACGCCGGTGACGGCGGCGACGATGCCCGCGGAGCCGTAGGAGCCGGTGGCGTGCTGGACGAGCAGCAGGATGCTGATGGTCAGCATGCCGAAGGGCAGGCGCGCGGCGAAGCCGGGGAGGACGAAGGAGAGGGCACCGGGCGTGCGAAGGAGCTGCCCGTAGCCGGGTCGTGCGGACTTGTCGGTCGTGACCGCGGATGTCACGGCCTGGCCTTTCCGCTGCCTGGTAGAACTCCCCGTCTGCGGACGATGGGCCGCTTTGTGAGCGGCCGCACCCGTACATGTGGGAGCCCCGAGAGCTGTCCTCTTGCGCAGAACCGAGTGATACCTGGGCGCCCACTGCGGGAGGGAGCCACGGCCGCTTTGCGGTCGCGCCAGCTCTGCGTCAGGCAGAGTTGGTTCGATCTGTTGTGCCTTCATCGTACAGGGGAATCCGCTACCACGCCCTGTGATTACGGTGACAACTCGTGTCTTCACCTGCGATTAACTGGAATTTCGCATTCCCCTGCCACCGATATGGGGGCAAGGGCGGGCACACGCCACCGAAACCGTGTGAATTAGAACGTCACTCTAAGTCAAAACGGTCACGCGCGCGGCCGCTCCGGACACCCTCCGCCACCTAGAGTGACGTCGCGCCGCCGGTTCCGAGCCACCCCGCGAGCTTGCCCCCGCGCGCGACCGCCCGCAGCCGCGCCTCCGCCGCGTCCCGCACCGGGTCCGTGGCGACCACCAGCAGGTCGTCCCCGCGCCGCAGCACGGTCGACGGCGCCGGTACGAAGCTCTTCGCGTCCCGGACCACGAGGGTCACGGAGGCCCCCGCGGGCAGTCGCAGCTCGCCGACCTCCACGCCGTGCATGCGCGAGGCGGGCGGGATCGAGAAGGACAGCAGGTGCCCGCGCAGCTTCTCCAGCGGCGCCGACTCGATCCCGAGGTCCGAGGCGGCCTCGTCGGTGTCGCCGAGCTCCAGCTTGCGCGCCAGCCACGGCAGCGTCGGTCCCTGCACCAGGGTGTAGACGACGACGAGGACGAAGACGATGTTGAAGACCCGGTCGCTGCCCTCGATCCCGGACACCATGGGAATGGTCGCCAGGATGATGGGGACCGCACCGCGCAGCCCCGCCCACGACATCAGGGCCTGCTCCTGCCAGGGGATCCGGAAGGGCAGCAGGCTGACGAAGACCTCCAGGGGCCGCGCCACCATCGTCAGCACCAGGCCGATGATCACGGCGGGCCAGAAGTCGTGGACCAGCTCGTGCGGGGTGACCAGCAGGCCCAGCAGCACGAACATGCCGATCTGCGCGATCCAGCCGAGTCCGTCCGCGAACCCCCGCGTCGCCGGCCAGTGCGGCAGCTTGGAGTTCCCGAGCACCATCGCGGCCAGGTACACCGCGAGGAAGCCGGAGCCGTGGGCCATCGCGCCGGCCGCGTACGCCGTGATCGCGATGGCCATCACCGCGATCGGGTAGAGGCCCGAGGCGGGCAGGGCCACGTGCCGCAGCCCGTACGAGCCGAGGAAGCCCACCGTGAGGCCGATGGCGGCGCCGATCGCCAGCTCCAGCGCGATCTTGCCGATCAGGACGTACCACTCGTCCACGGGCCCGACCGTCGCGAAGGCCACCACCAGGATGACGACGGGAGCGTCGTTGAAGCCGGACTCGGCCTCCAGCACACCCGTGATCCGGGAGGGGAGGGGGACCTTCCGCAGGACGGAGAAGACGGCCGCCGCGTCGGTCGAGGAGACGACCGCGCCGATCAGCAGGGCCTGGCGCCACTCCAGCCCGACCAGGTAGTGCGCGCCCGCCGCCGTGACGCCCACGCTGATCGCGACGCCCACGAGCGACAGCATGACCGCGGCCGGCAGCGCGGGTTTGATCTCTTTCCACTTGGTGCCCAGACCGCCCTCGGCGAGGATCACGACGAGCGCGGCGTAGCCGATGACCTGCGTCAGCTCGGCGTTGTCGAAAACGACGTTGCCGATGCCGTCCTGGCCTATCGCGACGCCTATGCCGAGGTAGATGAGCAGGCTGGGGAGACCGCTTCGCGAGGAGACGCGTACCGCCGCGACCGCGACGAGCAGCACGAGCGAGCAGACCAGCAGGAGCTCATTGAGCGTGTGGACAGTCAGCGGGCGGCCCTTCCTCAAGGCGCCGCCCGGCGGATCGTTCCTCCCGAGGGCGCGTTCGGCAAGTACTTCGTTACCTTACCTAATCTTTGACGCTTCCTTAACGCGCTCCTCACATTGTGAAACGCCGCACCGGCCTTGTCCTCGGCACCCGGGACCGGACATCCCGGTCGGGCCGGGCAGCCCCTCGACCCCTGGCGGATCAACGCACCCGGGTCTGCGCCTATGGTTGCTCCCAGTACTCCCAGGACCACCCTGCCCCTCTAAGGACAGCGATGCCCGCCAACGAATCCGGACCTTCCGTCAAGAAGAAGGGACGACGCGCACGCCTGCTCGTGCTCGTCATGGTCCTGGCGCTCTTGGCGGGCCTCGGCTACGGCGCGTACTGGAGCGCGGACACCGTGCGCGCCTCGTTCCCGCAGACGACCGGCTCCCTGAAGGTTCCAGGCCTGACCGGGACCGTCGACGTGAAGCGCGACGAGCACGGGATCCCCCAGCTCTACGCCGACAACGACGAGGACCTCTTCCGCGCCCAGGGCTTCGTGCACGCCCAGGACCGGTTCTGGGAGATGGACGTACGCCGCCACATGACCTCCGGCCGTCTCTCCGAGATGTTCGGCTCCGGGCAGGTGGAGACGGACGCCTTCCTGCGCACGCTGGGCTGGCGGCAGGTCGCGCAGGCCGAGTACGACACCAAGCTCTCGCCCGAGACGAAGAAGTACCTCCAGGCCTACGCCGACGGGGTCAACGCGTACCTGAAGGGGAAGTCCGGCAAGGACCTCTCCGTCGAGCACGCGACCCTCAAGCTGAGCGAGGGCTACGCGCCGGAGCAGTGGTCGCCGGTGGACTCGGTGGCCTGGCTCAAGGCGATGGCCTGGGACCTGCGCGGCAACATGCAGGACGAGATCGACCGCTCGCTGATGGCGAACAAGCTGTCGCAGGCGCAGATCGACGAGCTCTACCCGCCGTACCCCTTCGACCGGAACAAGCCGATCGTCGAGGGCGGCACGGTCGCGGGCGGCAAGTTCGCCCCCCAGGGCACCCCGGCCACGGGCACGGGCACGGGAACCGGGGGTACGGGCACCGGCACGGGTACGGGCACCGGCACCGGGACGGGCACCGGAACCGGCACGTCCAACGGCGCCGGCACGGGTACCGGCACCGGAACCGGCACGGGTACCGGCACCGGCTCGCAGGCCGCCCCCCACGGCGGCACCCCCACCGGGCTCGCCGGCAACGCCACCGCCCAGGGCGCGAGCGTCGGCCTGCGCACGCAGCTGACCGCCCTCTCCAAGACCCTGGACGAGATCCCGGCCATCCTCGGCCCCAACGGCAGCGGCATCGGTTCGAACTCCTGGGTCATCTCGGGCAAGTACACGACCACCGGCAAGCCCCTCCTCGCGAACGACCCGCACCTCTCCCCGCAGCTGCCCTCGGTCTGGTACCAGATGGGCCTGCACTGCCGGGCGGCCTCGCCCCAGTGCCAGTACGACGTGGCGGGCTACACCTTCTCCGGCATGCCGGGCGTGGTCATCGGCCACAACGCCGACATCGCCTGGGGCATGACCAACCTGGGCGCCGACGTCACCGACCTCTACCTGGAGCAGGTGCGGACCGACGGCTACGTCTTCGACAACAAGACGCAGCCCTTCACCGTCCGCGACGAGGTCATCAAGGTCGCGGGCGGCCCCAGCAAGAAGATCACCGTCCGCTCCACCAACAACGGACCGCTGATCTCCGACCGCAGCGACGAACTCGGCACCGTCGGCTCCCGCGCCCCCGTGCCCAGCTCCGCCCCCGACCGGGGCGACGGCTACGCGATCGCCCTGCGCTGGACCGCCCTGGACCCCGGCAAGTCGATGGACGCGGTCTTCAAGCTCAACCGGGCCAAGGACTTCAACAGCTTCCGGGCGGCCGCCGCGGACTTCGAGGTCCCGTCCCAGAACCTGATCTACGCCGACAACAAGGGCGCCAACGGCAACATCGGCTACCAGGCCCCGGGCCGCATCCCGATCCGCACCCAGGGCGACGGCCGCATGCCCGCCCCCGGCTGGGACCCCAAGTACGCCTGGAAGGGCGGCAAGGACGGCAACGCGGGCTACATCCCGCAGAACGAGATGCCGTGGGAGCTCAACCCGGCGCGCGGCTACGTCGTCACCGCGAACCAGGCGGTCACGGAGAGCGGCACCGGCGCGGGCAAGTACCCGCACCTGCTGACCACCGACTGGGGCTACGGCGCCCGCAGCCAGCGGATCAACGACCTCATCGAGGCGAAGATCAAGGACAGCGGCAA
The DNA here is from genome assembly GCF_040611935.1 of Streptomyces sp. NPDC006512. Lineage (NCBI taxonomy): Bacteria > Bacillati > Actinomycetota > Actinomycetes > Kitasatosporales > Streptomycetaceae > Streptomyces > Streptomyces sp. NPDC006512. Next base: position 63,142 of record NZ_JBEXPG010000005.1, on the reverse strand, counting down.
GATCTCCACCGACGACATGCGCACCATGCAGATGGACAACAGCAGTGAGATCGCCGCGCTGCTGACCCCGATGCTGGCGAAGATCCAGGTCTCGGACCCGGACGTGCGCTCGGCGCAGAAGCTGCTGGAGGGCTGGAACTACACCCAGGAGCCCGACTCGGCCGCCGCCGCGTACTTCAACGCGGTCTGGCGCAACATCCTCAAGCTGGCCTTCGGCGACAAGATGCCCAAGGAGCTGCGGGTCGAGGGCAGCTGCGTGAACGTCCGTGACGAGACCCGCGGCCCCGCCGACGACCTCGCCGAGCTGGTCCGCGAATGCGGCACCCGCGGCCCCGACTCGGCGCAGCCCGACGGCGGCGACCGCTGGTTCGAGGTGGTCCGCAGGCTGGTCAAGGACGAGAAGTCGGCGTGGTGGCAGAGCCCCGCGGTCCGCGCCGACAAGGCGACCACCACCCGCGACGAGCTGTTCGCGCGGGCCATGGAGGACGCCCGCTGGGAGCTGACCGCCAAGCTCGGCAAGGACCAGTCGACCTGGAGCTGGGGCCGGCTGCACCAGCTGACGCTGAAGAACCAGACCATCGGCACCGAGGGCCCCGGCTTCATGCAGTGGCTCCTCAACCGCGGCCCGTGGAACCTGGGCGGCGGCGAGGCCACCGTCAACGCCACCGGCTGGAACGCCTCCAGCGGGTACGGGGTCACCTGGGTCCCGTCGATGCGCATGGTCGTGAACCTCAACGACCTGGACAAGTCCCGCTGGATCAACCTCACCGGCGCCTCCGGCCACGCGTACCACTCCAACTACACGGACCAGACGACCCTCTGGGCCAAGGGCGAGCTCCTGGACTGGCCCTTCGGGAAGGCGGCCGTCGACAAGGCGACGGTCGAGACCCTGACGCTGAAGCCGAACTAGCCGAAGCGCACCACCCCCGACGGGGTGGCGACCGCCTGGACGGGGTGGTCGTGCGGTTCCTCCGGGACCCGCGCGACCACCTCTTCGTCGTAGAGGAGCACCACCAGCGCCGGATGGACCCCGGCCCGCTCCAGCCGCGCCAGCACCCGGTCGTACGAGCCGCCCCCGCGCCCGAGCCGCATGCCGCGCCCGTCCACCGCGAGCCCGGGCAGCAGGACGGCGTCCGCCCCGGTCACCGCGTCCGGCCCGAGCCGCGGCCCGGCGGGCTCCAGCAGCCGCATCTTGCCGGGGTGCGCGGTCTCGGCGAGGCCGTCCGGCCCCTCGTACCGCGCCCAGTCGAGGTCGTTGTCGGGCAGCAGCAGGGGCAGCAGCACCCGCTTCCCGGCGGCCCGCAGCGCGTCGAGCAGGTCACGCGTGCCCGGCTCGCCGCCCACGGAGACGTACGCGGCCACCGTGCGCGCACCGGCCAGTTCGGGCAGCGCGAGGGCGGTGCGGGCGAGCGCGCGGGCGGCCGTCCGGCGCGCCTCGGGGGACAAGGCACGACGGGCGGCGAGCAGTTCCCGGCGCAGGGAGGCCTTCTCGGGCGTCCGGGGTCCGTTTTCGGGCGGATTTTCTACCACAGTTGAGTCTCAATTCCTTGCTCATTCGGGCATAACGGGAGGTATTCACCGTAATCTCACGAGGTGTTCGGCCGGACCCACTATCGTTCTGCCCATGACTCAGTCGCACCCCGTGATCAAAAAGGCCGTCATTCCGGCCGCGGGCCTCGGCACTCGGTTCCTCCCGGCGACCAAGGCGACCCCCAAGGAAATGCTCCCGGTCGTGGACAAGCCGGCCATCCAGTACGTCGTGGAGGAGGCCGTGTCGGCCGGCCTGGACGACGTACTCATGATCACAGGACGTAACAAGCGGGCCCTCGAAGACCATTTCGACCGGAACTACGAGCTGGAGTCGGCGCTCATCGCCAAGGGCGACGACGACCGGCTGAAGAAGGTCCAGGAGTCCAGCGACCTGGCGACCATGCACTACGTCCGCCAGGGCGACCCGCGGGGCCTGGGTCACGCCGTGCTCTGCGCCGAGCCCCACGTGGGCAGCGAACCCTTCGCCGTCCTGCTCGGCGACGACCTCATCGACCCGCGTGACCCGCTGCTGCGCCAGATGGTCGACATCCAGGCACGCACCGGCGGCACCGTCGTCGCGCTGATGGAGGTCGACCCGGCCAGCGTCCACCTCTACGGCTGCGCCGCCGTCGAGCCGACGGACGACACCGACGTCGTCCGCGTGACCGGTCTCGTCGAGAAGCCGGACGCCTCCGAGGCGCCCAGCAACTACGCGGTCATCGGACGGTACGTCCTGAACCCGGCGATCTTCGGCATACTGCGGGAGACCGAGCCGGGCCGCGGTGGGGAGATCCAGCTCACCGACGCCCTGCAGAAGCTGGCCGCCGACGAGAGCGTGGGCGGTCCGGTGCACGGCGTGGTCTTCCGCGGCCGCCGCTACGACACCGGGGACCGAGGGGACTACCTGCGGGCCATCGTCCGACTCGCCTGCGAGCGCGAGGACCTCGGCCCGGAGTTCCGCACCTGGCTTCACCGTTACGTCACGGAGGAGATGTAGCACCTTGAGCAGTCCCGCACCGCAGGACACCGGCCACCAGCGTCTGTGGTCGGTGGACGAGCACCTCGCGGACGTACTCGCCGCCGTCCGGCCGCTGGAGCCCATCGAGCTCCAGCTGCTCGACGCCCAGGGCTGTGTCCTGGTCGAGGACGTCACCGTGCCCGTCGCCCTCCCGCCCTTCGACAACAGCTCCATGGACGGCTACGCCGTCCGCACGGCCGACGTCCAGGGTGCGAGCGAGGAGTTCCCCGCGGTGCTCGCGGTCATCGGGGACGTGGCGGCCGGCAGCGGTGACCTGCCCACCGTCGGCCCCGGCCAGGCCGCCCGCATCATGACCGGCGCCCCGCTGCCCCCCGGCGCGGAAGCCGTCGTACCGGTCGAGTGGACCGACGGCGGCACGGGGGGCGGCGCGGCCTCCGGGATGACCCCGGCCAGCACCGCTCCCGAGGGCGCGGGCGGCGAGGTACGGGTCCACCGCGCGGCCGAGGCGAGGGCGCACGTCCGGGCCCGCGGCAGCGACGTACAGGCCGGAGACCTGGCGCTGGCCGCCGGGACCGTCCTCGGCCCGCCGCAGATCGCCCTGCTGGCCGCCATCGGACGCGGCACGGTCCGGGTCCGGCCGCGGCCCCGGGTGGTCGTCCTGTCCACCGGCAGCGAACTGGTCCAGCCGGGTGAGGCGCTGACCGCCGGGACGATCTACGACTCCAACAGCTTCGCGCTGGCCGCGGCCGCGCGCGACGCCGGGGCCATCGCCTACCGGGTCGGTGCCGTCGCGGACGACGCCGACACCCTGCGGTCCACCATCGAGGACCAGCTGATCCGCGCCGACCTGCTGGTCACCACCGGCGGCGTCAGCGTCGGCGCGTACGACGTCGTCAAGGAGGCCCTGACCTCCGTCTCGGCCGGCGACGCGGCCGTGGAGGCCGGGAACGTCGACTTCCGCAAGCTCGCCATGCAGCCCGGCAAGCCCCAGGGCTTCGGCACCGTCGGCCCCGACCACACCCCGCTGCTCGCGCTTCCCGGCAACCCCGTGTCCTCGTACGTCTCCTTCGAGCTGTTCGTGCGCCCCGCGATCCGGGCGCTGATGGGCCTGCCCGCCTCCGAGGTCAGCCGGCCGAGCGTGCGCGCCGGGCTCCGCAGCGACAAGGCGATCGGCTCCCCGTCCGGCCGCAGGCAGTTCCTGCGCGGCACGTACGACGCCGGCACCGGCACGGTCTCCCCGGTCGGCGGATCGGGCTCGCACCTGATCGCCGCGCTGGCGCACGCCGACTCCCTGATCGTCGTACCGGAGGACGTCACCTCGGTCGAGCCGGGCACCGAGCTGGAAGTGATCCTGCTCGGCTGACCACCCGCCCGGGCGGGTAGCGTGTGTCGCACCACACAGGTCCCCCGGGACCCAGAGCGGAGCGGCACAGCATGAGTACCGAGAGCAGGCTCACCCACATCGACGAGGCCGGCGCGGCCCGGATGGTCGACGTCTCGGCGAAGGACGTCACCACCCGGACGGCCCGCGCCAGCGGACGCGTCCTCGTCTCGCCCCGGGTGATCGAGCTGCTGCGCGGCGAGGGCGTGCCGAAGGGCGACGCCCTCGCCACCGCGCGGATCGCCGGGATCATGGGGGCCAAGAAGACCCCCGACCTGATCCCGCTGTGCCACCCGCTGGCGGTCTCCGGGGTGAAGGTCGACCTCTCGGTCGCCGACGACGCCGTCGAGATCCTCGCCACCGTGAAGACGACCGACCGCACGGGCGTCGAGATGGAGGCGCTGACCGCCGTCGCGGTCGCCGGACTCACCGTGATCGACATGGTGAAGGCGGTCGACAAGGGCGCGGTCATCACCGACGTCCGGGTGGAGGAGAAGACCGGCGGCAAGTCCGGCGACTGGAGCCGGGGATGAACGCCCCCCGCGGCGGCGAGGTGCACAGCCACGTGCCGCCGGTGGCCGGCGAGGCCTGGACCGCGGCGGGTCGGCCCGCCGCCCCGGCGCCCGCGCCGCGCGCCCTGGTGGTCACCGCCTCCAACCGTGCCTCCCAGGGCGTCTACGCCGACCGGGGCGGCCCGCTGCTCGCCGAGGCGCTGGAGGGGCTCGGCTTCGAAGTGGACGGCCCGCGCGTGGTCCCGGACGGCGATCCCGTCGAACAGGCGCTGCGCGAGGGCGTGGCCGCCGGGTACGACGTCGTCCTGACCACGGGCGGCACGGGCATCTCGCCGACCGACCGGACCCCGGACGCCACCGCCCGCGTACTGGACTACGAGATCCCCGGCATCCCGCAGGCCATCCGCGCCGAGGGCCTCGCGAAGGTGCCGACCGCCGCGCTGTCCCGGGGCCTGGCGGGCGTCGCCGGCCGCACCCTGATCGTGAACCTGCCCGGCTCGACGGGCGGGGTGAAGGACGGCCTCGCCGTGCTGGCGCGGATCCTGCCGCACGCCGTCGACCAGATCCGCGGCGGCGACCACCCCAGACCCGCGCCGGCTCCCGGGAGCCCGAGCTGAACGGCCCGTCCTGGCCGGTGGCACTGGCGGACGGCGATGTCACGCTCCGGCCGATAAAGCTCCGGGACCAGCGCGCCTGGCGCGAGGTCAACCGGCGGAACCGCGAATGGCTGCGGCCGTGGGAGGCGACGATCCCGCCGCCCGCGCCGTGGGGCCCGGTCATCCACCGGCCGACGTACCGGCAGATGGTCCGCCACCTGCGGGCGGAGGCCAACGCGGGCCGGATGCTGCCCTTCGTCATCGAGTACGAGGGGCGCCTCGTCGGCCAGCTGACGGTCGCCGGGATCACCTGGGGCTCGATGTGCGCCGCCCACGTGGGCTACTGGGTGGACCGGGACGTGGCCGGGCGCGGGGTGATGCCGACGGCCGTCGCGCTCGCCGTGGACCACTGCTTCGGGAAGGTCGGGCTGCACCGCATCGAGGTGTGCATCCGCCCGGAGAACGGTCCGAGCCGCCGCGTCGTGGAAAAGCTCGGTTTCCGCGAGGAGGGCCTGCGGCCGCGGTACCTGCACATCGACGGCGCCTGGCGGGACCACCTCGTCTACGCGCTGACCCTGGAGGAGGTCCCGGAGGGACTGCTGCGCCGCTGGCACCGCACGAGGCCGCAGGAAAGCCCCCCGGCGAACGCCTGAAACCCGGTTATCGCAAAGGCGTTCGAATTCTTGCCGATTCGCCCATAACCTGATCCGAAGAATCGGAAAAAAAGTCCGTGATATCAGCCTGATCGTGCGACACACCGGCTCAATTGGCTGATCCCCCCGCCCGCGCCCCTCTACGGTGTGGGGTGTGAGCAGCAGCGGCCTCATCTACGCAGTCATTGTCGGGGCCTGGGCCGCCTACTTGGTGCCCATGTGGCTCCGGAGGCAGGACGAGCTGAACGAAGCCCGTCCGACGGAACGCTTCTCCACTGCCATCCGGCTGCTTTCCGGCCGGGCGGGAATGGAGCGCCGTTACGCCAAGGGGCTGCGTGAGCGCGGTGACGAACAGGCGGAGCCCCAGCCCCACGCGGACCCGGACGCCGCGACGGAAACGGTGAATTCCGTGGACGCCGACGCCCGGGCCTTCGGCGTGCCCCCGACCAGGACCGAGCCGAGGTTCGCCGAGGCCGAACGGGTGCGGCGCCAGCAGCGCCTCCAGGTGCTCGCGCGCCGCCGGCGCACCACCGCGCTGCTCTTCCTCGCCTTCAGCGCCGGCGCGATCGTCGCCGCCGTCGGCGGACTCCAGTACCTGTGGGCGCCCGCAGTGCCCGCCCTGCTGCTGAGCGCGTACATCGTGCACCTGCGCGTCCAGGAGCGCCGCCGCTACGAGTTCACGATGGACCGGCGCCGCGCCGAGGCCGCCGCCCGCAACCTGCGCGAGAACCGCCCCCGCCGCCGGACCTCCGAGGACTCCGCCGCCGCGGGCGCGGCCGAACCGGACCCTGCGCCACCGGTCTCCCCCCAGGAGGCCGGGCGCCGGGCGCTCGTCGAACAGACCGACCACGCCGAGTGGGTGGACCAGCAGCGCGAGCGCGAACGCGGTCCCGCGCGCGGCGACAGCTGGGAGCCGGTCCCGGTTCCGCTGCCGACCTACGTGACGGCCCCCGTCGCCCCGCGCGCCACCGGCCCGGCCGCCCCCGACGCCTGGAGCGCGACCCGCTCCAGCACCGCCGAGCCCACGGAGCCCCGGCTGCGCGCCCAGCCCGGGGTCCCGAAGCCGAAGACGGAGCCCAGGCCGGAGCCGGTGCCCGCGCCGGAGCCGAAGCCGGACCCGCGGCCCCAGGCCGCCGCCACCCCGCGCCCCCGCGGCCGCGACCGGGGCCGCACCCCGCTCTTCGACCAGTACGAGGGCGAGGACCGGCCGCGCGCCGCGAACGAGTGATCGGTGACCTGCGCGGACGCTCCCGACAACCCGTTTTGGAGCACCCGCGAGGGGATGCTAATGTTTCACACGTCGCAAGGGCCTGTGGCGCAGTCTGGTAGCGCACCTCGTTCGCATCGAGGGGGTCTGGGGTTCAAATCCCCACAGGTCCACAAACGACAGTTCGCGAGTAGCTCTCGGGAACGTCATGAGATCCCGTCCGGTCGGAAGACCGGGCGGGATCTTCTGCATGTCCGGACCGTGCGGGGGGACTTGGCCGCGCCGGCCCGTCCCGCCCCGCCGGTGAGCCGTCGTCAGGCGGGGCGGCGGGGGCGGGTCAGGGGTTCAGGGGCTTCGCCATGCAGAGGCTGGAGTCGTGGAAGCGGTAGTAGCCGAACTTCTCGGACGGGGTGTAGCCCGAGGAGAGGTAGAGGGCTATCGCCTCCGGCTGCTGGTCGCCCGTTTCGAGGACCATCCGCACGCGGCCCGCGGCGCGGGCGTCGGCTTCGAGCTCGGCCAGGATGCGGCGGGCCAGACCCAGGCCGCGGGCCGGGGGGACGACGTACATGCGCTTGATCTCCGCGTCGCCGTCGGAGTAGCCCTCGTCGCTCTTGTCCTGGCGGCGCCAGGCGCCGCTGGCCACGGGGGCGTCCGAGGCGTCGTAGGCCAGGAGGTAGAGGCCGTTCGGCGGGACGAACATCCCGGGGTCGAGGAAGGTGGCGTCGCCGTCGCCCTCGTAGCGCTCCTGGTATTCGAGCTGGACCTCGGCGTCGAGCTTGACCGCGTCGGGGTGGTCGTAGGCGACGGTGCGCAGATGTATCCCGTGAGACATCAGGACATCGTACGGAAGCGTCCGGCTATGGTGCTGGGATGCTCACTGTGACCTCCGTGAATGTGAATGGGATCCGCGCCGCCGCCAAGAAGGGCTTCGGGGAGTGGCTCGCGGGATCCGACGCCGACGTCGTGTGCCTCCAGGAGGTACGGGCCGAGGAAGGGCAGATTCCGGAGGAGGTGCGGCAGCCGGAGGGCTGGCACACCGTGTTCGCGCCCGCCGCCGCCAAGGGCCGGGCCGGGGTCGCGCTGTACACGCGCCGGGCCCCGGAGCGGGTGCGGGTCGGCTTCGGCAGCGACGAATTCGACGCCTCCGGGCGGTACCTGGAGATCGACCTGCCGGGCGTGACCGTCGCCAGCCTCTACCTGCCGTCGGGCGAGGCGGGCACCGAGAAGCAGGACGAGAAGTACCGCTTCATGGCCGAGTTCCTCCCCCATCTGGCCGCGCTCAAGGTGCGGGCCGCCGCGGACGGGCGCGAAGTCGTGGTGTGCGGGGACTGGAACATCTGCCACCGGGAAGCGGACCTGAAGAACTGGAAGACCAACCGCAAGAACGCTGGCTTCCTGCCCGAGGAGCGGGAGTGGCTGGGGAAGGTGTACGCGGAGGCCGGCTACGTCGACGTCGTCCGCGAGCTGCACCCCGACGCCGAGGGTCCGTACTCCTGGTGGTCCTACCGCGGCCGGGCCTTCGACAACGACGCCGGCTGGCGGATCGACCTCCAGGTCGCGACCCCGGGACTGGCAGGCAAGGCCGTGAAGGCCTGGGTGGAGCGCGCCGAGACGCACCCGGAGCGGTGGTCGGACCACGCCCCGGTGACGGTGGTCTACGCGCTCGGGTCCTGACCGGCGGCGAGCAGCCGGTCCATCGCCATGGTGAGCTCCGCCTCGACCACGCTCTTCGCGAGCGGCCGCAGGCGGGGCAGGGCCTCCTCGGACAGGTGCGTGGAGATCAGCTCCGTGAACAGGGCGGCCATCGCGTCCGCGTGTTCGCGCACGCGGCGGCCCGTCTCCAGCACCACCGCCAGCGGTACGCCCTCGCGGACCAGCGCCGACGAGACGTCCAGCAGGCGGCGGCTGACGTGCACGATCGCCTCGCCGTCGACGGCGAGGTAGCCGAGGTCGAGGGAGGCCGCCAGGTTCTCCGGGGTGACCTCGCCCTCGAAGTAGTCGGCCAGGGCCTCCGGGGACAGCCGCACCGGGGTCTCCTCCGACCAGCCGATGCCGAGCAGCTCGCCGAGCTGCGTGACGTCGCGCCCGCTCTCGAACGCGGCGGTGAGTTCGGCGATGCCGCCGAGGGTGTGGCCGCGCTCCAGCAGGGCGGCGATCGTGCGCAGCCGGGCGAGGTGGTGGTCGTCGTACCAGGCGATCCGGCCCTCGCGGCGGGGCGGCGGCAGCAGCTTGCGCTCGCGGTAGAAGCGCAGGGTGCGCACGGGGATGCCGGCCGCCTCGGCCAGTTCCCCGGTCCGGTATTCGCGTGCCATCGCGGGCCCGTCCTCCGTCGTCACTGCTGTCACTTCGTCCGCCACACGGGCAGCCTAGGGCGTACCGTCGGTAACTTTCCGGGCGCGACCCCTACCCATGGGTACGGCGCTGCTCTACTCTCCCGATTGTGCCAGTGATTGCTGGCAGTGTTGCGGTGTGGTGGCTGGGACTGCGGAAGCGGAAGGCGGCGGGCATGGGCGGCATGGACGAGCGTGCACACGTGGGACGTGAACACGTACGCGTGGCGGTGATCGGGTCCGGGTTCGGCGGGCTCGGCGCCGCCGTACGGCTGCGGCGGGAGGGGATCACGGACTTCGTCGTCCTGGAGCGGGCGGACTCCGTGGGCGGGACCTGGCGCGACAACAGCTATCCGGGGTGCGCGTGCGACGTCCCCTCGCACCTGTACTCCTTCTCCTTCGCGCCCAACCCCGACTGGCCGCGGACCTTCTCCGGGCAGCCCGCCATCCGGGAGTACCTGGAGCACGTCGCCGACGTCTTCGGACTGCGCCGCCACATCCGGCTGAACCACGAGGTCCGGATGATGCGCTGGGACACCGAGGAACTGCGCTGGGAGATCGAGACCTCAGCCGGGGAGCTCACCGCCGACGTGGTGGTGTCCGCGACCGGGCCGCTGTCGGACCCGAAGGTGCCGGAGATCCCCGGGCTGGCGGAGTTCCCGGGCAAGGTCTTCCACTCCGCCCGCTGGGACCACGACTACGACCTGCGCGGCAAGCGCGTCGCGATGATCGGCACCGGGGCCTCCGCGATCCAGATCGTGCCCGCCATCGCCCCCGAGGTGGAGCGCCTCACGCTCTTCCAGCGGACCCCGCCGTGGGTCATGCCGCGCACCGACCGGGCCATCAGCGCGGTCGAGCGCTGGCTGCACCGCCAGCTGCCCTTCACCCGCGCCGCGCGCCGCGGGCTGCTGTGGGGGATCCGCGAGCTCCAGGTCAGCGCCTTCACCAAGCGGCCGAACCAGCTCGGCCTGGTCGAGTCCCTCGCCAAGGCCAACATGTCCCGCTCGATCAAGGACCCGCAGCTGCGGGCCAAGCTGACGCCCTCCTACCGGATCGGCTGCAAGCGGATCCTGCTGTCCAACGCCTACTACCCGGCGCTGGCCCGGCCCGACGTGGACCTGGTGGCCTCCGGGCTGAAGGAGGTCCGCGGCTCGGTCCTCGTGGCCGCCGACGGGACCGAGACCGAGGTCGACGCGATCATCTTCGGCACCGGCTTCCACGTCACGGACATGCCGATCGCCGACCGGGTCGTGGGCGCGGAGGGCGGGACCCTCGCCGACGCCTGGAAGGACGGGATGCAGGCGCTGCGCGGGGCGACCGCGGCCGGCTTCCCCAACTGGATGACGATCATCGGGCCGAACACCGGTCTCGGGAACAGCTCGATGATCCTCATGATCGAGTCCCAGCTGAACTACATGGCCGACTACATGCGCCAGCTGACCCTCCTCGACGGGGCCGGTCAGGGCGGGCGGACCGCGCTCGCCGCCCGGCCCTCCGCCGTCAACCAGTGGAACCGGAACGTCCAGGCACGGATGGAGCGGACCGTCTGGAACACCGGCGGCTGCACCAGCTGGTACCTGGACTCCCAGGGCCGCAACACCACGGTCTGGCCGGGCACGACGGGCGAGTTCCGCAAGGAGACCCGGACCGTCGACCTCTCCGAGTACGAGGTCATCCGCGTCCGGGACCGCGAGCGCGCCCCGGCCGTGGCCGCGGCGGCGTCCGGGAAGGCCGGGAAGGCCGGGAAGGCCCGGGCCGGGGCCCCCGCCGGGCCGGCGCCGCGCCCCGCACCCGTGGAACCGGCCGCGGCCCCCGCCCCCGCCGTCGCCGAGGAGGGGGCGGCGTGAGCCGGCCCGCGCACGTCACCACCGGGCGCTACGCGCCGCCCGCCCCGGCCCGGGTACTGGAGGTCACCTCCGCCGACGGGGCCCGCCTGCACGCCGAGGTCCACGGCGCCGAAGGCGCCCCGGCCGTGGTCCTCGCCCACGGCTGGACCTGCTCCACCGCCTTCTGGGCCGCGCAGATACGGGACCTGGCGCAGGACCACCGCGTCGTCGCCTACGACCAGCGCGGCCACGGCCGCAGCCCCGCCGCCCGGGCCTACGGCACCGACGCCCTCGCCGACGACCTGGTCGCCGTCCTGAAGGCCACCCTCGCCCCGGGCGAGCGGGCCGTCGTCGCCGGGCACTCCATGGGCGGCATGACCGTCATGGCGGCCGCCGGACGGCCCGAGTTCGCCGAGCACGCCGCGGCCGCCCTGCTGTGCAGCACCGGCAGCTCACGGCTCGTCGCGGAGGCGACCGTACTGCCGCTGCGCCCCGGGCGGCTGCGGACCCGGGCGACGCACGCGGTGCTCGGCTCGCGCGCCCCCCTCGGGCCCGTCACGCCCCTCGCCCGCTCGGTCCTCAAGTACGCGACCATGGGCCCGGGTTCCGCCCCGGACCGGGTGGAGGCCTGCGCCCGCATCGTCCACGGCTGTCCCACCGGGGTCCGCCACGCCTGGTCCCGGGTACTGGCCGGCCTGGACCTGGACGCCGAACTGGCCCGGCTGACCGTGCCCACCGCCGTCATCGGCGGTACGGACGACCGGCTCACCCCCATCGCGCACGCCCGCGCCCTCGCCGCGGCCCTGCCGCACTGCGCGGGCCTCACCGAACTCACCGGCGCGGGCCACATGACGCCCGTCGAGGCGCCGGAGGCGGTCACGGCCGCCCTGCGCGCGCTCACCGCCGAGCACCTCCCCGTACGGCCGGCCGCCACGGCCGACGGGGCAGCAGTCACCGAGGCCGAGAAGGAGAAGACGCCGTGAGCCGCAACAGTCTGGAAGGCCAGGTCGCCGTCGTCACCGGCGCCGCCCGCGGGGTGGGCGAGCTCCTCGCCCGCAAGCTGTCCGCGCGCGGCGCGAAGATCGCCCTGGTGGGCCTGGAGCCGGAAGCCCTCAAGGAGGTCTCCGAGCGGCTCCACACCGACAGCGCCCACTGGCACGCCGACGTCACCGACCACGAGGCGATGGCCCGCGTCGCGCAGGAGGTCAAGGAACGCTTCGGCAAGGTGGACGTCGTCGTCGCCAACGCGGGCGTCGCCGCCGGCGGCCCGTTCGCCGACTCCGACCCCGTGGCCTGGCGCCGCGTGATCGAGGTCAACCTCATCGGCGGGGCGGTCACCGCCCGCGCCTTCCTGCCCGTCCTCGCCGAGAGCCGCGGCTACTTCCTCCAGATCGCCTCGCTCGCCGCGATCACCCCGGCCCCGATGATGACGGCGTACTGCGCCTCGAAGTCCGGGGTGGAGGCCTTCGCCCACTGCCTGCGGGCCGAGGTCGGCTACAAGGGGGTCAAGGTCGGCGTGGGCTACCTGTCCTGGACCGACACGGACATGGTGCGCGGAGCCGACGAGAACGACGTCATGCGCGAGCTGCGCCAGCGCCTGCCGTGGCCCTCGAACCGCACGTACCCGCTCGGCCCCGCCGTGGACCGGATCGTGGCCGGCATCGAACGGCGCTCGCCGCACGTGTACGCGCAGTGGTGGCTGCGCGGCATGCAGGGCGTGCGCGGTTACCTGCCCGGGATCATCGCGACGGTCGGACAGCGCGAGATGAAGCGGTTCGAGCCGCGGCTGGCCGGTGTCTCCAAGGGGCTCGTGGGAGCCGGCGGGGCCGCCGACGAGAAGGAGCGCACGCGTAACACCTAGGCCATATGGCCGAAATGCGCGGAAACGTCCCCCATGTCAGGCTGGTCGACAACACGCCCCGACCACCGTTCAGGAGGGACCGGCATGGGTCTGAGGGACCAGTTCCAGGACAAGGCGAGGCGGCTCGCGGAGCGGGCCGCGGCGCAGGACGCCGAACTGCGGCGGACCGGGGCGGAAGCGGCCGCCCCGGTTCCCGAGCCGGCGCCGGAGGCACGGCCGGGAGCCCGCCCGGTCCGGGACGCCTACGAGGACGCGTTCGACAAGTAGGAGCGACAGCAGGGAGAGGGGCGCGGCCGGCGGGCCGCGCCCCTCTCGTGTGCCCGCTCCCGCGGGGTGCGCCTACTCCCGCGGCGGCAGCTTCGGGCGGCGCAGGTCCGGGACGTCCGTGTAGCCGGGCGGCACGGCGGCCGGGTCCTGCTCCAGCAGCTCCAGCGCGAGGTGCACGGCGTCGTCGAGCTGGGCGTGGCGCCCCTCGGCCCAGTCCAGCGGGGTGCGCAGGATCGCGAGGTCGGGCTCCACGCCGTGGTTCTCCACCGACCAGCCGTACTCCGGGAACCAGGCGGCGTTCATCGGCACGGTGATCACCGTCCCGTCGCCCAGGGTGTGGCGGCCGGTCATGCCGACGACCCCGCCCCAAGTGCGCTGGCCCACCACCGGCCCCAGGCCCAGCAGTTTGAAGGCGGCGGTGATCATGTCCCCGTCGGAGGAGGTCGCCTCGTCGGCCAGGGCCACGATCGGGCCGCGGGGGGCGTTGGAGGCGTAGGAGACCGGCTGGGCGTCCCGGGTCAGGTCCCAGCCGAGGATCGAGCGGGTCAGCTTCTCCACGACCAGCTCGCTGATGTGCCCGCCCGCGTTGCCGCGCACGTCCACGATCAGCGCGGGCCGGGACATCTCCATCCGCAGGTCCCGGTTGAACTGTGCCCAGCCCGAGCCGCCCATGTCGGGGATGTGCAGGTAGCCGCAGCGGCCGCCGCTGACCTCGCGGACGACGGCCCGCCGCTTCGACACCCAGTCCTGGTAGCGCAGCGGCCGGTCGTCGACGAGCGGTACGACGGCCACGCGCCGGGCCCGGCCGGACCCCTCGGCGGGCTCGAAGGTGAGCTCGACGGTGGTGCCCCCGGCCGCCGCGAGCAGCGGGTAGGGGCCGGTCACGGGGTCGACCGGGCGGCCGTCGACGTGGGTGAGGACCGCGCCCTCGCGGATGCCGGTGCCCGCGAGGGGGGAGCGCGCCTTGGAGTCGGAGGACTCGCCGGGCAGGATCCGGGCGAGCATCCAGGCGCCGTCCCGGGGCACGAAGTTGGCGCCGAGCAGCCCGATGGCCCGCTGGTAGTGGGGCGGGCCCTCGTTGCGGCGGGCGGGGGACACGTACGCGTGCGAGGTGCCGAGCTCGCCGAGCACCTCGCGCATGAGGTCGGCGAACTCGTCGGGGGAGGCGACCCGTTCGACGAGGGGGCGGTACTGGCGCAGTACCTCGTCCCAGTCGATCCCGCACATGCCGGGTTCCCAGAAGTAGGCGCGGATGAGCCGTCCGGCCTCCTCGAAGGCCTGGCGCCACTCGGCCGCCGGGTCGACCTCGTGCAGGATGCGCCGCAGGTCCAGGTAGACGGTCGAGTCCCCGTCGCCGGACTCCGTCGAGGGGACCGCGCGCAGGTCGCCGTCGTCGTTGACGACGAGACGGGTGCCGTCGCCGCTGACCGCGAACCAGTCCAGCCCGGAGGCCAGTTCCGTCTTGCGGGCCTTGGTCACGTCGAAGTGCTCCAGCGTGGGCTTGCCGCTGGTGTCGGCCGGGTTGGCGAAGGTCTCGCCGAGCGCGCCGGAGATGGGCCAGCGCAGCCACACGAGCCCGCCGCCGCTCACCGGGTACAGGGCCGAGTACTTCGACGCGGACACGGGGAAGGGGATGATCCGGCTCTCCAGGCCCTCGGCCTCGACGGTGACCGCGCCGTCGCCGGACTCCGGCTCCCCCTCGGCCGGGTCGAGGCCGCCCGCCGCCGGGCGGCCGTCGGGGGAGAACGCGAAGGGGGAGGGGGTCGCGGAGGACAGCGGCACCAGGTAGGGGCGGCAGCCCAGCGGGAAGGACAGGTCGCCGGTGTGCACGTCGTAGACCGGGTCGAACCCGCGCCAGGACAGGAAGGCGAGGTAGCGGCCGTCCCGGGTGAAGACCGGGTTCTCGTCCTCGAAGCGGCCGTTGGTGACGTCGACGACGGTGTGCGCGCCGGGTCCCGCGATCTTCGCCATCTTGATCTGCCGCAGCGAGCGTCCGATGCCCGGGTGCGACCAGGTGAGCCAGCAGCCGTCGGGGGAGAAGGCGAGGTCGGTGACGGGCCCGTTGATCGACCGGATCAGCTCGGTGACCTCGCCGTTGGACTCCTCCGTGGCGTCGAGGAGCAGCAGCCGTCCGTCGTTGGAGGCGATGGCGAGGCGTTCCCCGTCCGGATCGGACAGCAGCTCCAGTACCCGGCCCAGCGCGCCCGAGGCCAGCCGGCGGGGCTCGCGTTCCCCGGAGGCGCGGGGGAGGTAGGCGATCTCGATCGCGTCCTCGCCCTCGGCGTCGGTGACGTAGGCGACCTGGCCGCCGCTGCCGAGCATCTCGGGCAGCCGGACCCGTACGCCCGGGGTGTCGGCGATGGTGCGGGCCGGCCCGTCGCGGTGGGTGAGCCAGTAGAGGCTGCCGCGCACGACGACGGCGCTGGCCCGGCCGGTGGCGTCGACGGAGAGCGAGTCGACGTGGCTGGCGGCCGGCACCTGGTACGGACGGCGCCCCGCGCGCGGCCCGCCGAGGCGGACGCGGAGCTTGCGCGGGGAGGCGTCGGGGGCGAGGGAGTCCACGAGCCAGATGTCACCGGCACACTGGTAGACGACCCGGGTGCCGTCGCTGGAGGCGTGGCGGGCGTAGAACTCGGCGTGGTCGGTGTGCCGGCGCAGGTCGCCGCCGTCGGGCAGGCAGGAGTAGAGGTTGCCGATGCCGTCGTGGTCGGAGAGGAAGGCGATCCTGCCGCCCACGAACATCGGGGAGTCGAGATGCCCTTCGATGCCCTCCAGCAGCCGCTGCCCGTGCAGCCAGAGCCGGCCGGTGGCGCCGCCCCGGTACCGCTTCCAGGCGGCGGGCTCGTGCGGGGGCTTGCCGGTCAGCAGCAGGCTGCGCCGCTCGCCGTCCTCCTCCTCCCGGACCTGGATGTCGGAGACCGGCCCCCAGGGGAGGCGGCCGCCGGGGCTGCCGTCGGTGGGCAGGCTGTAGGACCAGGCGAAGTAGGAGAAGGGCTGGCCGTGCGAGGACACGGCGAGGATGTCGCTGCGGCCGTCCTCGTCGGGCGGGGTCCAGCCGCAGACGCGGGTGTCGGTGGCGCCCCAGTAGCTGAGCTGGCGGGCCGGGCCGCCGTCCACGGGGACGAGGTGGATCTCGGGGTCGAGGCTGCGCCAGGTGGTGAAGGCGATGTGCCGGCCGTCGGGGGAGAAGCGCGGGTGGCTGACCCGGGTCCGGTCGACGGTGATCCGCCAGGCCCGGCCGGGTTCGGCTCCGTCGGGTACGAGGGGGGCGACCCAGAGGTCGTCCTCGGAGGCGAAGCACAGCAGGTCGTCGTGCAGGTGCGGGAACCGGAGGTACGCGACGTCGTGACTCACCCCCCAATGCTTTCCGCGGCGGGGGGCCCCGGCAACTCGTACAGGTGATCCCCTTCGGGGGATTCGGGGCCCGCGGCGGCCGGGTGACCGACGCCACTCCCCCTAACGAAACGGAACGGTTTCGTTCCCTTGGGGGTGGGGGTATCGTCTTAACGGTACGGAAGGGTTTCGCTCGGACAGGGGGCGCGGAGATGACCGAAGAGACGTCGGAGACGTCGGCGCGGCGTACCCGGATCACCCCCGAGCGGCAGGCCGAACTCCACGAGGCGGTCCTCGACCTCCTCCGCGAGGTCGGCTACGAGGCGCTGACCATGGACGCGGTCGCCGCCCGTACGAAGTCCAGCAAGGCCACCCTCTACCGCCAGTGGGGGAGCAAGCCCGAGCTGGTCGCGAAGGCCCTGCGGTGTACCCAGCCGGTCTCCCTGGGGGAGATCGACACGGGCACCCTGCGGGGGGACATCGCCATGATGGTGGCGCACTCCGACGACGTGCAGATGGCCAAGGACACCGCCCTGATCAGGGGTCTGGCCCATGCGGTCCACGAGAGCCCGGAGCTCCACAAGGCGCTCCGGGACCTGCTGGTCGACCCGGAGATCAACGATCTCCAGCGGCTGCTGCAGCGCGCCGTCGAGCGGGGCGAGATCCGGCCGGACTGTCCGGCCCTGGATTTCGTACCGCACATGCTCATCGGGGCGTTCATCTCGCTCCCGCTGATCGAGGACCGGCCCGTCGACCGGGTCTTCCTCAGCGAATTCGTGGACGCCGTGATCTTCCCCGCCCTCGGCGTCTGACTCCCCAGAAGCGTTCCGCACCGTCCCGCTGCTCCTGACACGCCGCTCTCGTCGTCGGGCCGGCTCTCCATGCCCTGATCCGTCCCGGATCCATCCCACGACCTGAACGGGAGAACCACCCACGTGGCCACCTTCCTCTACCGGCTCGGCCGCGGCGCCTTCCGGCGCCGCCGCTTCGTCGCCCTCGTCTGGGTGGCGCTGCTGTTCGCCGCCGGCTTCGGCGCCGCGACGGCCTCCGCGCCCACCTCCGGCTCGTTCTCGATACCCGGCACGGAGGCCCAGAAGGCCTTCGACCTGCTGGACAAGAAGTTCCCGGGCATGGCCGCCGACGGCGCCACCGCCCGCATCGTCATCAAGGCCCCGGCGGGCGCCAAGGTCACCGACCCGGGCGTCAAGACCGAGGTCGAGAAGGTCATCTCCGGTCTGAAGGGCGGCGCCGGCGCCGACCAGATCGCCTCCGTCGAAGACCCGTACCTGACGAAGGCGGTGAGCCAGGACGGCTCCACCACCTACGTCAGCGTCAAGTACAAGGTCAGCGGGATGGAGCTGAAGGACGCCACCCGCGACGCGCTCAAGGACTCCGGCAAGGAGGCCCAGCAGCAGGGGCTCGGCGTCGAGATCGGCGGCGACGCCCTGATGGCGGCGCCCGAGACGGGCTCCGGCGAGATCATCGGCATCCTGGTCGCCGCGATCGTCCTCGTCATCACCTTCGGCTCGCTCGTCGCGGCCGGACTGCCGCTGCTGACCGCGCTGATCGGCGTGGGCATCGGCGTCTCCTCCATCACCGCGCTCGCCAACGTGCTGGACCTCGGCTCCACCACCTCCACCCTCGCGATGATGATCGGCCTCGCGGTCGGCATCGACTACGCCCTGTTCATCGTCTCCCGCTACCGCGCGGAGCTCGCCGAGGGCCGTGAACGCGACGAAGCCGCGGGCCGGGCCGCCGGAACCGCCGGCTCCGCCGTGGTGTTCGCCGGTCTGACCGTGGTCATCGCCCTCGTGGGCCTGGCCGTCGTCAACATCCCGATGCTGACCAAGATGGGCGTCGCGGCCGCCGGCACGGTGGTCATCGCGGTGCTCGTCGCCCTGACGCTCGTCCCGGCCATCCTCGGCTTCGCGGGCAAGAAGGTCCTGCCGGCCGGCGAGAAGAGCAAGCTCTTCGGCAAGGGCAAGCCCGCCGACGCCAAGCCCAAGGCCAACGGCGGCACCCGCTGGGCCCGCTTCGTGCTCCGCCGCCCCGTCATGGTGCTGCTCGCCGGCGTCATCGGCCTCGGCGTCATCGCCATCCCGGCGAGCAAGCTGGAGATGGGCCTGCCGGACGACGGCGCCCAGCCGGTCTCCACGACCCAGCGCAAGGCGTACGACCTGCTGTCCGACGGCTTCGGCCCCGGCTTCAACGGCCCCCTGATGGTGGTCGTCGACGGGGACAAGGCGCTCGCCGACGGCACCGCCGACCGGATCAAGGGCCTGGACGGGGTGGCGGTCGTGCTGCCGCCCCAGCAGAACGAGGCCAAGGACGCCGCGATCATCAGCGTCATCCCCAAGGACCGGCCCTCCTCCGCCGCGACCGAGGACCTCGTCCACACGATCCGCGACGGCAGCGGGGACGACGTCTACGTCACCGGCCAGACCGCGATGAACATCGACTTCTCGCAGAAGATGAACGACGCGCTGGTGCCCTACCTGGCACTCGTGGTCGGTCTCGCCTTCCTGCTGCTGATGCTCGTCTTCCGCTCGATCCTGGTCCCGCTCAAGGCGGCCCTCGGCTTCCTGCTGTCGGTCGTCGCCGCCCTCGGCGCGGTCGTGGCGGTCTTCCAGTGGGGCTGGCTCGGCTCGGTCTTCGGAGTGGAGCAGACCGGTCCGATCATGTCGATGATGCCGATCTTCATGGTGGGCGTCGTCTTCGGCCTGGCCATGGACTACGAGGTCTTCCTGGTCACCCGCATGCGGGAGGCGTACGTCCACGGCGAGCGCCCGGGCCAGGCCGTCGTCACCGGCTTCCAGTACAGCGCCCGCGTGGTCGTGGCCGCCGCCGTCATCATGATCGCGGTGTTCGCCGGGTTCCTCGGGGCCAGCGACCAGATGGTCAAGATGATCGGCTTCGGCCTGGCCATCGCCGTCCTGTTCGACGCCTTCGTGGTCCGCATGGCCATCGTCCCGGCGGTGCTCGCGCTCCTCGGGCACAAGGCCTGGTGGCTGCCGAAGTGGCTCGACCGGATCCTGCCGAACGTGGACGTCGAGGGCGAGAGCCTGCGCAAGCACCTCGGCGACGGCTCCGGCCACCCGGAGGGCCCGGACAAGGACCGCGAGCTGGTCAACGCCTGACCGTACGCGCACGTGGCAGCGCCCCGGCCCCGCACCTGTTCCCAGGTGCGGGGCCGGGGCCGTTCCGTACGGGGCGACTGCGCCTAACGGGTGGCGGGGGCGTAGGTGCGGCGCAGGAAGCGGCGGAGCGCGGCGATGTCGAACTGGACGACGGCCACCCCGTCGGGGGAGTGGAACTCGACGACCGCCTGGACGCGGCCGCAGGGCCACACGCGGACGTCCCCGGTACCCGTCGGGGCCAGCAGGCCCGCCTCCAGCAGCGCGCGGGGGAAGACCCACTCGTTGTCGGTGCCCTCGGGGGACAGCTCGGCGGGGAACACGATCCGTACGGCCAGCGGTTCGTCCGTCGCGAAGCGCAGGCGGACCGGGATGGTCCGGTAGAGGGGGTCGTCGGTGATGACGCGGGCGCGTACCCGCTCCTCCACGGCGGTCGTGTCTGCGGTCGCTGGCGCGTTCTCGGCGGGGGCTGACATCGACGGGCTCCTCGAAATCGGAACATTTGCGTCCGTTTGTCCGTCCAGCCTCGCACATTCCGACGAAAACGCGAGGCACTATTTGTGACGCGGCCGCTCTTGCCAACTGTTTGCAACTGGGCACTATTCTTGAACGGTTAAAGATTTTGTGAGGTAAACAGGAAGCGGAGCCGCTCCATGCATGTGCCCGACGGATTCATCAACGCACCCGTCTCGGTGGCCGCCGGAGTGGTGGCCGCGGGCGCGGTCGCCGTCAGCCTCCGCGGCGCCCGCCGCGAACTCGACGAGCGCACCGCGCCGCTCGCCGGCCTCGTCGCCGCCTTCATCTTCGCCGTGCAGATGCTGAACTTCCCGGTCGCCGCGGGCACCAGCGGCCACCTCCTCGGAGGGGCCCTCGCCGCGATACTCGTCGGCCCCTACACCGGAGTGCTCTGCGTGTCGGTCGTCCTGCTGATGCAGGGCATCCTCTTCGCCGACGGCGGCCTGACCGCCCTCGGCGTCAACATCACCGTCATGGGCGGCGTCACCGTCCTCGTCGCCTACGCCGTCTTCCGCGGCCTCCTCAAGGTGCTGCCGGCCACCCGCCGCTCGGTCACCGTCGCCGCCTTCACCGGAGCCCTGCTCTCCGTACCGGCCGCCGCGGCCGCCTTCACCCTCGTCTACGCCGTCGGAGGGACCACGGACGTCCCGATCGGCAAGGTGCTCACCGCGATGGTCGGCGTGCACGTGCTGATCGGCATCGGCGAAGCCCTGATCACCGCCGCGACCGTCGGCGCCGTCATCGCCGTGCGCCCCGACCTCGTCCACGCCGCCCGCGGCCTCGGCGCCCCGCTGAAGCTGCGCGTCGGCGGCGAGCTCGTCGACGCCCCCGCCGCCCCGGCCCCGGCCGCCGCACCGGCCGCCGCCCGCTCCACCCGCGCCGTGTGGCTGACCGGTCTCGCCACCGCCCTCGTCCTGGCCGGCGTCGTCTCCTTCTACGCCTCCGCCAGCCCGGACGGGCTGGAGAAGGTCGCCGCCGACAAGGGCATCGACGAGAAGGTCGAGGACCACGCGGCCGCCGACTCCCCGCTCGCCGACTACGGCGTCAAGGACGTGGAGAACCCCCGCCTGTCCGGCGGCCTCGCCGGGGTCATCGGCGTCGGCGTCACCGTCGCCGTCGGCACCGGGATCTTCTGGACCGTGCGCCGCCGCCGCGCCGACGAGCTGACCGCCACCTCCACCGCCGCCCCCTCGGCCCACTGACATGGGAGCCGGCCACGCCCACAAGCTCTACCGGCACGGGCACTCGCCCGTCCACGCGCTGCCGCCGCATTGCAAGATCGCCGCGGTCTTCGCCTTCGTGGTCGTCGTCGTCTCCACGCCGCGCGAGGCGATGTGGGCCTTCGCCGCGTACGCCGTCCTGGTCGCCGCCGTCGCGGCGGCGGCCCGGATCCCGGCCGGATTCCTGCTGCGCAGGCTGCTGATCGAGGTTCCGTTCGTGGCCTTCGCCGTGCTCATGCCCTTCGTCGCGGAGGGCGAGCGGGTGGAGGTGCTCGGCATGTCGCTGAGCGTCTCCGGCCTGTGGGGCGCCTGGAACGTACTCGCCAAGGGCACCCTCGGCGTGGCCGCCTCCGTGGTCCTCGCCTCGACGACCGAACTGCGCTCCCTGCTGCTGGGCCTCCAGCGGCTGAAGCTGCCGCCCCTGCTCGTCCAGATCGCCTCCTTCATGATCCGGTACGGCGACGTCATCACCGGTGAGCTGCGGCGCATGTCCATCGCCCGCCGCTCGCGCGGCTTCGAGGCCCGCGGGATCCGGCACTGGGGCGTCCTCGCCAAGACGGCCGGCGCCCTCTTCATCCGCTCCTACGAACGCGGCGAGCGGGTCTACCTCGCGATGGTCAGCCGCGGCTACGCCGGCTCGATGCCGGTGATCGACGAGGTCTCGGCCAGCCGCGCCCAGTGGGCGTACGCGGCCGTGCTCCCGGTGACGGCGCTCGCCGTCTGTCTGATGGGATGGACGCTGTGACCGCTGCTTCCGCTTCCGCCGCCGCCCCGCCCCCGCCCTCCCTGGAGGTCTCCGGCGTCGCCTACGCCTACCCCGACGGGCACCAGGCCCTCTTCGGGGTCGACCTCACCGTCGGGCACGGCGAACGGGTGGCCCTGCTCGGCCCCAACGGCGCGGGCAAGACCACCCTGGTCCTGCACCTCAACGGCATCCTCGGCGGCGGTGTCGGCACCGTGACCGTCGCCGGACTGCCGGTCGAGAAGCGCCACCTCGCCGAGATCCGCCGCCGCGTCGGGATCGTCTTCCAGGACCCCGACGACCAGCTGTTCATGCCGACCGTCCGCGAGGACGTGGCCTTCGGCCCGGCCGCCGCCGGAATGCGCGGCGCCGAACTGGAGGACCGGGTCTGCGAGGCCCTGGAACAGGTCGGCATGGCGGCCTTCGCCGACCGGCCGCCCCACCACCTGTCCTTCGGCCAGCGCCGCCGGGTGGCCGTGGCGACCGTACTCGCGATGCGCCCGGAGATCCTCGTCCTCGACGAGCCCTCCTCCAACCTCGACCCGGCCTCCCGGCGCGAACTGGCCGACATCCTGCGCTCCCTCGACGTCACCGTCCTGATGGTCACCCACGACCTGCCCTACGCGCTGGAACTGTGCCCCCGCGCCGTCATTCTCAGCGAGGGCGTCATCGCGGCCGACGGCCCCACCCGCGAGCTGCTGTGCGACGAGGACCTCATGGGCGCCCACCGCCTGGAACTCCCCTTCGGCTTCGACCCCCGCGCCACCGCCGCCCCCGGCCGCCGCCCGCGCTGACCGGCCGCGCCCGCCCGGGAAGCAGGACCGGCCCGCGCGCGTTGCACCCTCGTGTACGGCGCCGCACGCGCGCCGTCGCGGACACGCGAGCAGCACGCGCACAGCACACGAGGAGAGTCGGCCGTGGAGGTCCAGGGGACGGTGGCGGAGGGCTTCGAGGCCGTCCGGGAGGCGTTCGTACGCAACTTCGAGGTCCTCGGGGACCGGGGCGCGGCCGTCGCCGTGTACCGGGACGGCCGCTGGGTCGTCGACCTGTGGGCCGGTACGAAGGACGCCGACGGCGCGGCCGCCGGGCCCTGGGAGGCGGGCACGGCCCAGGTGGTCCGCTCCGCGACCAAGGGCGTCGCGGCGGCCGTCCCGTTGCTGCTGCACCAGCGGGGCCTGCTGGACCTGGACGCGCCGGTCGGCGCGTACTGGCCGGAGTTCAAGGCGGGCGGCAAGGACCGCGTACGGGTCCGCGACCTGCTCGCCCACCGCGCGGGCGTCCCGGCGCTGGACCGGTCACTGACCCCGGCGGAAGCCGTCGACGGGGTGAGCGGGGCGCGCGCCGTGGCCGCGCAGGCAGCCCTGTGGGAGCCGGGCACCGCCCACGGCTACCACGCCCAGACGTACAGCTGGCTGCTGTCGGAGCTGGTGCTGCGGGTGACCGGGGTCTCCCTCGGCAGCTGGCTCGCGGAGCACGTCACCGGGCCGCTCGGACTGGACTTCTGGATCGGCCTGCCGGACGCCGCCGCGGGCCGGGTGGGCCGCGTCGCCCCCGTGGAAGCGCCGGAGCACGCGGGCGCGCTGAAGACCCGCCCGCGCAGAAACGTTTCCGAGGCGTACGCCGACCCGCACTCCCTGACCCGGCGCGCCTTCGCCGCGATCGACCCCCTGCCCGACGAGAACGACCCCGCGTACCGGGCGGCGGAGCTCCCGGCCTCCGCCGGCATCGGCACCGCCCGCGCCCTGGCCGGCTTCTACGCGGCGCTGCTGGGCGACACCGAGGACGGCGCCCGCCTCTTCGCGCCGGAGACCGCCGCGCTGGCCGGCACCGAGCTCTCGTCCGGACCGGACCGGGTCCTGGTCGTCAACACCCGCTTCGGCCCCGGCCACATGCTGCACGGTCCCGCGTCGCCGCTGCTGTCCCCGGCGTCCTTCGGCCACCCGGGGCGGGGCGGATCGCTGGCGTTCGCGGACGCGGAGGCGGGCATCGGCTTCGGCTACGTCACCAACGGCCTCGCGAAGTCCGTCACCGCCGACCCGCGCGCGCAGGCCCTCGTACGGGCGGTCAAGGCCTGCGCGTAGCCCCGCCGGCCCCAGTCCCGGTCCTGGTCCCGGTCCCGGTCAGGCGCGTTCGCGCACGTCGGCCAGCGCGGCCCCCGCGTGCGCGATGAGCTCCCTCGGGGCCATGGGGAACACCGAGTGCGGGGTGCCCGCCGCCGCCCACACCACCGCGTGGTCCAGCAGGGCGGGATCCGCCAGGACCCGCGTCCGGGTGCGGTGCCCGAAGGGCGGGACGCCGCCGATGGCGTAGCCGGTGGTCTCGCGGACCAGCGCCGCGTCCGCCCGCGTCACCTTCCCCGCGCCCAGCTCCCGCCGTACCGCCGCCACGTCGACCCGCGAGGCCCCGTCCATCAGCACCAGCACCGGGACCCCGTCGGCCGCGAACACCAGCGACTTCACGATCTGGCTCAGCTCGCAGCCGATCGCGGCGGCGGCGTCGGCCGCGGTCCGGGTCCCCTCGGGAAAGGTCCGTACGGAGAGTTCGAGCCCCAGCCCGGCCAGAGCCTCGGCGAAGAGGGGATGCGTGGTCGTCATACCGCGACACTAGCGCCGTGACCGGAAAGGTCCACCGGGTTGCGACGCCGTCGGGTGCGTCAGGAGGCGTTCAGCACGCGGGCGACGATCGGGCCCGCCGCGTCCGCGCCGTGGCCGCCGGCCTCGACCATCGCGGCGGCCGCGACGTCACCGCTGAACCCCGTGAACCAGCTGTCGGGGCTGCCCGCGCCGTCGACCTCCGCCGAACCGGTCTTCGCACCCTTGTCGGAGCCGCCGACCGCGGACATCGCGCCGGCGGCGGTGCCGTCGCCGGTGGCCGTCCGCTTCATCATGCGGACGAGCTGTGCGGACACCCCGGGCTGGAGCGGCCGGGAGGCCGTGGCCAGGGTCCGGCCGTCCACGGAGGCCTTGACGACCACCGGCTGGCGGAACACCCCGGTCCGGGCGGTGGCCGTGATCGAGGCGAGGTTCAGCGGGTTCATCTGGATCGCGCCCTGGCCGATGTACTCGGCGGCGGCAGCGGGACCGGAGGTCACCGGGACGGACCCGTCCTCGGTAACGACGCCGGCCTTCCAGTCCAGCCCGATGCCGAAGACCTCCTTGGCCTCGCGCGGCAGCGCGCCGTTGTCGCCCACCTCGTTGATCAGGCCGATGAAGGCGGTGTTGCAGGACCGGGCGAAGCTCGTCGAGAACGGCTGCCCCTGCAGACTGAAGCCGCCGAGGTTGCGGAAGGGCTTCCCCTCCCACGACACGCTCGGCAGGCACTCCGCCGGCTTGTCCGCCGCCACCAGGCCCTTCTCCAGCAGCATCGCCGCCGTCACGATCTTCATCGTGGAGCCGGGCGCGCGGCGCCCGCGCAGCGCCGCGTCGAAGCCGTCCCTGCGGTGGTTGGCGACGGCCAGGATGTCGCCGGTGCTCGGCTTGACCGCGACCACCGAGGCCTCCGGGTACGCGGCCACGGCCTTCTCCGCGGCGGCCTGCACGTCGGCGTCCAGTACGGTCTCGATCTTCCCGGGCTTGCCCTCGACCAGCGTCAGCAGGGACCTCTTCGGCGCGTCCGCGGCCGTCGGCTCGATCCACAGCTCGACGCCGGGGGTGCCGCCCGCCTTCTCGCCGTACGTCTTGCGGAGCTGCTCCAGCACCGGCCGCAGCGAGGGGTACAGCTCGGCCGTCAGCTCCTTGCCGTCGCGGTCGACCGCCTTGACCGGCGGGCTGGCCGGGGTGCCCGCGCGCAGCTTCTCGTCCTTCTGGAGCTGCGGGTGGATGACGGATTCCTGCCAGTCCACGAGCGGCTTTCCGGTGCTCACGCCGCGTACGACGGTCAGCTGGGAGTCGTAGACGAGGGGCTTGGTCGTGCCCTCGTACGTGACCTCGGCCTCCACCTTGAACGGCACGGTGGTGCCGTTCGGGGTGCCGGGGGTGATGACCGCCTTGGAGACGTACGCCTTGGCCTTGTAGTCGGCGACCGCCGTCCGCGCGGCCTGCGTGTTGTTGGTGAGCTCGGCCGCCGTGCCGTCGTCGCCCGCCGCCCACGCGGCGAGGAAGGCCTTCGCGGTGGCGACGGCGTCCTTCTCGCCGACGGGTCCGTTCCCCTTGGGCGCGGGGGCCGTCTTGGCCTCCACCCCGCCGCCGTTCCCGCCCCCGCTCTCGTCCGCGACCAGCGTGTACGCGCCGTATCCTGCTCCGCCGACCATCGCCAGGAACACCCCGCCGATGATGGCGCCCTTTGCCGCCCCGTTCATGTGCGTCCTCCCCCGAAGCACAGTTCTCTGAACATGTTCAAAGAACCCCTGGTGCGGACCTTACTCTGCGCGAGCACCCGTCACCGCTTTTGTTACCGGACCGGAACATCGCCCGGACGGCGGGGCCGCTGGATTCGTGCGGGGCCGCTAGATCCAGGTGTCCAGCCACATCCTGTTGCGCCAGGAGTCCATCGGGAGGGTCTGGCCGGTGTAGATGGGCCAGAAGTAGATGAAGTTCCAGACGATCAGGAGTACCAGGACGCCCGCCCCGATCGCGCCGAGGGTGCGGCGGCGTTCGGAGGAGCCCGCCGGACCCAGCAGGGCGCCGATCATCATGGCCAGCGCCAGGCACAGGTACGGGACGAAGACGACGGCGTAGAAGTAGAAGATCGTCCGCTCCTGGTAGTTGAACCAGGGCAGCAGGCCGGCGGCCAGTGCGCAGGCGATCGCGCCCGCCCGCCAGTCGCGGCGGAAGAACCACCGCCACAGCACGTACAGCAGCGCGAAGCAGCCCGCCCACCACAGCAGCGGCGTGCCCAGCGCCAGCACCTCGCGGGCGCACTTGCCCGCCTCGGTCGCCGGGCAGCCGTCCGTGCCGGGAGAGGGGGACTCGTAGAAGTACGAGACGGGACGGCCCAGGACCAGCCAGCTCCACGGGTTCGACTCGTAAGTGTGGCCCGAGGTCAGGCCCACGTGGAACCTGTAGACCTCGGTCTCGTAGTGCCACAGGCTGCGCAGCCACTCCGGCAGGAAGGACAGCGCGCTGCCCTGGTCGTGCTTGGCCGCCCAGTCCCGGAAGTAGCCGCCCTTGCCGTCGTCGGGGCTCAGGATCCAGCCCAGCCAGGACGCCACGTAGACGCCCAGCGCCACCGGGACCGTCGACAGGAACGCGGGCAGCGCGTCACGGCGCAGCATCGCCGCGTACGGGGCCCCCGCGCCGGCGGTGCGGCGCGCGGCCGCGTCCCACACCACGGTGAGGATCCCGAAGAACGCCAGCACCACCAGGCCGTTCCACTTGGTGCCGAAGGCCAGACCGAGACAGACGCCGGCCAGGATCCGGTACGGACGCCAGCCCAGCCGCAGGGTCTCGGCGGTATGGAGGTCGGGCCGGGTACGGCCCTCCTCGTCCACCGGCAGGGCCGCCGCCAGCCGGGCCCGGGCCTTGTCCCGGTCGATGAGCAGTGCCCCGAACGCCCCGAGCACGAAGAACATCAGCACCAGGTCGAGGAGCGCGGTACGGCTCATCACCAGGTGCAGGCCGTCCACCGCGAGCAGGGCGCCCGCCAGGCAGCCGAGGAACGTGGAACGGAAGAGGCGGCGCCCGATCCGGCACAGCATCAGCACCGACAGCGTGCCGAGGACCGCCGTCATGAACCGCCAGCCGAACGGGTCGAAGCCGAACATCCACTCGCCGAGGCCGATCACCCATTTGCCGACCGGCGGGTGCACGACGTAGCCCGGGTCCGCGGGCAGCGGCACCCCCGCGGGGTTGGCGAGGATCGACTTGTCGATGTCCTTCGGCCAGCTGGCCTCGTAGCCCTGCCTGATGGTGGCCCAGGCGTCCTTCGCGTAATACGTCTCGTCGAATATCACCGCCTTCGGGCTGCCGAGGTGGGCGAACCGCAGCACGCCGGCCACCAGCGCCACCAACAGCGGACCGGCCCAGGCCATGACCCGCAGCCAGGTGTCCTGCGCCGCCGGCCGGACACCGAGCGCCTGCCACAACTGGGCGGAGGGCCGGGCATAAGGGGGCACGAGCCGCGTACGGACGTCCGCGCGCGCCCCGCCCGGGGCGCTGCGCGGCGCGTAGCCGAAGCCGCGCAGGCGGCGCAGCCAGACGGGCGGCTCGTGTTCGAGGTCGCGGCCGGCCGTCGGCTCGGGCGGGGCCCCCGCGGGGCTGGGCGGCGGCGTCGCGGTACTGGTCACCGGGTCATCGTAGGGAACACCCCTGTGCGCACCCCAGCACCTCCTGGTTCCGGGTCCTCGGGGGCGGGCCCGGGCACGGGGGAGCGGCGGGTCCGGGTGAGAGGATGGGGCGGTGACCGATCAGCCCCGTTCTGCCGAAGCTTCCTCCTCCGCCGGTGTCCTCGTCCTGGCCGGTACGCCCATCGGGGACCTCGCCGATGCCCCGCCCCGGCTCGGCGCCGAGCTGGAGCGGGCCGACGTCATCGCCGCCGAGGACACCCGGCGGCTGCGCCGGCTGACGCAGGGGCTCGGCGTGCACACCACCGGGCGGGTGCTGTCGTACTTCGAGGGCAACGAGTCCGCCCGCACCCCCGAACTGGTGGAGGCCCTGGAGGCCGGCAAGCGGGTGCTGCTGGTCACGGACGCCGGGATGCCGTCGGTGTCCGACCCCGGCTACCGGCTGGTGGCCGCGGCCGTGGAGAAGGACATCAAGGTGACGGCCGTGCCCGGGCCGTCCGCCGTGCTCACCGCGCTCGCCCTGTCCGGGCTGCCGGTCGACCGGTTCTGCTTCGAGGGCTTCCTGCCCCGCAAGGCGGGCGAACGCCTCGGCCGGCTCCGCGAGGTGGAGGGCGAGCGCCGCACCCTCGTCTACTTCGAGGCGCCGCACCGGCTCGACGACACCCTGGCCGCCATGGCCGAGGTGTTCGGCGCCGACCGGCGCGCGGCCGTGTGCCGCGAACTGACGAAGACCTACGAGGAGGTCAAGCGCGGCGGGCTCGGCGCGCTCGCGCTCTGGGCGGCCGAAGGCGTGCGCGGCGAGATCACGATCGTCGTCGAGGGCGCCCCCGCCGCCGGACCGGGAGACGTGGACGACGAGGAGCTCGTGCGCCGGGTACGGGTGCGCGAAGAGGCGGGGGAGCGCCGCAAGGAGGCCATCGCGGCGGTCGCCGCGGAGGCCGGCGTACCCAAGCGGGACGTGTTCGACGCGGTCGTGGCGGCAAAGAACGCGGCACAAAAGGTGCCGTAAATCGGCAAAGGGCTACCCTGAAAGGCAAAGCTCAGACCGCGCACCGGGCGCTTTGGGCATGAGTCGCCCAAAGGCCGTCCAACAGTAGACAGGGCCTGATGCGCTCCCGCCCGAAGAGGCGTCCACTGGACATGGCACCAGTGGAACAAGAGGAGCTGGCATGAGTGAGATCGCAGACACCCCGGCACCCGCCCCGGCCCCCGTACACGTACCGGTCCCCGCGCACGCACCGGCCGCCGCGCCGGCCGTGCCGACCGCGCACGAGGCCTACTCCTTCGCGTGCATGAGGTGCGGGTACGGCTGGGAACAGGCCTACGCGATAGAACACCACGTCGACGCCAGGGGCGAGGCGTTCATCGTCTACAAGGCCGCCGGCGAGCGGGTCCCCTCGCCGCTGTCCAACCCCACCTGCCTGAACTGCGGCGGACACATCGTACGGATCATGCGGGAGGGCCAGGTCTCGACGGTCACCGGGATGCTCGACCGGCTCTACCACCACCCCGTCGCCCCCGGCATCGCCGGACCCGTTCCGGCGGGGGCCTCCACGCCCCGTGCGCCGAGGCCCCGCAAGAGGACGCCGTCGCACGACGCGCCCGGGCCCGTCGCCGTCGATCCCGCCGGGGAACGCCGCGGCCCGTTCGCCCGGCTGATGCGGCTCTTCCGCCGGTCATAAGATCGGCCGTATGAGCCCCAGCCCTTCCTCCGCCGCCTCCTCCTCCGCCTCGAAGGACGTACCGCCGCCGCTGCCCGAACCGCTCCGGGTGGCGGTGGCCGATTCGCACACCCACCTCGACATGCAGTCCGGCACGGTCGAGGAGGGCCTCGCGAAGGCCGCCTCCGTGGGCGTGACCACCGTCGTCCAGGTCGGCTGCGACGTGAAGGGCTCCCGCTGGGCCGCCGAGACGGCCGCCGCGTACGCGAACGTCCACGCGGCCGTGGCCCTGCACCCGAACGAAGCCCCCCGGATCGTCCACGGCGACCCGGACGGCTGGTCCCGCCAGGGCGCCCGGCCCGGCGGCGGCGAGGCGGCCCTGGACGAGGCCCTCGCCGAGATCGAGGCCCTCGCCGCGCTGGACCACGTCAAGGCCGTCGGGGAGACCGGCCTCGACCACTTCCGCACCGGCCCCGAGGGCATGGCCGCCCAGGAGCGTTCCTTCCGGGCCCACATCGAGATCGCGAAGCGCCGGGGCAAGGCCCTGGTCATCCACGACCGCGAGGCCCACGCCGACGTGCTGCGCGTCCTGCGCGAGGAGGGCGCGCCCGAGCGGACGGTCTTCCACTGCTACTCGGGGGACGCCGAGATGGCCCGCGAGTGCGCGGCCGCCGGCTACTACATGTCGTTCGCCGGGACGGTCACCTTCAAGAACGCCAACCCGCTGCGCGAGGCCCTCGCGGTGGCCCCGCTGGAGCTGGTGCTGGTGGAGACCGACGCCCCCTACCTCACCCCGGCGCCGTACCGCGGACGGCCCAACGCCCCGTACCTCATTCCACTGACGGTACGGGCGATGGCGGCGGTCCGCGGCCTCGACGAGGACGCCATGGCGACGGCCCTGGCCGCCAACACGGCCCGCGCGTTCGGGTACTGACCGCCCCGTCCGCCCCCCGCGCGAACGCCCGTTCGTCCGACACGCTGGGTAGTCGAACGGCTTTGAAGCGTGACGCCCGCTCCGGCTAGGGTGCCCTGCCCGAACCAGCAGGGGCCGGACCAGTGGAGCGAGCGACGTGAGCGAAACACAGGGCAGTCACCGCCGTGTCTCCTGGCCGGAGGCGGAACCGGACCCCGGCCCGGACGCGGCCGCCGGCCCCGCCACCGACGCCGCTCCACGCTCCGGCCCGGCCCCCGAGTACGACCCTGACCCCGACGGCCCCGCCCCCGACGGAGGAGTCCCCGGGCCCAGGGCCGAAGGCCGCCGGGCGGCCCGCCGCCGGGCCTCCGTACCCGCCTCCGCACCCGCGTCCGCCCCGGCCCCCGCCGCCGACGCGGCCCGGCGCCCCACCGGCCGGCGCCGGGCCGCCGACCCCGCGCCGCCCCCCGCGCCGCCCGTCCCGGACAGGGACGCCCCGTACGCCGGCCGGGCGGCCGGCAGACGCCGGGCCGCACCCCCGGAACCCGGCGGACGCCGGCGGGCGGTCCCGGCCCAGGGCGGCCCGGCCGGCCCCGGACAGAGCGGCACGGGCGGCGCGGGTGGCACGGGCGGCGCGGGCGGACAGCGCGCCGCCGGCCGCGGCCGCCGCAACGCGGCCGCCCGCGACAGCTGGCGCCGCATCGTCCCCCAGGCGCTGGTCGTCGCCTTCCTCGCGGGCGGCACCACGGCCTTCGTCGCCGCCGACAAGGCGGTCCGGCTCACCGTCGACGGAGTGCCCCGCACCCTCCACACCTTCGCCGGGAGCGTCGACGCCCTCCTCGCCGCCGAAGGCCTCGGCGTGGGCCCGCACGACCTCGTCGCCCCCGCCCGCGGCTCCGCCCTCGACGACGGCGAGGAGATCGTCGTCCGCTACGGCCGCCCCCTGCGGCTGACCCTCGACGGCCGGACCCGCCAGGTGTGGACCACCGCCCGCACCGTCGAAGCCGCCCTGCGCCAGCTCGACGTCCGCGTCGAAGGCGCCTTCCTCACCCTGCCCCGCACCGCCGCCGTCCCGCGCTCCGGCCTCACCCTCGGCGTGCGCACGGAACGCGGCGTCACCTTCATGGCCGACGGCCGCGAACGCACCATCCGCACGAACGCCGCCACCATCCAGGAGGCCCTGGACCAGGCCGGCATCACCCTCCACGGCCAGGACACCACCTCCGTGCCGCCCGGCGAGTTCCCCCGCGACGGCCAGACGGTCACCGTGCTGCGCATCACCGGCACCCGCGAGGTCCGCGAGGAGCGCATCCCCTACACGACCGAGCGGGTCGAGGACGCCTCCCTGTTCGCCGGGACCGAGGTCGTCGAGCGGGCCGGGCGGCCCGGCGCGCGCCGGGTCACCTACGGCCTGCGCACCGTCAACGGCGTCCGCCAGCAGCCCCGCAAGATCGCCGAGGAGGTCGTCCGCGAGCCCGTCCACCAGCTCGTCAAGGTCGGCACGAAACCGCTGCCGACCTCCGTCTCCGGCGCCGACAACCTCAACTGGGCCGCGCTGGCCCACTGCGAGTCCGGCGGCCGGGCCTCCGCCACCGACCCCTCCGGCACCTACGGCGGCCTCTACCAGTTCGACGTACGCACCTGGCAGGGCCTCGGCGGCAGCGGCCGCCCGCAGGACGCCTCCGGATCCGAGCAGACGTACCGGGCGAAGAAGCTCTACGTGCAGCGGGGGGCGAGCCCGTGGCCGCACTGCGGGCGCAGGCTCATGTCGTGAACGGGCTCGTGTCGTGAACGGGCTCGTGCCGTGAACGCCGTGCGGTGTCCGGTTCCCCCCGGCCGATCTGAGACGCTGTACCGGTGAGCACCGCAGAGCAGCAGCAGCCCGACGAAACCCCTTCTGACGCCCTCCTCGGGCCGGCCGACATCCGGGAACTGGCCGCCGTACTCGGCGTACGCCCGACGAAGCAGAAGGGCCAGAACTTCGTCATCGACGCCAACACCGTCCGCCGCATCGTGCGCACCGCGGCGGTGCGCCCGGACGACGTCGTCGTCGAGGTCGGTCCGGGTCTCGGCTCGCTGACGCTCGCCCTGCTGGAGGCCGCCGACCGGGTCGTCGCCGTCGAGATCGACGACATCCTGGCCGCCGCGCTGCCCGCCACCATCGAGGCGCGGATGCCCGCGAAGAAGGACCGCTTCGCGCTGGTCCACTCCGACGCCATGCTGGTGACGGAACTGCCCGGCCCGGCGCCGACCGCGCTCGTCGCGAACCTGCCCTACAACGTGGCCGTCCCCGTGCTGCTGACCATGCTGGACCGCTTCCCGACCATCGAGCGGACCCTCGTCATGGTCCAGGCGGAGGTCGCCGACCGGCTCGCCGCCGAACCCGGGAACAAGGTCTACGGCGTCCCCTCCGTCAAGGCCAACTGGTACGCGCACGTCAAGCGCGCCGGATCCATCGGCCGCAAGGTGTTCTGGCCCGCCCCGAACGTCGACTCCGGACTCGTCTCCCTCGTGCGGCGCACCGAGCCGGTCAAGACCACCGCCTCGAAGGCCGAGGTGTTCGCCGTCGTCGACGCCGCCTTCGCGCAGCGCCGCAAGACCCTGCGCGCCGCGCTGGCCGGCTGGGCCGGTTCGGCCGCGGGCGCCGAGGCGGCCCTCGTCGCCGCCGGAGTCTCCCCGCAGGCGCGCGGCGAGTCCCTCACGGTGGAGGAGTTCGCCGCGATCGCCGAGCACAAGCCCGTCGCGGAGAGGCCCGCGCTGTGAGCGTGACCGTACGGGTCCCCGCGAAGGTCAACGTCCAGCTCGGGGTGGGCGCCGCCCGCCCCGACGGCTTCCACCCCCTCGCGACGGTCTTCCTCGCCGTCTCCCTCTTCGACGAGGTCACGGCCACCCCCGCCGCGGAACTGACCGTCACCTGCGAGGGACCGGACGCCGGCCAGGTGCCCCTGGACCGCACCAACCTGGCCGCCCGGGCCGCCGAGCTCCTCGCCGCCCGTGCCGGGATCGAGCCCGCCGTCCACCTCCACATCGCGAAGAACATCCCGGTCGCGGGCGGCATGGCGGGCGGCAGCGCGGACGGCGCGGCCGCCCTGCTGGCCTGCGACACCCTGTGGGGGCTCGGCACCCCGCGCGCCGAACTCCTCGACATCTGCGCCGAGCTCGGCAGCGACGTCCCCTTCAGCCTGGTCGGCGGCGCGGCCCTCGGCACCGGCCGGGGCGAGCTGCTCACCCCGGTCGACGCGGGCTCCTTCCACTGGGTGTTCGCGGTGGCCGACGGGGGCCTGTCCACCCCGGCCGTGTTCCGCGAGTTCGACCGGCTGACCGCGGGCACCTCCGTCCCCGAACCGGAAGCCTCCCCGGAACTCCTCGCGGCCCTCGCCTCCGGCGACCCGGACCGGCTCGCGCCCGCCCTGTCGAACGGCCTCCAGGCCGCCTCGCTGTCGCTGCGCCCGCGGCTGGCCGACACCTTCGCGGCGGGCATCGGCGCCGGGGCGCTGGCCGCGCTGGTCTCCGGCTCCGGCCCGACCACGGCCTTCCTGGTCCGGGACGAGGAAGGCGCCGCCAAGGTCGCCGCCGCACTGGAGGCCTCCGGCACCTGCCGCACCACCCGTACCGCGTCGGGCCCCGTCCCCGGCGCCACGGTGCTGCCGGCCTGACCCCGCCCGGCGGCCGGGCGGCCGCGGTACCCAGCGCGATCTGAGTATCCGTACCCTGTCGCCGCGGCAGCCCGGCCACGACCGTGGGGGACATGACAGTCACCGCACGCGACATGGCCGCCGCGACCCCCGCGAGCCGCGACCGGTACGTGGACCTGCTCCGGGTCGCCTCGCTCGGCACGGTCGTGCTCGGCCACTGGCTGATGGCGGCCGTCGCCGGAGACGGCATAGGGAACCTGCTCGCCCTCGTCCCCCCGCTCCAGGTGCTCACCTGGGGGCTCCAGATCATGCCGGTGTTCTTCTTCGTCGGCGGGTTCGCGCACGCCCTCTCGTACCGCTCGCTCGCCCGCAAGGCCGACGGACCCGTCTACGCCGCCTTCCTGCGGGCCCGCCTCCAGCGGCTGCTGCGGCCCACCCTCGTCTTCGTCCTGGTGTGGGCCGCCCTCGCACTGGCCGTCCAGCTCGCGGGACTGGACGGCGGACGGCTGACCGGCGCCGCCCTGCGGGTGGTCACGCAGCCGCTGTGGTTCATCGGGATCTACCTCGCGATGGTCGCCTTCACCCCGCCCCTGCTCACCCTGCACGAACGCCACGGCTGGGCCGCCTTCGCCGCGCTCGCCGGGGCGGCCGCGCTGGTCGACGTCCTGCGCTTCGCGCTCGGGGTCCCGTACGTGGAGTTCCTGAACTTCGCCTTCGTGTGGCTGGCCGTGCACCAGCTCGGCTTCCTGCGCGCCGACGGGCGCCTCACCCGGCCGGCGGTCCTGGCCGCCGCCGGGCTCGCCGGAGCCGTCCTGCTCGTCGCGGCCGGACCGTACCCGCTGTCCATGGTCGGGATGCCCGGGGAAAAGGTGTCGAACATGGCCCCGCCCACCCTCGCCCTGCTGTGCCACGGCCTGTGGCTCGTCGGCGCCGTCCAGCTGTGCGCGGGCCCCGCCACGGCCTGGCTGGAGCGGCCCCGCGTCTGGCGGCGCGTCGTCGCCGCCAACGGCATCGCCATGACCGCGTTCCTGTGGCACCTCACCGCCATGCTCGGCGTGTACGCGGCCCAGCTCGCCCTCGGCCTCACCCTCCCCGAGCCGGCCACCGCCGCCTGGTGGGCGCAGGTCCCGCCGCGGATCCTCCTCGCGGCCCTGGTCACCGCCCTGCTGGTCGCCTGCTTCCGCCGCTTCGAAGCACCCGCTCCCGCGTCCGCCCCCGCCGCGCGGGCCCCCGGCAACGGGCCCGCCGCCGCCCTCGGCATCACCCTGTGCCTCCTCGGGATCCTCGGCCTCTCCATGACCGGCCTCGGCGGCATCCTGGAGGGCCACAGCGCCACCCTCATCGCCCTGCCCCTGACCGCACCCGCCGCCATCGGCATGGCTCTGGCGGGCGCCCTGCTGGTGGATCGGTCGGTGTCGCTCCGGAGCGTTAGGCTGAGGGGCTGATCCACACCCCTTCCCTGGAGCGCGTCTGATGGCCGTCAATCTGGTCAATGTCGAGGCAGTCAGCAAGGTGTACGGCACCCGTACCCTGCTCGACGGCATCTCCCTCGGCGTGTCCGAGGGGGACCGGATCGGTGTCGTCGGCCGCAACGGCGACGGCAAGACCACCCTCATCCGGATGCTCGCGAAGCTGGAGGAACCCGACACCGGCCGGGTCACCCAGAACAGCGGCCTGCGCATGGGCGTCCTCACCCAGCACGATTCGCTCGACCCCTCCGCCACGATCCGGCACGAGATCATCCGCGACATGGCCGACCACGAGTGGGCCGGCAACGCCAAGATCCGCGACGTGCTCACCGGCCTCTTCGGCGGACTCGACCTGCCCGGCTTCGGCCAGGGCCTCGACACCGTCATCGGCCCGCTGTCCGGCGGCGAGCGCCGCCGCATCGCCCTCGCCAAGCTGCTCATCGCCGACCAGGACCTCCTCGTCCTCGACGAGCCCACCAACCACCTCGACGTCGAGGGCATCTCCTGGCTGGCCAAGCACCTCCAGGAACGCCGCTCCGCGCTCGTCTGCGTCACCCACGACCGCTGGTTCCTCGACCAGGTCTGCACCCGCATGTGGGACGTGCAGCGCGGCGACGTCCACGAGTACGAGGGCGGCTACAGCGACTACGTCTTCGCCCGCGCCGAGCGCGACCGCATCGCCGCGACCGAGGAGTCCAAGCGGCAGAACCTGATGCGCAAGGAGCTGGCCTGGCTGCGCCGCGGCGCCCCCGCCCGGACCTCCAAGCCGCGCTACCGCATCGAGGCCGCCAACGAGCTCATCGCCGACGTGCCGCCGCCGCGCGACACCTCCGAGCTGATGAAGTTCGCCAACGCCCGCCTCGGCAAGACGGTCTTCGACCTGGAGGACGTCACCGTCCAGGCCGGCCCCAAGACCCTGCTCAAGCACCTCACCTGGCACCTGGGCCCGGGCGACCGCGTCGGCCTCGTCGGCGTCAACGGCGCCGGCAAGACCTCCCTGCTGCGCGCCCTCGCCGAGGCCGCCCGCACGCAGGGCGACGTCCAGCCCGCGGCCGGCACGGTCGTCGTCGGCAAGACCGTCAAGCTGGCCTACCTGTCCCAGGAGGTGGGCGAGCTCGACCCCTCGCTGCGCGTCCTGGAAGCCGTCCAGCGGGTCCGTGACCGCGTCGACCTCGGCAAGGGCCGCGAGATGACGGCGGGCCAGCTGTGCGAGCAGTTCGGCTTCACCAAGGAGAAGCAGTGGACCCCCGTCGGGGACCTCTCCGGCGGTGAGCGGCGCCGGCTCCAGATCCTGAGGCTGCTGATGGACGAGCCCAACGTCCTCTTCCTCGACGAGCCCACCAACGACCTCGACATCGAGACCCTGACCCAGCTGGAGGACCTCCTCGACGGCTGGCCCGGCTCCATGATCGTGATCTCCCACGACCGGTTCTTCATCGAGCGCACCACCGACACGGTGATGGCGCTCCTGGGGGACGCCTCCCTGCGGATGCTGCCGCGCGGCCTCGACGAGTACCTGGAGCGCCGGCAGCGGATGATCGAGGCGGCCGCCCCGGCGGCCCCGGCGCCGGCCGCGAAGTCGTCCGCCTCGGGGGACTCGCGCGCCGCGAAGAAGGAGCTTCAGAAGATCGAGCGGCAGCTCAACAAGATGTCCGACCGCGAGTCGAACCTGCACGCGCAGATCGCCGAGAACTCCACCGACTACGACAAGGTCGCCAAGCTCGACGCCGAGCTCCGGGAACTGATCTCGGAGCGGGACGACTTGGAGATGCGCTGGCTGGAACTGGCCGAAGAAGCGTGAGTCCGGACACTTTTGAGCGCCGTCCGGTCGGATAACGGCCGAGTCACGGGCCGGTCCTCCCTTGGGAACAGGGGTCGGACCGGCCCGTCGCATGTCGGCCACGAGTGATAGAAAGGGTCGTTCTACCGACCGCTTGACCGCCTGACGCCGAAGGTATGCGCTGATGACCGAGCCGCCCCAGCCGCCGAACCAGCCGCCGCCGCCGTCCGGTTACGGACACTTGCCCGGCCCTCCCCAGCAGGGGTACGGATTCCCGCCACAGGGCGCCAACCCGTACGCCCAGCAGCAGCCGCCGACCGTTCCGCAGCCCGTGCAGCAGGGCGGCTACGGGTTCCCGCCCCCGCCGCAGGGCATGCCCCCCGTCCCGCCGCCGCCCGGCCGGCGCAAGCCGGCCGCGCTGATCGCGGCCGCCGTCGCCGGCGTGCTCGTACTGGGCGCCGGCGGCTGGTTCCTCCTCGCGGGGGACGACGGCAAGGCGCCCAAGGAACCCGTCGCGCAGAGCCCCGCCCCCTCCGGCGAACCCTCCCCCTCGGCCTCCGTGGACAAGGGCGACGGCAAGGGCGCCGGCGTCTCGTACCCGACCGACCTCAACTCCGGCCGCAAGCCCGGCGAGGACAAGGCGCTCTGGCTCAAGACCGCCAAGATGGAGGGCCCCGCCGTCGGGATCCCGACCGCCGGGCAGTGGGTGGTCGGCGACGCCGTCGTCAAGACCGTCGACAAGTCCGTCGTGGCCTACGCGGTGGCCGACGGCAAGGAAAAGTGGAAGCTCGACCTCGGCACGAAGATCTGCGGACTCACGGGTCAGACCACCCCCGACGGCAAGACCGTCATGGTCGTCAAGAACGCCGACGACTCCAACTGCAACCAGATGAAGCTGATCGACCTCAAGGGCGGCAAGGAGGTCTGGACCAAGGAAGTCGTCATGGACGGTTTCTTCAAGTCCGCCGTCGACACCACGGTCACCCTCACCGGGGACACCTTCGCCCTCGGCTGGATGGGCGGCCTCAGTGCCCACCGCCTGAGCACCGGCGACAAGCTCTTCTCCGACGCCGGCCCCGAGGGCTGCAAGCCCACGGACTACGCCGCCGGCAACGGCAAGATGATCGCCGTGGCCATGTGCCAGGACGCCGACAAGACCGTCGAGATCCAGGACGCCGACCCGAACACCGGCAAGAAGACCTGGTCCTACAAGCTCCCCAAGGGCTTCCAGGTCAAGGCCGTCTACTCGGTCAGCCCGACCGTCATCGACGCCCAGAACCGCGAGACCAAGCAGCGCGGCATCCTCGTCATCGACGACAAGGGACAGAAGCGCAACTCGCTCTCCGGCGACGGCAACTTCACGATCAACTGCGGCGGCAGCAGCACCAGCGAGGGCCTCCAGCACTGCGGGAACTCCGTCGTCGACGGCGACACCGTCTACCTGGGCACCGGCGCGGAACTGGACACCGCGAGCGCCGAGATCGTCGCCTTCGACCTCAACACCGGCAAGACCAAGTGGCGCACCAAGGCCGGCGACAAGCAGACCTTCGTCCCGCTGAAGGCCGCCAACGGCCAGCTGACCGCCTACCGCAGGGGCGCCCTCGACGAGCCCGGCGAGATCGTGTCGCTCCCGGCCGGCAGCGGCACGCCCAAGGTGCTCCTGAAGCTGCCCTCGGGCCCCGCCGCGAAGATCGAGGGCTCCTTCATGTTCTCCCAGACCGCCTACGAGGACGGACGCTTCTTCCTCTCCGTCACCAGGCTGGCCGGCGAGGGCAAGGAAGAGAAGCTCCTGATGGCCTTCGGCAAGTGAACGAGTCCACCGAGCCGCCCACCGAGAGGCAACAGCACTCCATGAGTACCCCGCCGCCCCCGCAGCAGCCCCCGTCGGGAGGCTTCGGCGCGCCCACGCCGCCGCCCCCTTCGGCCCCGCCGACCGTTCCCCAGCCGCCGGCCCAGCCGCCGACCCAGCCGGCCGGATACGGCTACCCCCAGCAGCAGCCCGGCTACGGCTACCCGCCGCAGCCGGGTACCGTCGTCCAGGCCCCGGCCCAGCGCCCGGCGGGCGGCGGCAACGACAAGCGCACCCAGCTGATGATCGTCGGCGCCGCCCTGCTGGCGATGGTCATGATCATCGGCGGCGGCTTCTGGTACGTCTCCGGCGACGGGGACGGCGGCCAGACCGTCGCCGAGGGCGACCCCACCGGCTCGGCCGACCCCAAGGCCCCCGCGGCCCCGGGCGGAACCGAGAAGGCCCCGTCCAACCCCAAGTCGAAGACCCTCGTCAACGTCCCGAGCCCGGCGCCCGCCGAGGTCGTCTCCGTCGACGGCTCCTGGCTCACCGACTCCACCTACGTCAAGTCCGACGTGGCGAAGGTCGTCGGCTACAACCTGGTCGACGGCGGCAAGAAGTGGGAGCTCCCGCTCCCCGCCCAGATCTGCGGCGCGACCAAGCACGTCACCGACAACAAGTCGGCCATCCTCTTCCAGGAGGCCATGCCGACCGAGGACAAGAAGTACCCGCAGTGCACCCAGGTCGGCGTCATCGACCTGAACACCGGCAAGCTCGTGTGGTCCGCCACCGCCAAGTCCGCCACCGGCGGCGACAAGCCGGTCAGCTTCAACGAGGTCTCCATCAGCGGCCAGACCGTCGCCGCCGGCGGCCTCAGCGGCGGCGCCGCCTGGAGCCTGGCCGACGGCAAGTCCCTGTGGACGCCCAAGGTCGACGGCGAGGGCTGCTACGACCTCGGCTACGCGGGCGGCGAGGCCCTCGCGGTCCTGCGCAAGTGCGGCCGGATCCCCAACCAGACCCTCTACGCGCAGATCCTCGACCCCGTCAGCGGCGCCCCGAAGTCCTCGTACAAGCTGTCCCCGGGCATCGAGTGGGCCGGCATCATCTCCACGAAGCCGCTCATCGTCGCCGCCGACGTCGGCGACACGGCCAAGAACGCCACCGGCGTCAGCGACCTCTTCGTCGTCGACGACGCGGGCCAGCTCAAGAGCCGCATCCCGCTCGCCACCGGCAACTACGCCCCCGAGTGCCCCGCCACCGAGGTCGAGCAGTGCTCGAAGATGGTCGTCGGCAACGGCAAGGTCTACCTCCCGACCTACGAGCACCAGGGCTCGGGATCCTCCGTCGGCCGCACCAACGAGCTCGTCTCCTTCGACCTGGAGACCGGCAAGGCCACCACCGACCGGGCCGACGCGGGCGAGAGCTACACCATCACCCCGCTGCGCATGGACGGCTCGAACGTCATCGCCTACAAGTCGCCCCCGTACAACAAGGGCGGCCAGATCGTCAGCATCGACAGCAAGACCATGAAGGAAACCCTCCTCATGGAGAACCCGCCGGAGAAGACGGGCCAGCGCGCCGAGGGCCAGTTCTCGGCGGACCACTCCGAGTTCCGCTACCACAACGGCAAGTTCTTCATCTCGCGCACGATGGTCCGCAAGCCGTACTCGGACAAGGCCGACCCCGAGTTCCTCTTCGTCTCCTTCACCGCGAGCTGACCGCGGGCCGGCCGCGCGCCGACCGCGGCCGACCGCGAGCGGTCCCACCCCGAAGCCCCCGGAAGGTCCGCCCTTCCGGGGGCTTCTGCGCGGTAACCGGCACGCCCCGTCGAACAAGCGTGTAGCTTGCCGGGTCAGAAGGATCTGGGGTGGGAGCCTTGAATGGGCGTACGGGTCATGGTGGTCGACGAGCACCGGCTGCTGGCCGAGGCGCTCGCCTCGGCACTGAAACTGCGCGGGCACCGGGTGCTCGCGGCGGCCGCGCCGACGGCCGGAGCCGCCGAACTGGTCATCAGCCGCGCCCCGGAAGTCTGTCTGTTCGGCACCGCCACCCCCGCCGACCCCGGGATCTTCGAACCCGTCGCCCGGATCAAGCGGGAGCGCCCGCAGATCGCCGTCGTCGTCCTGGGCCCGGTGCCCAGCCCGCGCGGGATCGCCGCGGCCTTCGCCGCCGGGGCCTCGGGCTACGTACGCCACGACGAGCGCATCGAG
Organism: Streptomyces sp. NPDC006512; assembly: GCF_040611935.1. Classification (NCBI taxonomy): domain Bacteria; kingdom Bacillati; phylum Actinomycetota; class Actinomycetes; order Kitasatosporales; family Streptomycetaceae; genus Streptomyces; species Streptomyces sp. NPDC006512. The sequence goes on along the minus strand of NZ_JBEXPG010000005.1, from coordinate 21,378 downwards.
GGCGTGGAACGGGCCCTGGCCAAGGCCCGGGCGGGTGAGGTGGCGATCGCCCCCCAACTGTTGCAGGGGGCCTTCGCCGAGCTGCTCAACCCCGCCGCCCAGCCCGACGACGAGGGCAGCCGGCTGCTGCGGATGCTCACCCCGCGCGAGGTGGAGGTGCTGGTCCGGGTCGCCGAGGGCGAGGACACCCGGCTCATCGCCGCCGGGATGGCGATCGCGCCGAGCACGGCCCGCACCCACGTCCAGCGGGTGCTGATGAAGCTGGGCGTGGGTTCGCGGCTGGAGGCGGCCGCGCTGGCCGCGCGCACCGGTCTGCTGGACCGGGCCGTGCTGCCCGCCCGTCCGCAGCCGGCCGCGGAATGAGTCGCGCGGCTCCGGCGATTTCCCCGGAGCCGCGGAATCCGGTAAGCCAGTCACCAGCACGCGCGTACGCGTGCGTCCGCGAGCAGTAGGAGTGCGAGTGAGCAAGTACCTGGTCACCGGCGGCGCCGGATACGTGGGCAGCGTCGTCGCCGCCCGTCTCCTGGAGACCGGCCACGAGGTCACCGTCCTCGACAACTTCTCCACCGGCTTCGGCGAGGGAGTCCCCGCGGGCGCCACCGTGATCGACGGCCGGATCCAGGACGCCGCCGAGCACCTGGACCCCTCCTACGACGCGGTGCTGCACTTCGCGGCCTCCTCGCAGGTCGGCGAGTCCGTCGTGAACCCCGGCAAGTACTGGGACAACAACGTCGGCGGCACCCTCGCCCTGCTCGACGCGATGCGCGGCGCCGGGGTCCGCAGGCTCATCTTCTCCTCCACCGCCGCGACCTACGGTGAGCCGGCCGACGGCCCGCTCACCGAGGACTCGGTCACCGCGCCGACCAACCCCTACGGCGCCTCCAAGCTGGCCGTCGACCACATGATCGCGGGGGAGTGCGTGGCGCACGGCCTCGCGGCGGTCTCGCTGCGCTACTTCAACGTGGCGGGCGCCTACCGCGAGTTCGGTGAGCGGCACGATCCCGAGACCCACCTGATCCCGCTGGTCCTCCAGGTCGCCCTGGGGGAGCGCGCGTCCATCTCGGTGTTCGGCGAGGACTACCCGACCCCGGACGGCACCTGCGTACGGGACTACATCCACGTCGCCGACCTGGCGGAGGCGCACCTGTCGGCGCTGGAGGCGGCGGCCGAGGGCGAGCACCTGGTCTGCAACCTCGGCAACGGCAGCGGCTTCTCGGTCCGCGAGGTGATCGAGACCGTCCGCAAGGTCACCGGCCGGGACATCCCGGAGACCGTCGCCGCCCGCCGCCCCGGTGACCCGGCGGTACTGGTCGCCTCCGCGCGCGCGGCGCACGAGCGCCTCGGCTGGACCCCGACCCGCTCGGACCTGACCACCATCGTCACCGACGCCTGGAACTTCGCCCGCGGGCAGCGTTCCTGACCCCGGCCCGCCCCGGCCCGCCCTGCCCCGGCCCGCCCCGCGCGCCGCAGGTCCGCGGCCGTCCCCCGCGCCCCTCGCACCCGACCGGTGCGGGGGGCGTGCGCGTGTGCGGCGGGCGCGGTGCGCGGGCGCTCTGCGCGGGCGCCCAGCGTGCGTACGCCGGGTGAAAGCCCCCTCGTGCAACTGCCCATGGCACACTCCGGCCCCGATTGCTCCGTCCGGACCCTCAGGGCCATCGAAAACCAGCCACCCCAAAGCCTGTTCGGGACCCGCCCAGCGGAAAATCCCCGGAAAAACTTCTGCTATTCGGCCAACCGCGAGACGCCCCCGGCCCTACGCTGATGCGTGACACCGGTGGGGGCCGGTGTTGATTCAGGGGTCGAGACACGCCGGGTACGGCGTCCGGTCCGGGGTAGTGCACAGAAGTCGCGGCGGCGGCCGCGGCGCCCTGTGGACCTCCTGGTCCGGGCGTCGTACCCGCAGCCGTCCGTTCCCCGACCCTTGGGGGTTTTGTGGTTCGCATCCGGGTTCTGGTGGTCGACGACCACCGCATCTTCGCCGAGTCCCTCGCAGCCGCGCTCGCGGCCGAGCCGGACGTGGACGTGTCCGCGGCCGGCAGCGGTCCCGCGGCCGCGCGCTGTCTCGAACGCGCGGCGGCCGAGGGCCGCCGCTTCGACGTCATGCTCGTCGACGCCGACCTCGGTGCCGCCGCCGGGACCGTACCCGCCCAGCGGGAGCCGGGCTCCGGGGCGCCGCCCGGGCCCGACGGGATCGCGCTCGTCGCCGGGGTGCGCGTCGCCCACCCCGGGGTCCGCACGGTGGTCCTCGCCGAACGGGACGACCCCCGCCGGGCCGCCCTGGCCCTCCAGGCGGGCGCTTCCGGGTGGGTGGCGAAGGACTGCTCCCTGTCACGGCTGCTCGCGGTCATCCGGGGGGTGCTGCGCGAGGAGACCCACCTGCCGCCCGCGCTGCTCACCGGGGTGCTCCGGGAGCTCACCGCGGCCCGCAAGCACCGTACGGACAGCGAACGGCTCGTCGAATCCCTCACGCCGAGGGAGCACGAGGTGCTCCGCTGCATGGTGGCCGGGCTGGGCCGCAAGGACGTGGCGGCCCGGCTGTTCCTGTCCCCGCACACCGTCCGCACCCACATGCAGAACGTGCTGGGCAAACTCGGGGTGCACTCCACGCTGGCTGCCGTGGCCCTGGCCAGGAGGGCCGGCGTACGGCCCGCCGAACTGTCGGGACTACCCGGGGACGTTGTCGAACGGAGCGGTCAACTGGCGTAGCAGCCCCGCGAGGTCGCCGCGCTGCGCCGTCGAGAGCTGGGCCAGGATCGCCCGTTCCTGGGCCAGCAGCCCCGCGAGGGACTGGTCGGCGCGGTCGCGGCCCTCGGGCGTCAGCCGGACGAGTACGCCGCGCCGGTCGTTGGGGTCGGGCAGCCGTTCGACGAGGCCCTTCTTGGCGAGCCGGTCGATGCGGTTGGTCATGGTGCCCGAGGTGACGAGCGTCTGGGTCAGGAGTTGCCCGGGGGACAGCTGATAGGGCGCGCCCGCGCGCCGGAGCGAGGTCAGCACGTCGAATTCCCACGGTTCCAGCCCGTGCTCGGAGAAGGCCAGCCTGCGGGCGCGGTCGAGGTGGCGCGCGAGCCTGCTGACGCGGCTGAGCACCTCGAGCGGTTCCACGTCGAGGTCAGGGCGCTCTCGCCGCCATGCCGCGACCAGTCGGTCGACCTCGTCCTCCATGCCGATCAGTGTAAGGGGTCTGTCGACATGAAGTCTCTTGAAATCAAGAATCTTGACTACGAGATATATTCTGGCCGACCATGGGGCATGGAGGTGGCCGGAACGGCTTCCGCTTCCGACCGCCCCACCAGCAGGGAGGCTCGAACATGCATTCCGACATCGCTCCGGCCGTGCGCCCCCAGGCCATGGACGGCTCCACCCCCTCCGCACCCACCTGGGACCCCCAGCAGTACCTCCGGCACGCCGGCCACCGAACCCGCCCCTTCCTGGACCTCCTCACCCGCATACCCGAGCTCCCCACCCCCCGCCGCACCACCGAGGGCGCCCCCGGCCTGCGCATCGCCGACCTCGGCTGCGGCCCCGGCAACGTCACCGCCCTCCTCGCCGAACGCTGGCCCGAAGCCCGCATCACCGGCTTCGACCTGTCACCCGAGATGCTCGAACGCGCCACCGCCGAACACGCCGGACCCACCGCCGGCGGCGGCCACCTCGACTTCCGCCGCGGCGACATCGCCGACTGGATGCCCGAGGAGACCTACGACCTGATCGTGTCCAACGCGGCCCTGCAATGGGTGCCCAGCCACCCCGGCTCCTTCGCCGCCTGGATCAACGGACTGCGGCCCGGCGGCACCTTCGCCTTCCAGATCCCCGGCAACTTCGGCGCCCCCAGCCACCGCCTGCTCGCCGACCTCTGCGACACCGCCCGCTGGCGCTCCCGCCTCGCCGGCCACGGCGCCCGCTACATCCACCTCCTCGAACCCGCCGAATACCTCGCCCGCTTCACCGAGCTCGGCTGCGCCGTCGACGTGTGGGAAACCACCTACCACCAGATGCTGCAAGGCCCCGACCCCGTACTCGACTGGGTCAAGGGCACCGCCCTGCGGCCCGTGCTCACCGCCCTCGGCGACGACCGCGAGGCAGCCGAACGCTTCCTCGCCGAATACCGGGAAATCCTGCGCGAGGCCTACCCGCCCGGCCCGCGCGGCACCGTCTTCCCCTTCCGCCGCATCTTCGCCGTCGCCCGCAAGGAGGCCTGACCGTGCTCACCGCCGTCGACCACGTGCAACTCGCCGCGCCCCCCGGCTCGGAAGACGCGCTGCGCGCCTACTACACAGGTGTCCTGGGCATGACGGAGCTCTCCAAACCCCCCGTCCTCGCCGCCCGCGGCGGCTGCTGGTTCGCCGCCGGCGGCGTCCAGCTGCACCTGGGGGTGGAAGAGGACTTCCGCCCGGCCCGCAAGGCCCACCCCGGCCTCAGGGTGAGCGGCATCGAGGCGTACGCGCGCAGACTGGAGGAGCGCGGGGCATCCGTCGTCTGGGACGGCGACCTGCCCGGCCACAAGCGCTTCTACTCCGAGGACCCGGTCGGCAACCGGCTGGAGTTCCTGGAGGCCCACGACGTGCGACGGCACGGCCTGGAAGAGCCCTGCCTGTAGCCGCGTGACGCGACGGCGCCCCGCCACCGGACCTCCGGTGACGGGGCGCCGTCGCGTCCGCTCAGCTCTTGCGGTGACCCACCAGCCGCGGTCTCGGCTCCAGGTTCTCCAGCCCGTGCCAGGCCAGGTTCACCAGGTGCGCCGCGACCTCGGCCTTCTTCGGCCGCCGGGTCTCCAGCCACCACTGACCCGTCAGCGCCACCATCCCGACCAGCGCCTGCGCGTACAGCGGCGCCAGCTTCGGATCGAAGCCGCGGGCCTTGAACTCCAGACCCAGGATGTCCTCCACCTGCGTGGCGATGTCACTGATCAGCGAGGCGAACGTACCCGTCGACTGCGCCACGGGAGAGTCCCGGACCAGGATCCGGAAGCCGTCCGTATAACTCTCGATGTAGTCGAGCAGGGCGAACGCCGCCTGCTCCAGGAGCTCCCGCGGGTGCCCCGCCGTCAGCGCCCCCGTCACCCCGTCCAGCAGCTGGCGCATCTCGCGGTCGACCACCACCGCGTACAGGCCCTCCTTGCCGCCGAAGTGCTCGTACACCACCGGCTTGGACACCCCGGCCTTCGCCGCGATCTCCTCCACCGACGTGCCCTCGAAACCCTTCTCGGCGAACAGGGCGCGGCCGATGTCCAGCAGTTGCTGACGCCGTTCGGCGCCCGTCATCCGGACCCGGCGGCCTCGCCGGGGCTTGTCGCTGCTGGAACTGCTGCCGTCGATCGCCACGTCCCCCATCATGCCGGGTTCGACGTCTTCTCCTGGCGCCGGGCATCGATCCGCTCGGCCGACGGCCACCGCACGTCGCTCGCCCAGCCCAGCTGCTCGAACCAGCGGATCAGCCGCGCACTCGAATCGACCTGCCCGCGCAGCACGCCGTGCCGGGCCGACGTCGGATCGGCGTGGTGCAGGTTGTGCCAGGACTCCCCGCACGACAGCACCGCCAGCCACCACACGTTGCCACTGCGGTCCCGCGACTTGAACGGCCGCTTGCCCACCGCGTGACAGATCGAGTTGATCGACCACGTCACGTGGTGCAGCAGCGCCACACGCACCAGAGAACCCCAGAAGAACGCCGTGAACGCCCCCCACCACGACATCGTCACCAGACCGCCCACCAGCGGCGGGATCGCCAGCGAGAACAGCGTCCAGAAGACGAAGTCCCGCGAGATCCGCCGGATCGCCGGATCCTTGATCAGGTCCGGGGCGTACTTCTGCTGATTGGTCTGCTCCTCGTCGAAGAGCCAGCCGATGTGCGCCCACCACAGGCCCTTCATCAGGGCCGGCACCGTCTCGCCGAACCGCCACGGCGAATGCGGATCACCCTCGTGGTCGGAGAACTTGTGGTGCTTGCGGTGGTCCGCCACCCAGCGCACCAGCGGACCCTCCACCGCCATCGACCCCATGACCGCCAGCGCGATCCGCAACGGCCGCTTCGCCTTGAAGGAACCGTGCGTGAAGTACCGGTGGAAACCGATCGTGATGCCGTGGCAGGCCAGGAAGTACATGAACACCATCAGGCCCACGTCCAGCCAGCTCACCCCCCAGCCCCAGGCCAGCGGGATCGCCGCCAGCAGCGCCACGAAGGGGACGGTGATGAACAGCAGCAGGGCGACCTGCTCGACGGACCGCTTGCTCTCGCCGCCGCGCGTCGCGGACGGCTCGGACGCGGGATCGCCACCGCGCACGGAGGACGCCGAGGCGTCCTCGATCAGATCGGGACTGGTGGTCATGGGGGTTCCCCCGGGGGGTGAGGAGTCGGCAGGCACCGGGCCCGGACCTACGCATCCGTAACCTACGGCATCGTAAGTATGGCAAAGCTGCCGCTTCCGGCAAGAGGAGCACGGCCGGGACCTTCCCGCTCCGACCCGCACGGTCCACTGGGCGGGCACCCTGCCCGGTCACCCGCACAGGACACCTATCCTGGTGTCGTCGGACAGCGCGGTCCGCACGGGCAGCCCGAGCTGCGCATCAGGACGCGGCACCGCCGCGCGCACCCGGGAGCCCCCCGCCCAGTAGCGCTCGAACACTGCAAGGAGCCGCACCTGTGAGCAGTGCTGACCAGGCCCCCGCCACCTCCGTCGCCGCGACCGCCGCGGACACGGCCAACGCAGAGCTGCGCGCGGACATCCGCCGCCTCGGCGACCTCCTCGGGGAGACCCTCGTACGCCAGGAGGGCCAAGACCTCCTCGACCTCGTCGAACGCGTCCGCGCGCTCACCCGCACCGACGGCGAAGCCGCGGCCGCCCTCCTCGGCGACACCGACCTGGAGACCGCCGCCAAGCTCGTGCGCGCCTTCTCCACCTACTTCCACCTCGCCAACGTCACCGAGCAGGTGCACCGCGGCAAGGAACTGCGCGCCCACCGCGCCGCCGAAGGCGGCCTGCTGGCCCGCACCGCCGACATGCTCAAGGACGCCGACCCCGAGCACCTGCGCGAGACGGTCAAGAACCTCAACGTCCGGCCCGTCTTCACCGCACACCCCACCGAGGCGGCCCGCCGCAGCGTCCTCAACAAGCTGCGCCGCATCGCCGCCCTCCTGGAAGAGCCCGTCTCCGGGGCCGGCGAGCGCCGCCGCCACGACCTGCGGCTCGCCGAGAACATCGACCTCGTCTGGCAGACCGACGAACTGCGCGTCGTCCGCCCCGAGCCCGCCGACGAGGCCCGCAACGCCATCTACTACCTCGACGAGCTCCACGCCGGCGCCGTCGGAGACGTACTGGAAGACCTCGCCGCCGAACTCCAGCGCGTCGGCGTCGAGCTCCCCGCCGGCACCCGCCCGCTCACCTTCGGCACCTGGATCGGCGGTGACCGCGACGGCAACCCCAACGTCACCCCCGACGTCACCCGCGACGTCCTGATCCTCCAGCACGAACACGGCATCACCGACGCCCTCGAACTGATCGACTTCCTGCGCGGGCTGCTGTCCAACTCCATCCGCTACACCGGCGCCACCGAGGAACTCCTCACCTCCCTCCAGGCCGACCTCGAACGCCTCCCCGAGATCAGCCCCCGGTACAAGCGCCTCAACGCCGAAGAGCCCTACCGCCTCAAGGCCACCTGCATCCGCCAGAAGCTCGTCAACACCCGCGAGCGCCTCGCCAAGGGCACCCCCCACGAGGAAGGCCGCGACTACCTCGGCACCGCCGAGCTCCTCACCGACCTCACCCTCGTCCAGACCTCCCTGCGCGAACACCGCGGCGCCCTCTTCGCCGACGGCCGCATGGACCGCACCATCCGCACGCTGGCCGCCTTCGGCCTCCAGCTCGCGACCATGGACGTACGCGAACACGCCGACGCCCACCACCACGCCCTGGGCCAGCTCTTCGACCGGCTCGGCGAGGAATCCTGGCGCTACGCCGACATGCCCCGCGACTACCGGCAGAAGCTCCTCGCCAAGGAACTCCGCTCCCGCCGCCCCCTCGCCCCCACCCCGGCCCCCCTCGACGCCGCCGGCCACAAGACCCTCGGCGTCTTCGGCGCGATCAAGGACGCCTTCGAGAAGTTCGGCCCCGAGGTCATCGAGTCCTACATCATCTCGATGTGCCAGGGCGCCGACGACGTCTTCGCCGCCGCCGTCCTCGCCCGCGAGGCCGGCCTCATCGACCTCCACGGCGGCTGGGCCAAGATCGGCATCGTCCCGCTCCTGGAAACCACCGACGAACTCCGCGCCGCCGACGTCATCCTCGACGAGATGCTCGCCGACCCCTCCTACCGCCGCCTCGTCTCCCTGCGCGGCGACGTCCAGGAGGTCATGCTCGGCTACTCCGACTCCTCCAAGTTCGGCGGCATCACCACCTCCCAGTGGGAGATCCACCGCGCCCAGCGCCGGCTCCGCGACGTCGCCCACCGCTACGGCGTCCGCCTGCGCCTCTTCCACGGCCGCGGCGGCACCGTCGGCCGCGGCGGCGGCCCCTCCCACGACGCGATCCTCGCCCAGCCCTGGGGCACCCTCGAAGGCGAGATCAAGGTCACCGAGCAGGGCGAGGTCATCTCCGACAAGTACCTCGTCCCCTCACTGGCCCGCGAAAACCTGGAACTGACCGTCGCGGCCACCCTCCAGGCCTCCGCCCTCCACACCGCCCCCCGCCAGTCCGACGAGGCCCTCGCCCGCTGGGACGCGGCCATGGACATCGTCTCCGACGCCGCCCACACCACCTACCGCGAACTCGTCGAAGACCCCGACCTGCCCGCGTACTTCTTCGCCGCGACCCCCGTCGACCAGCTCGCCGACCTCCACCTGGGCTCCCGCCCCTCCCGCCGCCCCGACTCCGGAGCCGGCCTCGACGGACTGCGCGCCATCCCCTGGGTCTTCGGCTGGACCCAGTCCCGCCAGATCGTCCCCGGCTGGTACGGCGTCGGCTCCGGCCTCAAGGCCCTCCGCGAAGCCGGCCAGGACGCCGCCCTCAGCGAGATGGGAGAGCGGTGGCACTTCTTCCGCAACTTCCTCTCCAACGTCGAGATGACCCTCGCCAAGACCGACCTGCGCATCGCACGCCACTACGTCGACACCCTCGTGCCCGAGGACCTCAAGCACGTCTTCGCCCGCATCGAAGCCGAGCACGAGCTCACCGTCCGCGAGGTCCTGCGCATCACCGGCGGCAAGAAGCTCCTGGACTCCAACCCGGTCCTCCAGCAGACCTTCGCCGTCCGCGACGCCTACCTCGACCCGATCTCCTACCTCCAGGTCTCCCTGCTCGCCCGCCAGCGCGCGACCGCCGCCCGCGGCGAGGAAGCGGACCCGCTCCTGGCCCGCGCCCTGCTGCTCACCGTCAACGGCGTCGCCGCCGGCCTGCGCAACACCGGCTGACCCCGCCACACACACGAAGGCCCCCGCCACCGAAACGGTGACGGGGGCCTTCGCGCGTGGACGGCTACGAGTTGTAGGCCGACTGCGCCCGCTCCAGGCCCTCCTGGATCAGGCACTCCACCGCATCGGCCGACCGGTCCACGAACCAGTCCAGCTCCTTGCGCTCCGCGGACGAGAAGTCCTTCAGCACGAAGTCCGCGACCTGCATCCGGCCCGGCGGCCGGCCGATGCCACACCGCACCCGGTGGTAGTCCGCGCCCATCGCCTTCGTCATCGACTTCAGGCCGTTGTGCCCGTTGTCCCCGCCGCCCAGCTTCAGCCGCAGCGTCGGATAGTCGATGTCCAGCTCGTCGTGGACCGCCACGATCCGCTCCAGCGGCACCTTGTAGAAGTCGCGCAGCGCCGTCACCGGGCCGCCCGACAGGTTCATGAACGACATCGGCTTCGCCAGCACCACCCGGCGGTTCGCCGGGCCCGGCGGACCGATGCGGCCCTCGACCACCTGGGCCCGGGCCTTGTGCGCCTTGAACTTGCCGCCGATCCGCTCGGCCAGCAGATCGGCCACCATGAACCCGATGTTGTGGCGGTTGCCCGCGTACTCCGGCCCGGGGTTCCCCAGACCGACGACCAGCCACGGCGCCGCGTCGTCCGACATCAAAAGCTCCTTATGCCCGTGTACGAGAACGACCGCCGTCCCGCTCCAGTGGAGCCGGACGGCGGTCGGTCAGCAACTGCTGAGGGGGTGGGGCGAGGCTCAGGCCTCGGTGCCCTCGGCCTCGGCGGCCGGCTCCTCGGCCTGCGGGGCGACGACCTGCAGGACGGCGACGTCACCGTCGATGGCCAGGGTGGTGCCCTTCGGGAGGACCAGGTCCTTGGCGTGGATGGTGTCGCCGGCCTCGAGGCCCGCGATGGAGACGGTGACCTCGGTCGGGATGTGGGTGGCCTCGGCCTCGACGGAGACGGTGTTCTGCAGGGTCTCCAGCATGTTGCCGCCGGCGGCCAGCTCGCCCTCGGTGACGATCGCGACGTCGACGGTGACCTTCTCGCCCTTCTTGACGATCAGGTAGTCGACGTGCGAGATCGAACGCTTCAGCGGGTGCTTCTGCACGGCCTTCGGGATGACCAGCTCGGTGCCCTCACCCTCGATGTCCAGGGACAGCAGGACGTTCGGGGTACGGAGCGCGAGCTGAAGGGCGTGACCCTCGACGTTCACGTGCTTCGGGGCCTGGCCGTGACCGTAGATGACACCGGGAACCAGGGCGTCGCGACGGGCCTGGCGGGCAGAGCCCTTGCCGAAGGTGTCACGGATCTTGGCGGAAAGCTTGATCTCGGACATGCTCACTCCTCGTGGGGTGACGGAAACAAGATGACAGTCACCCGGCCGAAACGGCCTGCTACGAAGAGCGCGTCGATAACGGAGCATCCGCACCCGAAAACAGGTACGGCCTCCCTCGCCGAGCAACTCGAGGAGTGTACCCGGCGGGGGAGGCCGCACCAAAAGGATCTACCGCGGAGCGGTTACTGCTGCTCCTCGAACAGGCTGGTCACCGAACCGTCCTCGAAGACCTCGCGCACCGCGCGGGCGATCATCGGAGCGATCGACAGCACCGTGATCTTGTCGAGCTCCAGGTCGGACGGGTCCGGCAGGGTGTTCGTGAACACGAACTCGCTGACCTTCGAGTTCTTCAGACGGTCGGCCGCCGGACCCGACAGGATGCCGTGCGTCGCCGTCACGATGACGTCCTCGGCGCCGTGCGCGAACAGCGCGTCGGCCGCGGCACAGATGGTGCCACCGGTGTCGATCATGTCGTCCACCAGGACGCAGACGCGGCCCCGGACCTCACCCACGACCTCGTGGACGGTCACCTGGTTGGCGACGTCCTTGTCGCGGCGCTTGTGCACGATCGCCAGCGGCGCGTCCAGACGGTCGCACCAGCGGTCGGCCACCCGCACACGGCCGGCGTCCGGAGAGACGATCGTCAGCTTCGTGCGGTCCACCTTGGCACCCACGTAGTCCGCGAGGACCGACAGCGCCGACAGGTGGTCCACCGGACCGTCGAAGAAGCCCTGGATCTGGTCCGTGTGCAGATCGACCGTGAGGATGCGGTCCGCACCCGCGGTCTTCAGCAGGTCCGCGACCAGACGCGCCGAGATCGGCTCGCGGCCCTTGTGCTTCTTGTCCTGACGGGCATAACCGTAGGACGGGACGATCACGGTGATGGAGCGCGCCGACGCGCGCTTCAGCGCGTCGATCATGATCAGCTGCTCCATGATCCACTTGTTGATCGGAGCCGTGTGGCTCTGGATCAGGAAGCAGTCCGCGCCACGTGCCGACTCCTGGAAGCGGACGTAGATCTCACCGTTCGCGAAGTCGAAAGCCTTGGTCGGCACGAGGCCGACCCCCAGCTGGTGCGCGACCTCCTCGGCCAGCTCGGGGTGGGCGCGGCCGGAGAAGAGCATCAGCTTCTTCTCGCCGGTCGTCTTGATCCCGGTCACAGCACTGTCTCCTCAGACGTGTGGAAAGCTGCTCGCCCCCGTGTGCGTCCGTCCCGCACACGGTGAGCCAGCCGAATTGCGTGCACCTATCACGGTACGCCGTCCCGGGCGTACCCGTTTCCGGTCAGTTCACCTCACGGGTGACCGGAGTCCTTGTCCACCGACGACTGCGCGGCCGTCGCCGCCGCGCTGCCCGGACGCTTGCGGGCCACCCAGCCCTCGATATTCCGCTGCTGGCCACGGGCCACGGCCAGCGCACCGGGCGGCACGTCCTTGGTGATCACCGAGCCGGCCGCCGTATAGGCACCGTCCCCGATGGTGACGGGTGCCACAAACATGTTGTCGGAACCCGTCTTGCAGTGTGAGCCGACGGTGGTGTGGTGCTTGTGCTCACCGTCGTAGTTCACGAACACACTGGCCGCACCGATGTTCGTGTACTCGCCGATCGTCGCGTCGCCCACGTACGACAGGTGCGGCACCTTCGTGCCCTCGCCGATCGTCGCGTTCTTCATCTCCACGTACGTACCGGCCTTCGCCTTCGGCCCCAGGTTCGTCCCCGGCCGCAGGTACGCGAACGGACCCACGCTCGCCGACTCCCCGATCACGGCCGTGTCCGCCACCGTGTTGTCCACCCGCGCCCGCGGACCCACCCGCGTGTCCTTCAGCCGCGTGTTCGGACCCACCTCGGCGCCCTCGCCGACGTGCGTCTCACCCAACAGCTGCGTACCCGGGTGCACCAGCGCGTCCTGCCCGAACGTCACCGTCACGTCCACGAACGTGCTCGCCGGGTCCACGACCGTCACGCCCGCGAGCATCGCCCGCTCCAGCAGCCGCGCGTTCAGCAACGCCCGCGCCTCGGCCAGCTGCACCCGGTTGTTGATCCCGAGGATCTGCCGGTGGTCGGCGCCCACCGCCGCACCGACGCGGTGCCCCGCCTCGCGCAGGATGCCGAGCACGTCGGTGAGGTACTCCTCGCCCTGGCTGTTGTCCGTACGCACCTTGCCGAGCGCGTCGGACAGCAGCGCGCCGTCGAACGCGAAGACCCCGGAGTTGATCTCACGGATCGCGCGCTGCGCGTCGGTGGCGTCCTTGTGCTCGACGATCGCCGTCACGGCGCCGGTGGCGCCGTCGCGGACGATGCGCCCGTAGCCGGTGGAGTCCGGCACCTCGGCGGTCAGCACGGTGACGGCGTTGCCGTCGGCCTCGTGCGTCCGCGCGAGCTGCTCCAGCGTCTCGCCGGTCAGCAGCGGGGTGTCCCCGCAGACCACGACCACGGTCCCGTCGACCGGTCCGCCGAGCCCTTCGAGCGCCATCCGGACGGCGTGCCCGGTGCCGTTCTGCTCGTACTGGACTGCGGTGCGGACGCCGGCGTCGATCGCGGCGAGGTGCGCGGTGACCTGCTCGCGGGCGTGACCCACGACGACCACGAGGTGCGCGGGGTCCAGTTCGCGGGATGCGGCGACCACGTGACCGACGAGCGAGCGCCCGCTGATCTCGTGCAGAACCTTGGGAGTGGCCGACTTCATGCGGGTGCCTTCACCCGCTGCGAGTACGACGACGGCTGCCGGGCGGGTTGCGCTCACGGGTGTGCCCTTCGGCTTCGGGTGGTGGACCCGTGAAGGATAGCGGGGGGTCAGGGGCCCCAAACGAAGCCGGGTCCCGACCGCGGAGGTCAGGACCCGAACGTGCAAGGCTCCCCCGCCAGGACTCGAACCCGGACATAAGGCACCAAAAGCCTCAGTGCTGCCAATTACACCACAGGGGATGGCGATCTAGCCCAAAACGGACATCTGCCTGTGCCGCCTCAACTAGACGCCCCTACTATGCCGTACCACCAGCCCTCGATGCGACGGTAAAGTTCCGCGCCCCGCAAGACGCGCACGGACAGGCAGCCGCGGTAACCCGCACCGGCGTTCTTCCGGGCTGAGGTCTGGCCTCGGCCCCTTTCCCCCGATACGCGGCGACGCCGACGAGGAAGCGGGAATTTCGCTGGCGGGTGTGCTGAGGGCCGTGCGTACGCTGGACGGCATGACCGGTACGGGGGTAGAGCGCGGCGGGGCGGGGCGGGACGGGCCCTGGTGGTGGGAGCGGCGGCGGGGGGCCGTCCTGGACGTGGGGCTGGGGGTGGCCTCCGCGATCGAGTGCGCCCTGGAAGGGGTGCCGACGGCCCGTGAGGCGGGCGTGCCCGTGGCCGTCGGGGTGCTGTTCGGGCTCGTGGTGGGGTCCACGCTCGTGCTGCGGCGCCGCTGGCCGATCGCGGTGGTCCTGGTCGGGATCGCGGTGACCCCGGCGATGATGGGCTTCCTGCTGGGGTTGGTCGGGCTGTACACCCTGGCCGCCTCCGAGGTGCCGCGCCGGATCGTGGCGACGCTGGCCTCGATGGCGCTCGCCGGGACGTTCGTGGTGACGTACATGCGCACCCGCGGGGACGTGGAGGCCGACGGCACGCTGGTGCTGGTGCTGTCCGCGTTCATGGCGGTGGCGCTGACCGTGCCGCCGCTCCTCCTCGGGCTGTACGTGGGTGCCCGGCGCCGGCTGATGGAGAGCCTCCAGGAGCGTGCGGACTCGCTGGAACGGGAGCTGTCGCTGCTCGCCGACCGGGCGGAGGAGCGGGCGGAATGGGCCCGTACCGAGGAACGGACCCGCATCGCGCGCGAGATGCACGACGTGGTGGCGCACCGGGTGTCGCTGATGGTGGTGCACGCGGCGGCGCTCCAGGCGGTCGCGCTGAAGGATCCCGTGAAGGCGGTGAGGAACGCCGCGCTGGTCGGGGACATGGGGCGGCAGGCGCTCACGGAGCTGCGGGAGATGCTCGGTGTGCTGCGGGCGGAGTCGCCGAAGCCGGTGGCGCAGCCGTTGGTGGTGGCGCCGGTGGCGGGGGCCGGTGAGGACGGGCCGTCGCTGGCGGAGCTGGAGGCGCTGGTGGGGCAGTCGCGGGCGGCGGGGATGAGCGTCGAGCTGGTGGTGCAGGGGGAGCCGGGTGTGGGGGACGCGTATCCGGCGGAGGTGGAGCAGACGGCGTACCGGGTGGTGCAGGAGGCGTTGACGAACTGCCACAAGCACGCTCCGGGTGCACGGGTGGTGGTGCGGCTGGCGCATCGGGAGGGGGAGGTGGCGATGCAGGTGGAGAACGGGCCGTGTGACGGGAAGGCGGACGTGCCGGGGCTGCCGAGCGGGGGCAACGGGCTGGTCGGGATGCGGGAGCGGGTGCTGGGTCTGGGCGGGGTGTTCGTGTCGGGGCCGACGGAGGCGGGGGGTTTCCGGGTGTCGGCGGTGCTGCCGCGCGGGCGGGGTGCGTAGGGGCTTCGCGGTGCGGTGCGGTGCGGGGCGGCGGGTCCGGTGGTGCTCCGGTGAGCGTGAGGGCACGGCCGGGGGACGGCTCCGGGCCGGTACGTGCCGGGGGTGTGCGGGGCGGCCGCGTGGGGGCGGCCGGGTCCCGGTTCAGCCCTCCGTGCTGAGGCGGGCCGGCTGGAGGCCGGTCAGGAGGAGGGTGAGGGCTTCGTCGAGGCCGGCGCCGAGGTACCAGTCGCCGGTGTGGTCGATGCCGTAGACGCGGCCTTCGCGGTCGATCGCGAGGTGGGAGGCGCCGTCGGAGTCCACGCCCAGCGGGCAGAGCTGGGTGGAGAGGGCGCGGCCGAGGTCGGCGAAGGTGCGGGCCAGGTGGAGGCCGGTGAGCGGGTCGAGGCGCACGGTGGTGGGTGCCGTCTGGCGGCCGGGTCCGGGGGCGGTGACGATGAGTCCGCCGAATTCGGCCCAGGCTTCGACGGCTGCCGGGAAGACGTTGTGGCGGTGTCCGGCGGGGGTGGTGTGGTCCCGCAGGGCGTCGGCCCAGTATTCGGCCTGCTTGATGTCCCAGCGGCCGGGTTCCCAGCCGGCGGTGCGCAGGGCGGAGTCCACGGGGCCCTGGAAGCGGGTGGCCGAGGAGCGGTCGTAGGAGGCTGAGGAGGCGGTCATGGTGGCTACTCGGGGTGGGTGAGGTCGACGGGGCGTACGCCGAAGTGGGTGAGGAGCGCGTCGCAGGAGCGGCACGGGGGTGCGTAGCTGCCGTGGAGGGGGTCGCCGTCCTCGCGGATGCGGCGGGCGGTGATCCGGGAGTGTTTGAGGGAGCGGCGGGCCTCGCCGGCGGTGAGCGGTTTGCGGGAGGCGCGGCGGCTGCGGGCCGCTTCGACGGCGGTGAGGTGGCGGGAGAGCAGGATGGCTTCGGGGCACCGGCCGGTGAAGCGTTCGCGTTGGCCGCTGGTGAGGGTGTCGAGGAAGTCCTGGACGAGCGGGTGGAGGACGGGCGGCTGGTCGGCCTTGCCGGCGGTGCCGGTGAGGGTTTCGCCGCGTACGGAGAGTGCGGCGGCGACGGTGGGGAGGATGCCGTCGCGGCGGAAGCGCAGGACGGGTGGTGTGGTGCCGTCGGTGCTGCTCCAGCGCAGGCGGGGGTCGCCGGCGGGGCCGGTGGTGCCGGCTTCCGTCGGTTCCGCGTGGTCGGTGCGGGTTGCCGTGTTTCGTGGTGTCGCGGTCTGCATGGTCGCGCCTTCCCTCCCGTGGCGGCGGTGGTGGCCGCTGTCGCGCACGCCCCCGTGCTGCGGGGACAGCCTGTCAAATGTCACCTGCCGTGTGGAAGCGGGGTCGAATATTCGTATCAATTCGGATGTTCCTGCCTGGCGGGCGTGCGCACTGGGTAGGGGCGGGTGCCGGTCTTGCCTGAACACATAGGCTGTGGTGAACCAGCCAGATCCAGCAGGGGGCTACCGCCATGACGACAGGTCGGCTCGGGCAGCAGGCCGCGCCACCCAACGCCGCTTACTCGGGGCAGGTCGTGCACTTCCCGGACCCGGTCCGGGCCGCCCGCCATCCCCACGGTGTGCGGATGGACGGGGACGGTCATCCCGATTTCTCGCGTTACGCGCGTGCGGCGGTGGAGATCGCCGAGCCGCCGGAGGGCTTCGGTGTCGACGAGCTGCGTCTGACGGACTGCGTGTCCGCGAACGCGGCGATGCGGGCGGCGGGCCACGAGCTGTGGGACACGGTCGGTGCGGTGGCGACTCCGCACGGCTGGACCTGGCACCACGTGGCGGGGTCGCGCCGGATGGAGCTGGTCCCGGTCGAGGTCAAGGCGCTGCTGCGGCACCACGCCGGACTGGCGACGGCCCCGGTCGACCACGACAAGCGCGGTACGCGGCCGCTCCAGGAGGTGCGTCCGGCGCACCTGGAGCTGCCGAAGGCCGTGGTCTCGGTGTCGGAGCAGCAGGTGCAGGGGGTCGAGGAGGACCTCGGGTACCGGCTGCCGGAGGCGTACCGGTCGTTCCTGAAGGCGGCGGGCGGTTGTGCTCCGGTGGGGGCGGGCCTGTTCGTGGAGCTGGGTCTGCTGGTCGACCAGCCGTTCTTCACGGTGCGTGAGGAGGCCGCGGTCAACGACCTCGTGTACGTCAACAAGTGCCTGCGGGACCACCTGACGAAGGACTACCTGTGCGTGGCCTTCGTGCAGGGCGGGCTGCTCGCGGTGAAGGTGAAGGGGCAGGGCATCGGTTCGGTCTGGTTCTCCCCGTACGACGACGCGCGCGACCGGGACGGCTGGTCGGTGCAGGAGCGGGTGGAGCGGCTGTTGCTGCCGTGCGGTGCCGATTTCGATGCCTTCCTGGAGCGGCTGGCGGGGAACCCGCCGGAGCTGGAGTCGGTGGCCGGTCTGATGGTGGACGGCGGATTCGCACGTTCGGTTCCGGTGCTGAGTCCGGGCATGGAGGGTTGATCGCACTGTGGTGACGTTCGCGCAGGCGCAGGAGCGCGCCGAGGAGTGGATCAACGGGGACGTGCCCGCGTACCAGCACCGTGAGGTGCGGGTGCGGGAGTTCGGTCTCGGGTTCGTGGTGTGGGCCGAGGACCGGCCCACCGGTCCGGTGTCGGGGGGTGGCCGGCAGCGGCTGGTCATCGCGCGGGACAGCGGTGAGGTGACGTTGTGGCCGGGGCTGCCGGTCGGTGAGGTGATCCGGCGGTACGAGGAGGAGTACGGGGCGTCGGCCTCGGCGGCCGCGGCGGAGGCTTCGGTGCCGCCGCCGCGGATCGACGCGGAGCAGACCTCGTTCATCCTGAGTCCGCCGGAGTGGCTCCAGGAGGCGGCGGACCGGGCGGGGATCCCGGGGGGCCGTCCGCGTTCTTCGCCGTCCTCTTCTTCCCCGCCCGCTTCCCCGTCTTCTTCCCCGCCTTCTGTGTCGCCCGCTTCTTCCGGGTCCTTCGACCCCGGGGCTCCGGCGGCTCCGGGTCCGGTTTCCGAGCCGGCCGCGGCTCCGGCCGTGGCGGGGGACCCGGTGCCGCTGCGGCGCGGGGGCGAGGTCCCGTACGAGCCGACCGCGAACGACGGGGTGCCGGCCGGGTCCACGCCGTGGGCCGGGACCGATGTGAACTCCGGTGCGGACGACGCGTCCGTACCGCTGCCCGCGACGGTGTTCGCACCGCCGCTGTCCGGGTCGGACCTGGAGGAGGCGCCCTCGTCCTCCGGTGTGGCGCCGGAGGCGAAGACGACGTTGATGGCCGGTGGCAGCCAGCTGCCGAGGACGGCCGTGGTCCCCGCGCTGGGGCAGTCGCCGGAGGCGGCGGACATCGCCGACGCGCCGACGAGCAAGGCGCAGGTCTCCCGGCCGGGCGGTCCCGCGGGCGGCCCCGCCGGTGGTGCCGGCGGGGTGCAGCCGCCGCAGCCTCCCGGTGTGCCCGGGGGTTCCTCCGGGCGGGGGGTCGATCACGCCGCGACGATGCTGGCCGGCCCGGCGGTGGGCCGGCCGCAGCCGCCGGGTCCGCCCGGGGCTCCGGGTGCGGGTCAGCCGCCCGCGCCTCCCGGTCCGCCCGGTGTGCCGGGGGGTTCCTCCGGGCGGGGGATCGACCATGCCGCGACGATGCTGGCCGGCCCGCCGGTCGGTCAGCCGCCCGCGCCTCCCGGTCCGCCCGGGGCTCCGGGTGCGGGTCAGCCGCCCGCGCCTCCGGGTCCGCCGGGTGCGCCCGGTGGCGGTGCGCACCATGCCGCGACGATGCTCGCCGGTCCGGGTGTGCCGCAGCCGCCGGGTCCGCCCGGCGCGCCCGGTGCGCCCGGGGGCGGGGTCGATCACGCGGCGACGATGCTGGCCGGTCCGCCGGTGGGGCAGCCTCCGGCGCCTCCCGGTCCGCCGGGTGCGCCCGGTGGCGGTGCGCACCACGCGGCGACGATGCTGGCCGGTCCGGGTGTGCCGCAGCCGCCCGGTCCTCCCGGTCCGCCGCCCGGTCCTTCCGGTCCGCATCCGGGTGCCCAGGGGCCGGTGCCGTCCGGTGTGCCCACGGTCGGTCCCGGCTACCAGGCCGTACTGCGCTACCGCGCGCCCGACGGTTCCGAGCAGCAGCTCATCCGTCGCTCGGCGCCCGGTACACCGCACCCCGAGTGGCAGATCCTGTACGAGCTCCGTGCGATGAACGTGCCGCCCCAGCAGGTGCTGGAGCTGCACACGGAGCTGGCCTCCTGTGAGCTGCCCGGCGGCTACTGCGCCCGGATGATCCGGGAGACGTGGCCGCAGGTGCGGATCACCAGCGTGGCCCCGTACGGAACGGACCACGCGGGCCGTCAGCAGGGCATGCGGCACCTGCTCACCCATCAGGGTGAGCTGCACCAGGTGGCGGACGGTCCGGCGCGGCCCGCGCCGGTACGGGCGCCGCTGCCGCAGGTTCCGCTCCAGCCCGCCGTCCCGATGGAGGTCATCGGGCAGGAGCTGGCCGGGGCGTTCGGGCCGCAGGGCGTGTTCCGCTTCGATCAGCGGGCGGTGTCCCGGCAGGGCGTGCCCGACATCGTGGCGCAGACCCTGATGTGGGCGGGTCTTCCCGTCGACTTCGGGCCGTTCTTCTGGGCGCAGGCGGTACCGGGCCAGCCGGTGCCGACGCTCGCGGAACTGGCGGCGCAGCGGCAGGTGCAGCCGGCGTCCGACGCGGGTTCGTACCTCGTCGTCGGCAGCGACTTCGGGAAGGCGCTGTGCGTTCAGTACGGGACCGCGCACATAGTGGCGGTGCCGGTGGAGGCCGGTCCGGGCGGGGCGCCCGTGGCGCCGCAGTTCGTGAATTCGAGCCTGCCGCAGTTCGCGCGTTCGCTGGCGATGCTGGGTCACATGTGGCGGCTGCGGCAGCATTTGACGCCGGAGCAGGCAGGCCGGTGGACCGTCGATTTCCAGGCGAATCTGGCGGGTCTCGACAGTGCGGCGCTGGCCTCGCCGGAGAGCTGGTGGTCGGTGCTGCTGGAGCAGATGTGGGACGGATTGCTCTGATCGGATGATCGGATGGATGGCCGGGCCGGGACCCTCGAACGGGGTACCGGCCCGGCCATTCCGGCTTCTGCGAGCAAATGACGCATCCTTGACGGGAATCCCCGCGAGAGAGGCGCTTCCAGGATGAGTGCACCCATGTCACCTCACGGACCTCAGGGTTTGGCCACCGTGCGCGGTCGCGGCTACCGGATGGACGAGGTCGACCGGTATCTCGCGCGGCTCTCCGGGAGCCGGGACGAGGCCTGGGAACGGGTGGCACGGCTGACCGTCCTCGCGAAGCGGATGGAGGCCGAGGCCGAGCGGCTGCGGGAGGCCGTGGCGGCGCTGGCTCCGCAGACGTACGACGACCTCAGCGAACGGGCCCGGCGGATCCTGCTGCTCGCGCAGGAGGAGGCGGACGTACTGCGCCGGGACGCGCGTACGGACGCGGGGGAGGCGCTGGGCGCGGCGGAGGCGCACGCGGACCGGGTGGCGGAACTGGCGCGCCACGACGGGGAGGCGGTGCGGGAGCAGACGGAGGTCCGGGCGCGGCAGGGGTTGCTGCGGGCGCAGCGGGAGGCCGACGAGGTGCGGTCGGAGGCGCGGGACGACGCGGCGGCGTGGCGGGCGGAGGCGCAGGCGGGGCTGGCGGAGACGCGGCGCCGGTCGGAGGCGTTGCTCGCGGAGCGCGAGCAGGAGCAAGTGGAGCGGCGGGACGCGGCGGAGCGGGAGCTGGCGGCGCGGGAGGCGGAGCTGGAGGCGCGGGCGGCGGAGCAGGAGCGGTACGCGCAGGCGCGGCTGGACGAGGCGCGGCGGGGGTTCGCGGAGGCGGAGGAATCCGCGCGGCACGGGCAGGAGGACGCGGAGGCGCGGGCGGCGGAGCTGGTGGCGGAGGCGCGGGTGCGGGAGGAGCGGGTCGGGCGGGAGACGGAGCGGATCCTGCGGGAGCATGCGGAGGCGCAGGAGGAGATGCGGGCCCACATGAACCACGTCCGCTCCAGCCTGGCGGCGCTGACGGGGCGGGCTCCGGCGGAGGGATGACGTTGCCCTGGCCGGGCGGGGTGGGGTCGGGTGGGCTGTTACTTCGGCCCCGGCGGGGGCTGCCGCCCCGGCCCGGGCCGTTCCCGTGGTGGGGGCTGCGGGTGGGGCCGGGGTCGGGGCCGGGGTGGGGGGTCGTCCGGGGCGGGCATGATTTATGGCGCCTTGTCCGGAGCGTCTTGTCGGGCGGGGCAGGGCGCCA
>NZ_JBEXPG010000004.1:156242-236089 GCF_040611935.1 Streptomyces sp. NPDC006512 | reverse complement strand
CGCCGCCCGCGGGGCTGAACCCGCGGGCGGCGCCGGCCGTCAGGGCCGTGGAGGCGTGGGGGCCGTCAGAGGACGAGCGAGAGCAGCAGGACGAAGCCGAGACCGACGACCGAGATGATGGTCTCCATCACCGACCACGTCTTCAGGGTCTGCCCGACGGTCATCCCGAAGTACTCCTTGACCAGCCAGAACCCGGCGTCGTTGACGTGGCTGAAGAACAGCGAGCCCGCACCGATGGCCAGGACGAGCAGGGCGGTCTCCGTCGTGCCCGCCCCCGCGGCGAGCGGGGCCACCAGGCCGGCCGCCGAGATGGTGGCCACGGTGGCCGAGCCGGTGGCGAGGCGGATGGCCACCGCGATCAGCCAGGCGAGCAGCAGGGTCGGGATCGCCCAGTTCGCGGAGAGGTCCAGGATCATCTGCCCCACGCCGACGTCGATCAGGGTCTGCTTGAAGCCGCCGCCCGCGCCCACGATCAGCAGGATGCCCGCGATGGGGGCGAGGGACTTCTCGACGGTGGAGGACAGCCGTTCCTTGGTGAAGCCGGCGGCCCGGCCGAGGGTGAACATGCCCACGAGCACCGCCGCCAGCAGGGCGATCAGCGGGGATCCGGCGACGTCGGTGACCCGCTGGACCGGGTGGGCGGGGTCGTCGACGACGATGTCGACCAGGGCCTTGACCAGCATCAGGGCCACCGGCAGCAGCACGGTGAACACGGTCGCCCCGAAGCGCGGGCGGTGCTCGGGATCCGTGGAGGGGCTCTGCGGGATCATCCGCTCGGGGGCGGGGACGTCCACCCAGCGCGCCGCGTACCGGGAGAACAGCGGACCCGCGATGATCACGGTCGGGACGGCCACGAGGACCCCGAGGGCGAGCGTGACGCCGAGGTTCGCGTGCAGGGCGTCGATGGCGACCAGGGGTCCGGGGTGCGGCGGGATCAGTCCGTGCATCACCGACAGGCCGGCCAGCGCCGGGATGCCGATCCGCATCAGCGAGTAGTTCCCGCGCTTGGCGACCAGCAGCACCACCGGGATCAGCAGGACGATGCCGACCTCGAAGAAGAGCGGCAGACCGATCACGGAGGCGATCAGCACCATCGCCCAGGGCATCGCCCGGCCCTTGGCGCGGGCCAGGATGGTGTCCACGATCTCGTCCGCGCCGCCGGAGTCCGCCAGCAGTCTGCCGAGGATCGCGCCGAGCGCGATCAGCACGCCGACGCCCGCGACCGTGGCGCCGAGCCCGGCGGTGAAGCTGGTGATGGTCTTCGCCGGCGGCGCGCCCGCGAACACCCCGAGGGCGAGCGAACCGACCGTCAGCGCCAGGAAGGCGTGCAGCTTGAGGCGGGATATGAGCAGGACGATGACGGCTATGCCCGCGAGGACGGCGATGCCCAGCTGGGTGTTCCCGGCCGAGGTGATCGGTCCGGGGGCGGCCGCTGCCAGTGTCTCGACGCTGAGACCGGTCACGGTGACGGTTCCTCGAATCTCTTTAGGGGCGGTGCGGCAGGGGGAGTGCGGCGAGCGCGGCCAGCGCCCGCCCGGTGATCTCTTCTGGGGATCCGGACACGTCGACGACGACCCCGAGCTCGTCCTCCTGGAGCGGCTCCAGCGTGGCGAACTGCGAATCGAGCAGGGTGGCGGGCATGAAGTGGCCCGTGCGCGCGGCCATGCGCCGCTCGATCAGGGGGCGGCCCCCGGTGAGGTGGACGAACACCGCCCCGGGGGCGGTGGCGCGCAGCCGGTCGCGGTAGGCGCGCTTGAGCGCCGACGCCGCGACCACCCCGCCCCGCCGTCCGCCCCGCTCGCGGATCCACTCCCCGATGGCGTCGAGCCACGGCCACCGGTCGGCGTCGTCCAACGGGGTGCCGGCGGACATCTTGGCGACGTTCGCCGCCGGGTGGAAGGCGTCGCCCTCGGCGTACGGGAGGCCGAGCGCGGCGGCGAGCAGCCGCCCCACGGTCGTCTTGCCCGTACCGGCCACGCCCATCACCACAATGACGCGCTGGGAGCTCACGTCGTACCTCGCTGTCCTCGTCGCCATCGGTCCGTGCGGCACCACTGAAGCCTATTAAGTAGTACTTATTCAAGAGTCGAACGGTAAAACATCACACCATTGGTTCTTCGGGGCGTCACCGTACGCTTACGCCATGACCACCGAAGGCAGCCCGGCGCAAGGCCTCCACTCCCTGGTGCTGGACACCCTCGGCCTCGCCATCACGGCCGGTGAGCACCCGGCGGGCAGCGTCCTGCGCACCGACGAGATCGCCGACCGCTTCGACGCCTCCCGCACCGTCGTCCGGGAGGTGGTCCGCGTCCTGGAGTCCATGCAGCTCGTCGAATCCCGCCGCCGCGTCGGCGTCACCGTCCGGCCCGCCGACGAGTGGAACGTCTACGACCCCCGCGTCATCCGCTGGCGCCTCGCCGGCACCGACCGCCCCCGCCAGCTGCGCTCCCTGACCGTGCTGCGCTCCGCCGTCGAACCGGTCGCGGCCGGACTCGCCGCCTCCCGCGCCACACCGGACCAGTGCGCCCAGCTCACCGAGGCGGCCCTCGGCATGGTCCGCACCTCCCGCGGCCACCAGCTGGAGGGCTACCTCCACCACGACATCGCCTTCCACCGCACCGTGCTGAACGCCTCCGGCAACGAGATGTTCGCCCGACTGGGCGACGTCGTCGCCGAGGTGCTCACCGGCCGCACCGAGCACTCCGTGATGTTCCACGACCCCGACCCGGCCGCCGTCACCCTCCACGTACGGGTCGCCGAAGCCGTCCGCGAGGGGGACGCCACCGCCGCCGAGGCCCTGACCCGGCAGATCGCCCTCGGCGCCCTCGACGAGCTCGACGTCCTCGCCCCCTGACGGCGCCGCCCGCACCCGGACGGTACGCGGGCACCCCGCCGTACGACAGACTGGGCGCGTGCTGGGACATGATGCCGGGGACGACGACGGCGGACCCGCCTCCTTCGTGGGACGGAACGGTGAACTGGGCGCGCTGCGCACGGCCTTGGCCGCACGCCGGCTGATCACCCTCACGGGGCCGGGCGGGGTAGGCAAGACGCGGCTGGCCCGCCGCGCCCTGGAAGGCGCCGCCACCTCCCGGGGCCCCTTCCCCGACGGGGTCCACTGGGCCGACCTCTCACCCCTGCCCGGCGACCGGCTCCTGCCGGACACCGTCGCGGACGCGCTCGACCTCGCCGACCACACCTCCCGCACCCTCGCCGAAGCCGTGCGCGCATGGATCGGCGCGCGCCGGCTGCTCCTCGTACTGGACTGCTGCGAACATCTGACCGCCGCCGTACGGGACCTCGTACGGGACCTCCTGGCGGCCGCCCCGCACCTCGTCGTGCTCGTGACCAGCCGGGAGCCCCTCGGGCTCGCCGACGAGCACGTACTGGAGATCGGCCCCCTGCCGCACTCCGACGGCGCCGGAGAGGCCCTCGCCCTGTTCACCGCGCGGGCGGACGCCGCCCGTCCCGGGCCCCCGCAGCCGTGGACCCCGGGGCGGCTCGCGGCCGCCCACGCGATCTGCGTCCGCCTCCAAGGCATCCCCCTCGCGCTGGAACTGGCCGCCGCGCAGTTGACGGACCACACCGTCGAGGAACTCGCCGCGCGCCTCGCCCGCCGGATCGGAGTGCTCCCCGCCGCCGGCGCGACCCGGCCGCCGCGCCACCGCGCCCTGCGCACCGCCATCGGCTGGAGCCACGAGTGGTGCACCCCGCGCGAACGCCTGCTGTGGCTGCGGCTGTCCGTCTTCGGCGGCGTCTTCGACGAGGACGCCGCCCGGGCCGTGTGCGCCGCGGCCCCGCTGCGGCCCGAGGACGTCCCGCCGCTGCTGGCGGCGCTGACCGCCAAGTCCGTCGTACGCCGCACCCCGGACGGCACCGGGTACCGGATGCTGGACACGATCCGCGAGTACGGGGCCATGTGGCGGGACGCCGTCGGCGAAACGGACGCGCTGCGCGCCCGGCACGCCGCCCACTTCCTCGGCCTGGTGCGGACCGCGGAACGGGAATGGCTGGGCCCGGGACAGCGGGACGCCTACCGCGGGATCGCCACCGGCCACCAGGACCTCTGCGCCGCCCTCGACCACTACCTGGCGACCGCGCCGGCCACGGCCGTGGAACTGGCGGGCCGCGTCGGCTTCTTCTGGGCCTGCTGCGGCCACCTGCACGCCGCCCGCGGCTACCTGGAACGCTCGCTGCAGGCCGCCCGCCCCGAGGACGTCGACCTCAGGGGCCGGGTCCGCGCCCTGTGGGCCCTCGGCGTCACCCTCCTGCTCCAGGGGGAGCAGGACGAGGCGCACCGGCTCGCGGTGACCTGCGAGGCCCTCGCCGCGACCGACGGGGCCGACCCGCGCTCCGCCCTCGACGCCGCCTACCTGCTGGGCCTGAGCCACCTGCTGGCCGGCCGTCCGCTGGCCGCACGGATCATCGCCGACAACGCGCTGGAGGCCCGCCCCGGCACCCCCTTCGACTCGCCGTCACGGCTGCGCAGCCACCTGGTACGGGTGTTCGCCCTGACCGGCATGGGCCTGTTCGTCGACGCCCGCGCCGAAGCGGAGCTGCTGCGGGCCGGCTGCGCGGCCCGCGGGGAACACTGGACCCGCGCCTACGCCGACTACCAACTGGCCCTGATCTGCCTGTTCGAGGGCCGACCCGTCGACTCCGCCGCCCACGCGCGGGCGATGCTGGACGGCAAACGGGAACTCGGCGACAGCTTCGGCACGGCACTCGGCCTCGACCTGCTGGCCGCGGCCCGGGCCGCGGCCGGCGACGAAGCGGGAGCCGCGCACGCCTACGGCGCGGGCCACGCCTACTGGCAGGCGGTCGGCCACCCCCAGCGCGGAACACCGGAACTGGGTCCGGTCCGCGAGGAGTTCGAACGCACCGCCCGCGGCGCACTGGGCGACCAGGCCTACGAGGCCGCATTCCAGGAGGGCGTACGCCACGGCCACGCCCAGCGCACCCGCTCACGCGCCACGTGAGGACTTCGACGACACGACCTAGTGGGGCTTGTGGCCGGGGTAGACATGGTCGGGGCTGACGATGGCGGTGACCGCCTCGCCGAAGAGGGTGCTGGGCTCCTGGCCGTCGTGCAGGGCGTCGGTGTTGAGGAGGATGACCATCGTCGCCCGCGCCTGCGGGAGGTAGACGGTCAGGGTCTCGTACCCGGGCAGTGAGCCGTTGTGGCCGATCCAGCCCTGCACGTTGAAGATGCCCAGCCCGTAGCCTGCGCCGGGAACGCCGATGGGGGTGGTCTTCAGACGCTGCGCCTGGGTCGCGGGGGTCAGCAGGGTGCCGGTGGCGAGCGTGCGGGCCCAGCTGCGCAGGTCCTGGAGGTCGGAGATCATCGCCCCGGCGGCCCAGGCCCAGGAGGGGTCCCAGTGGGTCGAGTTCACGGTCTTGCCGGAGGCCGTCTGGTTCGTGTAGCCCTGCGCGTACGGAGCCGGGATCTCCGCGCCGGTGGGGAAGAGCGTGCGGTGCAGCCCGGCCGGCTTCAGCACGTCCTGCTCGATGACCTCGTGGAGCGGACGTCCGGTGACCTTCTCGATCACCAGGCCGAGCAGGATCAGGTTGGTGTTGCTGTAGTCGAACTCCGCTCCCGGCGCGAACTGCGCGGGGTGCTTGAAGGAGTAGTCGAGCAACTGGCGCGGTGTGAAGAGCGCGTTGGGGTCGGCTTCGAACCTCTTGATGAAGTCCGCGTCCCCGCTGTAGTTGAAGAGCCCGCTGCGCATGCCGGCGAGCTGGCGCAGGGTGATGTGGTCCCCGTTCGGCACACCGGTGATGTATGTGGCGACGGGGTCGTCGAGGCCGATCTCCTTCCGGTCGACCAGCCTCAGCAGGGCGGTGACCGTGAACGTCTTGGTCTCGCTGCCGATGCGGACGTGCAGACCGGTGGCCATGGGCGCGCCGGTCGCCTTGTCGGCCACGCCGAAGGTCTTCACGTAGCTGCCCTTGCCGGGGGCCCAGAGGCCGACGGTCACCCCGGGGACGCCCGTCTCGTCCATGACCTTCCGCACGGCCGCGTCCAGCTCGGCCGCGACGGCCGGGGTGAGGCGCACGAACTCCGCGTCGGGATCGGGGGAGGGGGCCGCGGGGACGGCCGGCGCGGCGGGGGCCGCCCCGTACGCGGACCCCGCCACGGCCGGAGCGAACAGGAGACCTGCGGCCGCGGCGGCCACGCAGGCCCGCCGCAGACGCTTGCGGGTCGGCTTCACGGCAGGGCCTCCCGTCGCCCGACGATCAAGCAGCATCACCAGGGTAGGCCCGCGCCCCCGGCCCCGCGCGGCGAGCGGCGGCCCGGCACCGCGGGGGCCGCCGGAGGGTCACCCGGAGTCCCTGAGGGCGATGACCCCGGCCAGCGCGGTCAGGTCGCGCTCGGGGAGGCGGCGTTCGGCGTGGAGCATGCGCAGGGCGGTGGTGAGGCGCTCCTCGTCCTCGGGCCGGCGCAGGTTCGCGAGGTACGGGGGCAGCAGCAGCGCCAGCGAGGCGAGGTCGGCGCGGGCGCAGAGCCGTTCCAGCAGGGGCCGCAGGGGGTCAGGGGCGGCCGGGGCGGTCGCGCGCAGGCCCTCGGCGATCCGCAGGCGCAGCCAGTCGCCGTACGGGCCCGGGGGCAGCTCGGCGAGCCGGGCGGCGCCGGCCTCGAAGTGGGCGCGGGCTTCGGCCTGTTGCCCGAGTTCGAGGTGGGCGCGCCCCAGTGCGCCGTGCAGGGAGGGGTAGAAGGGGCGTACGCGCTCGTCGCCCACCCGGTCGGCGAGCTCCAGGCAGGTCCGGTTCCAGTGGAGGGTCGCCCCGGGGGTCGGCTGGTGCCGGGCCAGGTAGTGGGCGGCGACGCAGGCCTCGTAGTCGTCGGCGGCCGCGTCCCAGGCCCGGCGGAACAGGGCGCGGGCCTCGTCGGCCCCGCCCGAGGCCTCGGCGGCCATGCCCTGGGCGCAGAGCCGGACGACGGTGTTGCGGGGGTCCACGGGGGTCTCCTTCAGGCTGCGGGGAGGGCGACGGGCATCACGAGCGTGGTGAAACTGCCCTGGTCGGCGGAGCGGACCAGGACGGGCAGGGCCGCGCCGGAGACCTCCAGCAGCGCGTCCGGCCCCACGCCGGCCTCCAGCGCGGCCGCCAGCACCGCCGGATCGAAGGCGAGCCGCACCGGATCGCTCTCCTCGCGTACGGCGGGCAGCGCGTTCCCCGCCACCAGCAGCCGGTCGTGCCCCAGCTCGACGGGGACGGCCGCCGCGTCCGGGCAGGCCTCCAGAGCGGCGAGCAGCGCCGTCCGGCCGACGACCACCCGGTGGGCGGGGGCGTCCAGTGCCGCCAGCACGTCCCGGTAGGCGGGATAGGACCCCTCGGTCACCGCCACCTCGCGGGCGCCGCCGGGGTGCCGGACGGACAGGGGGCTGCCGGCGGGTCCCGCCGACAGGACGACCTCCGAGGCGCGGGCGGCCCACGCCCCGAGCGCGACCAGGGCCCCCGCCTCGATCAGTACGCGCCCCGGCGGCCCGCTCACGGCGGTGGGCCGCAGGGTGCGCAGCGAGAGCCGGTAGCGGTCGGTGGCCACGAAGCGGACCTCGTCCTCCTCGAACTCCACCAGCACGCAGCCGAGCACGGGATGCACGGGATCGCGCCCCGCGGCCGGGGCCACCTGCCGTGCGGCACTGGCCAGCTCGGCCCCGCCGAGGGTGAACTCGGTGCGGTCCGTGCCCGCGGGCAGCGTGTCCAGTACGGCGCGGATCGCGGCGTCGGCGGCCCGCCCATTCTCCCGTACGGCCGTGCGGTGCCGCTCCAGGACCTCGCGGGCCCCGTCGGCGGGCCCGTCGAGCACGGTCACCACGTCCGGCAGGGCCAGTCCGGCCTCGCGCAGTGCGCGCAGGAGCGCGGCCCGGGCCTGCTGGGCGGTGGAGTAGGAGCGGTATCCGGTGACCGCGTCGACCCGGGCGGGCGGCAGTACGCGGCAGTCGTCGTAGAAGCGCAGTGCGCTCGGCGCGAGCCCGACCCGCCGGGCGAACGCGCTGATGCTCATCAGTTCTGGTGTGCCGTCCATGAACGCGATTGTCGACTTTCATCCCACTTGAAGGTCAACCGGCGGTCGGCGCGATGGCGGCCGGTACGGCCTCCGGCAGCCCTCGGACGCCGCCTGCATCAACGGCGAGTCGATCCGCATCGACGGCGGCGCGGCCCGCTCCCCCTGACCGCCCGGCCGCGCGGGACCCCGCACCGGCACCCGCGATCCGCCCGGAATACGACCGGCCGTGCCCACCGCACGCCCCGTCCGCGACCGGCCCGCCCCCCACCATGGAAGGAGAGGGCCGGAACCGGCTTGTAGGCGTGCGCGCGGCGGTGCGATCCTTCCGCCATGTCGCACATACAACTGCCGGACTACGGGGCGGTCCTCGCGGAGGTGAGGGAAGTGCGGCGGGCCGGGATCGTCCGATTGCGTGAGCTCGGCATTCCCGTGCTCACGGGCTTATCGGCCGGTCCGGGGGAGGGGAGCCCCGGAGAGCCGCACTTCCCCGCTGTCGAACGGCTCCTGCGCACCGCCGTCGCCTCGATGGGCGGAGGCACCCTCCAGGAAGCCGCCGAATACAGCCTCGGCCTGGCCCGCGGCACCAGGGACTGGCCGCCGGCCGACCGGCGCAGGCGGGCCGCCCAGGTCTACGGGGTCAGCGTGGAGCGGTTCCGCAAGCACCACGAGCTGATGGTCCTCGGGCAGGTGGCCGAGCAGGTCGTACGCCACGCCGGCGGTACGGGTGCGGCCGCCGGACCGGCCCCGGCCTCCGCCGCGGGGCGGACGGTCCGTCAACTGCCCTCCAGCCACCACCGGATACCCGTCCGGGCCGGCGGCCGCGACCACCACGTCACCCTGCACGTGCACGCCGTCGACCTGCTGCGCGACATCGACGTGGTGGTGTCCCCGTCGAACACCCACTTCGCCCTGCCCGAGGCCTACAAGTCCTCCGTCGCGGCCTCGCTGCGCCGCACCGGAGCCCTGCGCGACCCCGCCGGACGGATCGTCGCGGAGCCCCTGCGCGACGAACTGCGGGCCTGGACCGACCGGTACGCCCCGCAGGGCCTGCCGGTCGCGCCCGGCACGGTGGCCGTCACCGGCGCCGGGGCCCTCGAACGCCAGGGCATCCGGTACGTCCACCACGCGGCGGTGGCCGTTCCCCGGCCCGGCACCAACGACTACGACGTCCAGCCCGTGGACGTCACCCGCGCCGTGACCCGGGTCTTCGCCCTGCTCGCCGAAGCGGGGGCGCCGGCCGTGCCGGGAGCGAACGCCCACACCGGTGCCGGGGCGGAAGCCGGAGCGTCCGCCCCGGCGCCGTACCCGCCCCCGCGGTCCGTCTGCCTGCCGTTGCTCGGGGCCGGGCGGGGCGGGCTCGCGCCCGCGGAGAGCCTGGCCGCCGTGTGGGCCGCGGTGGAGGCCGAGCTCGCCCGCGGGGCCACCTGGGACGTCCACCTCGTGGTCCGCACCCCCGAACGCGCCGAGATGGTCCGGGAGTTGCTCGGATCCTCCGCCCCCGAGGGCCGGCCCCGGCCCGACCGCGTACCGCCGCCCCACCGCGCAACGCCCGCGCCCTGACCCCTGGAGCCGTCTTGTCCGCATCAGCGACCGCCGCCCGGGCCGAACGCGAGGCGGTCATGGCCGAGCTCGCCACCCTGCCGGCCGCCGACCCGAGGGCACGGGACCTGTGCGGGCGAGCCGGCGAACTGAGCTACCGGCTCCACGAGGAGCTCGCCGACCCCGAGGACCTCGAACTCGCCGTCGAGGCCTTCGCGCACGCCTTCCGCCAACCCGGTCCCGCCCCCGCGCCCGGGCCGCGGCGGGCGCTGTGGCGGATCATGTACGGACACCTCCTGGCCCTCCGGTACGACGAGCGGCCCGACCCGGAGACGGCTGCCCGCGCCCACGCCCTGCTCGCGGAGGGCCTCGCCGAACTGCCCGGCGATCCGCAGTCGTGGGGCGAGGCCGTGATGGCCCGGCGGCTCCTCGCCAACCTCACCAAGATCCGCTTCATGGAGACCGCCGACGAGGCCCTCCTCGACGAGGCCCTGCACCGCGGTCTCGCCGCGCTCGACGACGAGGACGGACGGGACGCGGACCTCCAGGAGGCCCTCGGCTACCTGTGGCAGCAGCACGGTCTGCGCACCGGCCAGGTGTCCTCCTTCGCCCGCTCGGCCCGGTACTACGCCGACGTGCTGGCGGGCGGCGCCCCGGACCGGGACCTGCCGCTGGTCCGCCAGTCCCGGGGCGCGTCGCTCACCCTCCAGGGCAACACCGCGGGGGACCGCGCCGTACTGGAGGAGGGCCGCGACGAAACCCTGCGCGCGCTCGCCGAGGCACCCGGGCGGCCCGAATGGGAGCGGGACGCCCGGCTGCGCGTGGCCTTCGCCCGGGTGGTCATCGCCGGCACCTGGGCGGACGAGGAACAGGGCGCGCGGGCCGAGACGGAACTCAGGGCGCTCCTCGGCACCGAGGCGGAGATCGACGCGCTCCACCTCGGCTACCTCGACGTCTTCGGCCGGGCGCTCTTCGTACGCGGCCGGACCCGGCTGGACGCGGACCTGCTCGACCTGTCCGTCGCCCTCCTCACCCGGGCCGTCGACCGCTGGGAGTCCGAGGGAACCGGCCCGGTCGGCCTCGTCGCCTGGGCCCTGACCAGCGCCCACCACACGCGCCACGAGATGGACGGCGACCGGGAACGGCTGCCGCGGATCGAGCGCGCCGCCCTCCTGGCCCTGGAGGACCCCGGCCTGGCACCCGCGCTGCGGGAGACCGTCCGGATGATGCTGGCCGACGCGCAGCACCAACTGGGCCCCGACCACCCGCAGTCGGTCCCGCCCGAGGAACTGCACCGTCTCTACCAGGAGTTCCTCGCCCGGGCGGGGGACGAGATCCCCCTCGAATTCGGCCCGGACCACATCCTGCTCGCCGACACCGAGGAGGCCCGGGCCCGCTGGGAGCGCCGCTTCTCCCGCTTCTTCGAGGAGTGGCGTGCGGACGGACCCGGCGGCCGCGCGCACGCGGTGCGCGCCGAGCAGCTCCTGTCCCTCCTGGCCGCGCTCGACCCGCACGGGGACCGGGTCGGCCCGGAACGCGAGGAGGAACTCGTCCGGGCCGTCCTGTCCTACGCGCGGGCCCACCCCGACTGGTGGGTCAACGCGCACCTCGCGGTGGGCAAACTGCGCCTGCACCAGGGGATGCGGGGGAACCCGGCCCGGCTGACCGAGGCACTGGAGCACTTCGAAGGGGCCCGCCGGACCGGGTTCGACAGCCCCTGGCTGACCCTCTGCGTCATGCTGGCCTCCTCCGTGCTCGCGCAGATGCACGGCATCACGACGGGCGCCGCTCCCAGCCCCGCCGACTGGGAGCGGGTCTGGAACGAACTGGACCTCTCCCCCCTCCTCACGGACACGATGCGGGCCCAGCAGGCCGGCGGTGAGGCGATGGTGCACGCCCGGCGGGGAGACCTGGCCGCCGTCGACCGGGGACTGGCGGTCCTCTCGGACGTCGTCGCCCGGTACCCGGCCGACGACCCCGGCCGGATCGAGATCTGGTCGCAGCTGGAGACGGTCCGGCTGGCCCGCGAAGGCCTCGCCCTGCGCCTCGGGGTTCCGCGGCTGCCACCGCCTGCCGGGCGGCCCTCGCCGGAAGAGCTGCGCCGTCAGGCGTCCCGGCTGCCGCGCGCCCACCGTGCCACCGTGCTGGGCGACGTGGCCCGCGCCTGGATCGGGGAGGCCCTGCTACGGGCCGACGCGGCCCGGGCCCGTGAGGTCCTTCCCCTCGCGGAGGAGGCGGTCCTGCTGGCGCCGGCGGGCAGCGAGGACTGGATCCGCCTCGCCGCCGACACCGGCAGCGTGTACACCGCCCTGGCCCTGGCGGACGGGAACCCGCGCGCACCGGAGCGGATCCGGGACCTGGAGCGGGCCTTCGCCCTCCTCCCGGCCGCGGCCGAAGCCGAGGGCGGGCCCGAACACCGGCTGTGGGCCGTCACCACGTTCCACCTGGCCCGGGCCCACCGGATGAGGAACCGCCCGGCCCGCCGCGACCGCGAGCGGGGCAGGAAGCTGGGCCTGGAGGCGATGCGCGGTTTCGTGTGGTCGTCGCTCCTCCAGTCCGGCACCCAGGACGTCGCCGAAGCCGCCCGGCTGGCCGAGCAGTTCTCGGGGGAACTGGCCGGCTGGTGCGTCGCCGACGGGGCCCCGGAGGACGCCGTACGGGCCCTCGACGCCTGCCGGGGCCTCATCCTGCACACCGCGACCACCACCCGCTCCGTCCCCGAACGCCTCACCACCGGCGGGCACCTCGGGCTCGCCGACGAGTGGCGGGCGGCGGGCGGCGACCCCGACGCCGTCCCGAGCGGCCTGCGCCGCCGCGTCGTCCTCGCGCTCACCGAGGGCGACGACCGGCTCCTCGACCCGCCCGGCCCCGAGGAGATCGGCGCGGCCCTGCGCACGCAGCACAAGGACGCCCTCGTCTACCTGGTGCCCGGCAGCGAGTCGTGCCCCGGTACCGCCCTCGTCGTCACCACCGCCGGCACGGTGCACGAGGTGCCGCTGCCGCTGCTCCGCGAGGACGCCGCCCCGCTGCGGGAGTACCGCCCGGCCGACGCCGGCGAGGCCCGCGACATCGAAGCCGTTCCCGGCTACGGGCGCCCCGCCCCCGCCCCCGCTCCGCCGTTGCGCGTCCAGCTGGACCGGCTCTGCGCCTGGGCCTGGAAGACCGCCGTCCAGCCCCTGCTGGACGTGTTCGACGTACCGGCCCGGCCGGGCCGGGTGCCCCGGCTGGTCCTCGTCCCGATGGGCGCGCTCGGTCTGGTCCCCTGGCACGCCGCGTTCGCCGAAGAGGGCCGGGGCCGCCGCCACGCCATCGAACGGGCCGAGTTCTCGTACGCCGCCTCCGCGCGCCTGCTCTGCGAGGTCGCGGCCCGCCCCCCGGCCCCGCACTCCGGTACCGCACTGGTCGTCGGCAACCCCACCGGTGACCTGCCCTACGCGGGGGAGGAGGCCGACGCCGTCCGGCGCGTCTTCTACCCGCACGGCCAGTACGTCGGCCTGCGCACCGGCGACGGCGCGCCCGGGCAGGTCGCCGGCTGGCTGCGCGACCGGGCCGACGACGGCGCCGTCCTCCACCTCGCTTGCCACGGCACCGTCGAGGAGAACCGGCCCCGCAGCTCCTACCTCTCCCTCAAGGGCGGCGAACTCACCGCGGAGGAACTGGCCGGAGCCGTCCACGGCAGGCTCGGACTCGTCGTCCTTGCCGCCTGCCGCAGCCAGGTCTCGGGGCGCGGCCACAACGAGGCGTACAGCCTGTCCACGGCCTTCCTGGTGGCCGGCAGCCGTTCGGTGATCGGCTCGCTGTGGCCGGTACCGGACGACGCGACCTCCCTGCTGATGTTCCTCACCCACCACTACCTGCGCCGCGAACAGGAGCCCCCCGCGCGGGCCCTGCGCCGGGCCCAGCTGTGGATGCTGGACCCGGCGCGGACCGTGCCCGAAGGGCTGCCGCCGGTCCTGGCCGCCCGGCTCACGGACCTCGACCCGTACGACCTGAGCGCCTGGGCCGGCTTCACGCACCTGGGTCAGTGAGGCGGGTGTCGGCCGGGAGGGCGGGCACCACCGTGCGCAGGGCGACGGTGCTCGCCGCCCACTGGCCCGCCACGAACGCCGCCCGGGCGGGCAGCAGGTCCCGGTTGCCCGGCCCCGCCGACGGCCCGGCCGACGGCCCGGCCAGCCGCAGCAGACCGTCCGCGGCCGGGCCGCCGACCGAACCCGGGCGGTCGGTGGTCGCA
This sequence comes from Streptomyces sp. NPDC006512, assembly GCF_040611935.1. Taxonomy (NCBI): domain Bacteria; kingdom Bacillati; phylum Actinomycetota; class Actinomycetes; order Kitasatosporales; family Streptomycetaceae; genus Streptomyces; species Streptomyces sp. NPDC006512. Next base: position 222,308 of record NZ_JBEXPG010000004.1, on the reverse strand, counting down.
TCCCATGGGGGCAGGTGGAACGGCACCGTGTTCAGCTCCCCCTCGGCCACGACCAGCGTCAGCCAGTCCCGCACCGAAGCCCCGGGCCGCACCGGCCGCGACGCCGGCAGCACCATCCGCAGCGGCTCCCCGTCCAGCGCGTGCCCGGTCATCCCCGGGCCGACGAACCCGCCCGGGAAGAGCGCCGACCCGGCCCCGAACCGTTCGTCCAGGTTGAGGAGCACGCACCACAGCGGCCGCGGCCCGGTGTTGCGCACCCGCACGGTGATCCACGGCGGCTCCCGGCCCTCGTAGGCGAGGGCGATCTCCCCCCGCGCGTCGGGCCGCAGCGGTTCCCCGTCGCGGTCCGACCACGGCAGTACCTCCACCCGGACGTGCCCGGACAGCGGGGACAGGCCCGCGTTCAGGTCGCGGAGGCGGTGCCAGTGCGTCAGCCGGGCCAGGCAGTGGGCGAGGAAGCCGACGTCGTCGGGCCCCGCCAGCGGCAGCGGGTCCACGTACGGGGAACCGTCCCGGCGCAGTACGCGGGCCAGCCCCCCGCGCACCTCGACGCGGAACAGCAGCCCCGCCCCGGTCTCCTCCGCCGAACCGGCCCGGACCTCGCGCAGCAGCGGCGAGGCGGGCAGCTCCACCCGGTCCCCGTCGAGCACCACCGCCGCCGGGGGCAGCGCCAGCGCCGACAGGGCCACCGCGTGCACCGACCCCGGCTCCGGTACCCAGCCGTCCGGATCGACCAGCACCCGGTCGGCCCGCACCTCCGCGACCCGCAGGAGGCCACCCGCCGCCGTGAACTCCGTACCCGTGCCACCGGTCAGGCCGTGCACCCGCCCGCAGTCCACCTCCCAGCCGTCCGGCCCCTCCCGCAGCAGGTGGGCGCTGGGCGCCGCGGCCGCCCCGCCCAGCAGCGGCCGGTCGGCGGGCCCGCCCGGATCGGCGGGGAACAGGACCGGCTGCTGCCCGTACACCAGCTGCCGCACCCCGGCGTCCGCCGCCGCGAGCAGCTCCCGCGCGGTGGCGTCCGGTCCGGCCTGGCGCAGGGCGCGGGCCAGGGCGTACGAGAACACGCCGCGCGTGCGCGGGCCCTCGGGGCCGTACGGGCCGTCCGTACGGCCCGCGCCGTCGATCGGGCGCTCGAAGGACGGCTGCCCGAGCCGGCTCGCCGCCAGCAGCAGGTGCCGCGGCCCGGTGTCGGGGCCGCTCACGTCCCGCGACGCGACCGTCGGCCGCCACCGCGGCAGCGGCGTCAGCGAGCGGGGGGTCACTCGCTTACGGCTCGCGCCCCCCGAGTAGCAGCAGTCGAGCACCGCCACCACCCGGCCGCCGCCCGCCGCCGCGCCGTCGAGCAACGCGCCCAGCCGCTTGTCCGGAAGCGGCCCGTCCGCGCACACCAGCGCCTGGCAGCGACCGGTCGGCTCCAGCAGCAGCTCGTGCGCGGTGACCGCCGCGTACTCCGTCCCGTGCCCGCTGAACCACAGCAGCGCCGTGTCACCCGGCCCAGCCCGGCCCAGGTGCCTGCTCACCGCCTCCTCGACCGCCGCGGCCGTGGCCTCGGAGTCCAGCAGGATCCGCGCGTCGACCCGGCCCGGGGCCGCGCCCTCCAGCGCGGCCCGGGCGTCGGCCACGTCGTTCAGGCACCCGCGCAGATCGGACAGACCCGAACCGATCGCCGCGCCGTACTCGTTGATGCCCACGAGCAGGGCGTAAACCTTTGCCATCACGCCAGTGTGGACCGCGGGCCGGGGCGGACACTGGCCGAAAACCGGTCGGATCACGGTCACTTGCGGGGAGAACGTGGCTCGAATCCCTTTTGGGGTCGCACGATTGACGCAACGTCATTAATCTGCGTGCTCCACGCGCGAATACGGGGAGACCATGGGCTACATCGAGCGTCCGCGCCGCGTCGTACGACCGGCCCAGGACCTCCGGCAGGGCGCGGGCGAGGCAGCCGCGGCCACCGGAGCGTCCCACGCACCCGGGCCCCTCGCCGACCGGCTGCGCAGCCGGTCGGGCGAGCTGCTCGAAGCGGTGGCCCGGCTCGACGCCGGACTCGACGAGGCCGCCGGGCGCCGCCTCGCCGACTGGATCCGCGAACAGTACGAGGCGCTCCACCACAGTGCGCCCATCGGCTTCCTCGCCAGGTGCCACCTGGGCCCGCCCTACGTGGACCACATCCTCAACCTCTTCGGCGCCATCCTCACGCACTACACCCCCGGCGACGTGCTGCCCGAGCCCTACGGCGCCGCCCGGATGCTGGCCCGCAGCCCCAGCTACGCCTGGGTGGAGGTCTACTCCGACGGGCTGTTGCTGCCCGTCCTGCAGAACGGTTCGGTGGTACGGCCCAGCGGGCCGCGAGCGGGGGGAAGCGCATGACGGACATCGACTACGGACTGCACCGGAAGGTCGCCGAGGTCAACCAGCTGGTCGCCAGGGTCGCCGAACAGATCGGCCACGTCTCGGGGCAGGTCAGCTCCGTCGAGGCGAACCAGCAGCAGACGCGCACCGAACTCCAGCAGCTGCGCGACGAGTTCCAGGCCTTCGCGGCGCAGGCACGGCTCACCGCGGCCCTCCAGCGGGCGGAGACCCGCGTCGGCGTCATCCAGGACCAGCTCGACCACGAGTTCGGCCACCACAAGGTGGTCCGGCGCACCGCCGTCGGCATGCTCCAGGCTTTCGACATCGGCCTGGTCTCCGAGGACACCGTCCGCGCCGTCGGCGACCAGCTGATGCTCCAGACCCCCAGGTACTGGCTCGCCCCCGCCCTGGTGGCCCTCGCCGCCTGGTCGGCCGACGACCCCGCCCTGTGCGAGCGGGCCGTCCAGGAGTCCTTCCGCCGCTCCCCGGACCGCACCTCGCTCTTCTTCGCGCTCGTCCTGCGCCGCCAGGGCCGGCACGGCGAATCGGCACGCTGGCTGCGCCACTACCTGCTGGCCCAGGACCCGGCCGCCCTCGGCCGCGAGTTCGCCGTCATCCTGGAGTCCGTCGCCCAGGGCGCCTTCGGCCCGGCCGGCCGGTCCATGCTCCGCGACGCCCTCGACGAATGGCACCAGCTCCTCGGCAGCGACACCGCCGCCCAGGACGCCCAGATCGACCGCTGGCGGGCCGAACTCGGCTCCCTGTGCCCGACCGTGACCGGGGCCGAGTTCACCTTCCTGCACCAGGTCTCGCCCCAGTGGCCGCAGCTCGGCCAGGTGCTCTCCGCCGCACGCACCCAGCAGGTCGTCCTCGACAAGTACACGGCCGTCCTGAACACCGAACCCACCCCCACGCAGCGGATCGAGGACGCCGTCGACGACATCCTCGACCGGCTCGTCTCCGAGTACGACAACGAGGAACTGCCCCTGCGCCGCGACCTCGCCTACCAGGAGGCCGTCGTCGCGCACGACGGGGACACCACGCGGGCCCGGGCCACCGCCGACGCCGACTCGGCGTCCTACGACGTCACCCTCGACTACCTCACCGTCCAGAGCACGGCCGCCCTCAACCCCGCCGCCATCGGCACCTCCGAAGCCACGCGCCGCCTCGCCGTCGCCGCCTGCCGGGACTGGTTCCACCACGCCCACCAGGGCTTCTCCCGCGACTACCGGGCAGCCGTACCGCAGGACGTACAGGCCCGCTTCGAGGCCACCTACCCGGTCGCCGGACAGAAGTTCACCCTGCCCGCCTGGACCGGCTCGTACCGCACCCCGCTCCCCGAGCTGGAGAAGGGGCTCGGCGAGCACTGGGACCGGCACACCGCGCCGTTCGTCGCCGCCCTCGGGTACAAGTACCCCGGGAAGGTGGCCGCGGCCCTCGCCGCCGCCCTGATCGGCCTGTTCATCGGCAACGCGATCAGCCCCGCGGCAGCCGTCCTGATCCCCCTGCTCATCGGCGGCATCGCCTGGCTCGTCATCCACCAGGGCGCCACCAAGACCCGCCGCGCACAGGACTCCGCCCGGCTCCTCCTCGGCGAGGCCCGGCGCGACGCCCTGCACCGGCTCGTCGGAGCCGGCGCCGACCTGACCAACTGGCAACAGGCCTACCAGGACGCCGACGCCGTCGAGGAACAGGTGCGCGCCCTCATCGACTCGCTGGCCACCGCCACCGAGGGGAACTCCCCCTTCACCGGCCGTACCGTCACCCCCGGAGGGGACCGCACATGACCACACCCGACCCCGGAGCACCCCAGCCCCGCCGCCGGCTGTGGGCCGGCGGCGCCGAACCCGCCGAGGAACGCACCACGGCCCGGCTGCGCCGCGTCGTCGAAGGCCTGCCCGCATGGTCACCGCTGCCACCCGGCGAACAGCTCGTACGCCGCCCCGGCACCCGAGGGGACACCCCCTGACCGCCCACGCCATGTGGGGCCACGGCGGCGCCTACGAGACGTGGACGCGGTACCTGCGGGACTGGAGCCGGTCCGGGGCCGCCGCCACCGCCGAAGCCGCCGCCCGGCTCCCCGCGCTGCGGCCCGGGGACTACCACCAGGACACCTGGGCCCGCTTCTCACAGCACCTCACCGACGCCTTCGACCGGCGCCTGCGCGACTGGGCGAAGGCCCTGACCGCGGCCCTCGAAGCGGCCCGCGACGAGTTCGACGCCGGCCGGGCCCTCGTCCAGGCCCGCACCGGCCTCGACGCGGTCCGCGCCCTCGCCGCGCACCCCGGCCTCCCCGAAGACCTGCGCGGGAAGCTGGAGGAACTCGTCGACGGCCAGATCGCCGGATTCCAGGAACAGCTGGAGGCGTCCCTGGACCGGGCCGCGCGCGGCGGTGGCGACCCGCGGTTCCTGGAGGACCGCCGCCGCACCCTGCGCGAGAACCCGCTGACCACGGCCGGCCCGGGCGCGCCGGGACCGGGGACGGGCCGGCCGGGACCGACGCCGGGCGAGGGCTGGTCGTACGACCCCGCGGCCCCCGCCCGCCGCCGCATCATCACCGACTGACCGGAGACCACCACCCATGTCCAACCACGCCGAATGCCATCGCGATCTCGACAGCTACATCTCCGCCCGGGTCCCGGTCATCTGCATCCGCACCATCGAACAGCAGCGCGCGCTGCGCCTCGTACGCACCGCCGCCACCCACGCCCGGCGCGGCGCCATGCCGTTCTGGATCTACACCAGGGCCACCGGACTGCGCGACCTGCGCACCAACGCGCCCCTGATGGACGACCGTTCCCTGACGGGCGCCATGGAGTACGCGGCGTCCCAGTTCACCTCCCGCCCCAACGCCACCCTCGTCCTCGTCGAACCGGACGACCTCGACGCCGACACCCCCCTGACCCGGCACGTCGCCGAACTCGCCCGGCTGGCCGACACCAACATGGGCAGCGTCATCCTCATCACCGACAGCCCCGTGTGGAGCGGTCTCCAGCGGCTCGGCATGGGCCTCCAGCTCGACCCGCCCGATGCCGACGAGATGTACGCGACGATCTCCGCGTTCCTCGACGACCACCGGGGCCACATCCCCATCGCCTGGGACGAGGGGGACACCCGGCGGGCCGCCGAGTTCCTCGTCGGGGTCACCGAGGGGGAGGCGATCAACCTGATGGCCACGGTCGCCGCGAAGGGCTCCGTGGAGGCGGGCGACGTCGTGGCCCTCGCCCATTCCAAGGACCGCATCTTCAACGACCTGACCGGTCTGCAGAAGGTCCCGCTCAAGGCCGCCGACTACGCGGTGGGGGGCCTGTCGAACCTCCGCGACTGGCTCCGCCGCCGCGGCCGGCTGCTCCAGGCCGACCTGCGCGCCACCGACCTGCGGCCGCCGCGCGGGGTCCTGCTGGTGGGCGTCCCCGGCTGCGGCAAGTCGCTCTCGGCGAAGGCCATCGCCGCGCAGTGGCAACTTCCCCTGTACCGGCTGGACATGGGCTCCATCCACGGAAAGTACCTGGGCGAGTCGGAGGGCCGCTTCCGGGAGGCGCTGGAGACCGCCGACCGGGTCGCGCCCTGCGTGCTGTGGATCGACGAGATCGAGAAGGGGCTGGCCGGCGCGGGCGACGGGACCGGGGTCCCGCAGCGCATCATCGGGCAGTTCCTGTTCTGGCTCCAGGAGTCGCAGTCGCGCACCTTCGTCGTCGCCACCGCCAACGACGTCCGCAGCCTGCCGCCCGAACTGCTGCGCAAGGGCCGCTTCGACGAGCTGTTCTTCGTCGACCTGCCCGACGCCCAGGACCGGGAGGAGATCATCGGCATCTACTACCGCCGTTACCTGAAGACCGAACCCGATCCCGAGCAGCTCGCCCGGCTCGTGGAGCTGTCCGACGGGTTCGCGGGCTCCGACATCGAGGCGGCCCTGCACGACGTCGGCGCCGAGGTCTACCTGGGCGGCGGCCCGCAGCACATGCGGCCCGCGTTCGTCCTGGACACCTTCGCCAACACGGTGCCACTCAGCCGCAACAACCCGGAACAGATCGAGGAGATCCGCGCCTGGGGCCGGGAACGGGCCGTTCCGGCCGGCCGGTTCACGGCCGCGGCCGCCCAGGGCCCCTCGGGCCCGGCCCGGCGGATCGTCTTCCTCGACGACTGACGGCCGCCCCGGGCCGGTGGCGCGCCCGCGCGGTCCGTACGCGCGCCACCGGCCCGGCGTACGGACCGCCCGGGTGGCGGGGGGCTTCAGCCCGCGGCCGCGTCCCGCCCCGGGTCCGCGGCGGTGCGCGGCGTCGTCTGCTGCACGGCCCAGCCGTTGCCGTCCGGGTCGGAGAAGTAGACGAACGATCCCCAGGGCATGTCCTGGATCTCGGTCACCTCCAGGCCCCGGCCCCTGAGGTCGGCGTAGGCCTCCTCGATGTCGGTGACCACGACCTGGAGGTTGTCCAGCGACCCGGGGACCATCCGGGTCAGGCCCTTGCCGAGGGCGATCGAGCAGGCCGATCCGGGCGGGGTGAGCTGGACGAAGCGGATCTCCTCGCTGACCGTGACGTCGTGATCGGCGTGGAAGCCGATCCTCTCGTAGAAGGCCTTGGCCCGGTCCACGTCGGTGACGGGGACGGCGACCAGCTCCAGCTTGATGTCCATGACACGCTCCAAGATCGGCAAGGGCCCGGGCCGGGTCCCGCGGCCATCATGCTCCCGAGGCCGCCACGGCGCCGCCCGGGGCGCGGCCGGCCGCCGCGAACTGGGTCCGGTAGAGCTCCTCGTACCGGCCGCCCGCGGCCAGCAGCTCGGTGTGCGTGCCGCGTTCCACGATCCGGCCGTCCTCCACCACCAGGATCAGGTCGGCCGCCTGCACGGTCGACAGCCGGTGCGCGATCACCACGGCCGTCCGCCCGCTCAGGGCCTCGGCCAGGGCCTCCTGGACGGCCGCCTCCGAGGTGGAGTCCAGGTGGGCGGTCGCCTCGTCGAGGATCACCACCCGCTGGCGGGCCAGCAGCAGCCGGGCGATCGTCAGCCGCTGGCGTTCCCCGCCCGAGAGCCGGTAGCCGCGCTCGCCCACGACGGTGTCCAGACCGTCGGGGAGCGAGGCGACGAGCCCGTCCAGCCGGGAGCGGCGCAGGGCCTCCCACACCTCCTCCTCCGTGGCGTCCGGCCGGGCCAGCAGCAGGTTCGCCCGTACCGACTCGTGGAAGAGGTGGCCGTCCTGGGTGACCATGCCGAGGGTGTCGCGGATGGAGTCGGCCGTGAGGTCCCGTACGTCGATCCCGCCGAGGCGCACCGCGCCCGCGTCCGCGTCGTACAGCCGCGGCAGCAGCTGGGCGATCGTGGACTTGCCGGCGCCGGAGGAGCCGACGAGGGCGACCATCTGGCCGGGCTCGGCGCGGAAGGACACCCCGTGCAGCACCTCGGTGCCGCCCCGCGAGTCGAGGGTGGCGACCTCCTCCAGGGAGGCGAGGGAGACCTTGTCGGCCGACGGGTAGCCGAAGGAGACCCCGTCGAACTCCACGGCCACCGGCCCCTCGGGCACCCGGCGGGCGTCCGGCTTCTGGGAGATCAGCGGCTTCAGGTCGAGGATCTCGAAGACCCGCTCGAAGCTGACCATGGCGCTCATCACCTCGACGCGGGCCCCGGCCAGGGCCGTCAGGGGGGCGTACAGCCGGGTCAGGAGCAGCGCGAGGGCGACGACGGAACCGGCGTCCAGGGTGCCGCGCAGGGCGTAGTAGCCGCCGAGGCCGTACACGAGGGCGAGTGCGAGGGCGGAGACCAGCGTCAGGGCGGTGATGAAGGCCGACTGGGCCATCGCCGTACGGATGCCGATGTCCCGCACCCGGGCCGCGCGGGCCGCGAACTCGGCGGATTCGTCCGCCGGCCGGCCGAAGAGCTTGACGAGGGTGGCGCCGGGGGCGGAGAAGCGCTCGGTCATCTGCGTGCCCATCGCGGCGTTCAGCGTCGAGGCCTCCCGCTGCATGCCCGCCATCCGCACGCCCATCCTGCGGGCCGGCAGCACGAACACCGGCAGCAGCACCAGTGCCAGCAGGGTGATCTGCCAGGAGATGCCGAGCATCACCACCAGGGTCAGCAGCAGGGTCACCGTGTTGGCGACCACGCCGGACAGGGTGTTGCTGAAGGCCCGCTGGGCGCCGATCACGTCGTTGTTGAGGCGGCTGACGAGCGCGCCCGTCCGGGTCCGGGTGAAGAACGCGACCGGCATCCGCTGAACGTGGTCGAACACCGCCGTCCGCAGGTCGAGGATCAGGCCCTCGCCGAGCGTGGCGGACAGCTTGCGGGTCAGCAGGCCGAGGCCCGCCTCCGCGACCGCGATGACCGCGATGAGCAGGGCCAGCCGGGTCACCACCCCGCCGTCGCCGCCGTCCACGACGGCGTCCACGATCCGGCTGGCCAGCAGCGGCGTCGCCACCGCGAGCAGCGCCCCCACCACACTGAGCAGCAGGAAGAGGACCAGCCCGCCCCGGTGCGGGCGGGCGAAGACCGCGATGCGGCGAAGACTGGTGCGGTTGAAGGGGCGCCGGTCCTGCTGGGCGTTGAGCGCGCTGTGGAGCGAGGTCCACGCCGTGACTTCCATGTCCATGACCCACACGCTAAAACCTCAAGATAACTTCAGGTCAAGGGTTCGTGGCCGGACCACCCGCACGGGCGCTCAACTCCCGTCCGCGGAAAGCGTCTTCGCGGGTGCTCCGGTCCCTCGTGCGGCTCCGCCCGCGGTGCCATCATCGGGACATGACGCAGGCACCGCAGTCCGCCCGACCCGGCAGGCCCGCCCTCGACACGGTCCTCGAACGCTTCGAACGCTGTGCCCGGGACACCCCGGACGCCCGCGCCCTCCGCGCCGGACCGGACGGCCTCGCGTACGCGGAACTCGACGCGCGCGCCAACCGGCTGGCCCACCACCTCCTCGCGCGGGGCCTGCCCGACCGCCCCCTGGTGGCCGTCGCCACCACCCTCCGGCCCGACCTCCTCGTCGCCCTCCTCGCCGTCCTCAAGGCCGGCGGGACCTACGCCCTCCTCGACGCCGGGGACCCGCACGCGGCCGGGCGCCTGCTCGCCGGTCTGTCGCCGGACCTGCTGCTCACCCACACCGCCCACCACGCCCGCCTCGACCGGGGAGACGGCACGCGAACCCTGCTCCTGGACGCGGAGGCGGCCCGGATCGCCGAACGGCCCGGCCATCCGCCGGCCCGCCCCGCCCCGGATCCCGGATCCCCGCAGGACGCACCGGCCGCGGTCCTGTTCACCGGCTCGGCCTCGCCGCGGCCGGTCCGCGTCGGCCACGCGCTGCTGCTCGCCGCCCACGAGGGCTGGGCCGAGGTCGCCCGGCTCACCCCCGAGGACCGGCACCTGTTCACCTGCGGCCCCGACGTCACCGCCTTCGCCGCCGGCTGGACCCGGGCCCTGTGCTCCGGCGGGTCCCTCGTGCTGCCCCCGGACGACCCCTCCCGGGAGCCCGGGGACGTGCTGCGGACCGTCGCCGCCGAACGGGTCAGCGTGCTGCACACCGACCCGGCCGGCGCACTCGGCCTGCTGCCCGACCCCGACCGGTCGGCCGTCCCCGCGCAGTCCCGCCCCGCCACCGGCACCGGGCCGCTGCGGCTGGTCGCCGTCACCGGGGACCGGCTCCACCTCGACGACCACTGCGCCCTCCAGGCCGCGCTGCGCCCCGGCGCCCGCGTCCTGAACGTCTACGGCCACGCCGAGTGCGCGGGCAACGGCACCCGGTTCGAACTGCCGCAGCTGCCCCGCCCGCTCGACGACCCCGAGCGGCTCGCCCTGCTGGGCACCCCCTTCCCCGGCTGCGACGTCCACGTACGCGACGGGGAGATCCACCTCACCCCGCCCGGCGGCGGCGACGCGTTTCCCACCGGTGACCTCGGGCGCCTGCGCTCGGACGGACTGCTGGAATTCGGCGGCCGCATCCGTGACCGCTTCGACCTCGACGGCCGGCCCGTCGACCCCCACCCGCTGGAATCCGCGGTCCGCACCCACCCGCTCGTCGGCTCGGCCGTCGTGGTGGCCGTCACCGGCGGCAGGGGCGCACCACGGCTCGTCGCCTACGTCACCCCGCCCCACGGGGCGCCGCCCTGGCCCCCGGGCGGCGCCCTGCCGGAGGTCGAGGAACTCCGCGGCCACCTCGGGGACAAGGTGCCGGCCGGTCTGGTGCCGCGCGCCGTGATCCGCCTGCGCGCCCTGCCCCGCACCCGGGGCGGTCAGGAGGACCGGGCCCGCGTGCCGAAGCCGCCGCTCCTCCTCGCCCCGACCCCGTCCGGGTACGGGGCGCGCACGGGCACCGCCAAGTACTCCGCGGCGGGTACCGGTGACGGGTCGTCGGCGTGGGCCGTCGGCTGCGGGTCCCTCGCGACCGGTTTGGTCGCACTGATCCTCACGAACCTCCTGTGGCCCGGATCGACCGACCTCAGCGGCGTCCCCGCCCCCTGGGCCTTCTTCTTCGGACTGCTCTACCTGTTCGAGTGCCTGGCCTTCGGCCTCGGGGTGATGTTCCTGTTCAACGGCCGCCGGGGGATGCTCGCCCAGCGCCGCGGCCCGGCCCTGACCAAGGCCGCCCACCTCGCGATCGTGTACCTGCTGGTCTCCTGGTGGCCGCAGGACAACCTCTACCGGCTGGCGGCCAAACAGGACTGGGCGCGCCAGGCCGCCCTCGTCTACCTCTTCAACGTCCCCCTGATGGCAGCCGCCGCCGTCGTGGCCGTCTACGTCACCCGGAAACCGGCCGACCCCTTCGACTTCGACGACTGAACCCCCGCCGGGGTGAAGCCCTCGCCGACCGCGAGGGCCCGCGCCCGCACCAGCGCGTCGGCCGCGTCCAGCGCCCCGGCCTCGCGCGCGGCGACCAGCACCCCGAACCAGGGCGCCGGATCGAACGCCGCCGTCGGGACGGCCGGGACGAACACCGCGCCCAGCTCCGCGCATTCCCGCGCCAGGCCGGCACACAACTCCTCCAGCTGCGCGTCCGGCAGCCGGGCCCCCAGCCCCACCCGGTCGACGATCCGTACCAGGTGCCCCGCACCACGGAGCTGGTCGAGCCGCGCCGCCACCATGAAGGCGACCGACGGGCCGGTGAGCCGCAGGTTGGTCTCGGTCGGCGCCAGCCGGCCCGCCGCGTCGGCGACGAAGTCCACGTCGAACCAGCCCCGGTACCCGGAGCCGGCCAGCTCCCGGCCCACCGCCCGCCCGAACGTCAGCAGCGGCCCCTCCAGCCGCCCGGGCACCACACCGGGCCCGACCGTCGCGCCCCGGTAGGCGCCGTCGGCCACGTCCATCACCGCCGCGCCCACCTCGTGCACCCGGCCGGCGTCGTCCACGAACCCGTCGTAGGTGAGGTCCCGCGGCCCCGCGTCCGCTCCTGCCGGACCGGGTACGTACTCCTCCACCAGCAGCGGCCCCCGCGGCAGCCCGCGCAGCACCGCCCGGGGCCCGCCCGCCTCCCGCACCCGGGCGGGCGTCACCACCGTCGTGCCCGAACCCCCGACACCGTGCTCCGATTTGAGAACGGTGCTCTCGCCCGCCCGGGCCCGCGCCGCCAGCAGCCGCCGCGCCGTCCAGCGGTTTCCGGCCCGCCACTGCGTGGGCAGCACGATCCCCGGATGCCCTCCGCCCGCCAGGATCCGGCCGAACAGGGCGTGCGCCGCCGACTTGGACTCGTACCGCAGCTCCTCGGGCCGCCACGGCCGGCCAGCCAGCCGCGCGAACCCCGCCGTCCGCCCCCACGGGACGAGGGGCAGCCCCCGCCCGGTCACCCGCCGGGCGAGCACCGGCCGGGCCCGTACGGCCTCCGACAGGCCGGAACCCCGCTCGGCCAGGCCGTCGTACACCTCCACCTCCGGCCCCCAGTCCAACTGCCGGCCGACCAGGCGGACCCAGCCCGCCGGCACCGCCCGGGGCAGCACCAGCACCGCCGGGCAGGGGCTGTAGAAGGCGGCCAGGCAGGCGTAGTGGTGGGCGGCGCGCTGCCCCACGTCCAGCGACGGGTCACGGAACTGCGCGTTGAACTCGGCCACGTTGCCCACGTGCACGGCCGGCGCCCCGCCCGTCCAGGCCCGCGCCCAGCCCGGCAGCGGCACCGGAGCGACCTCGAAACGGACCAGACCGTCGGGGGAGCGGCCCGAGGGCACCGCGCCCATCGCCCGGTAGAAGCCCACCGCGTGCGGATCGGCGTCGACGAGCAGCCTGCGCACCCCGAGGGCGGCCGCCCGGCGCAGCGCGTCCCGGTACAGGAGCCGCCCGACGCCCCGGCCGATGGCGGCCGGCTCCACGAACAGCAGCCCGAGCCGCGCCCGCGGCCCCGGGCCCACCCCTTCGGGAACCACCTGCTCCGGTTCCTCCGGTTCCTCCGGATCTTCCAGGGACGCGAGGCCCAGCACCCGCCCGCGCTCGTCCTCCGCCACCACGATCCGCCGGGCCGCCACCTCCCCGCCGCCGATCCGCAACCCCGGTGCGCACGCGGCCAGGAACTCCGCGTCGTACCCCCAGTACGCCTTGGAACGCAGCACCAGCGCGGTCAGCTCCGGCGCCTCCCCGGCCCGCGCGGCCCTGACCTTTGCCATTTCCTGACCTCCCCATGGTCCACCGCCGGGCCGTGCGATAGATTCGGCCAGCCCACGGCAGGTACGCCACCCTTCCTACCCACCCCGGAGACAGGCTTCTCAATGAGCGACATCATCAACGGACTTGGCCGGACCAGCGCGTTCGGCGCCCTCGGCCTGGTGCTGCTGATCCTCGGCATCGTCCTGGTGGACGTGCTGACGCCCGGGAAGCTCCCGAAGCAGATCTGGGAGGAACGCAACCGCAACGCCGCCCTCCTGCTCAGCTCCGCGCTCCTCGGCATCGGCGGCATCGTCTTCACCTCCATCTGGACCACGTACGACGACTTCGGCAAGGGCCTGCTGTCCACCGCCGCGTTCGGCCTGCTCGGCCTGATCCTGATGGCGGTGGCCTTCCTGGTGCTGGACCTGGTCACCCCGGGCAAGCTCGGCGCCATCGTCGTCGACCCGGAGCCGCACCCGGCCGTCTGGGTCACGGCCTGCTGCAACCTCGCGGTCGCCGCCATCGTGGCGGCCTCCATCGCCTGACCCGGCGGCCGGGACGGCACCCGGCACCGCACCTGACGAGAGCGCCGCCCCCCACAGGGAGCGGCGCTCTCGCCGTCCACGGGGGCGCGGGCCCCCGCCGCCGTCCGGGCATCCCGGGCCGTGCGCCTACGCGAGGCCCAGGGCGAACACCGCGAACCCCGCCGCCAGCACCCCCGCCACGGCCTTGCGGGCCGGCGAAGCCCCCCGGCCGTCCGCGGGCGGCTCCTCGAACCGGCGCGCGTACCGGGCGATGACCACCAGCAGCACCGCGAACAGCGGCATCCACGCCAGCCGCGCGGCGATCCACCCCACGGTCACGGGCGCCGTCGTCAGACCGGCCACCCCGCCCACGAACGAAGCGGGCACGGCCGCCGCCAGCATGGCGCTCTGGTGCCAGCACAGGATCGTCATCGCGCACAGGTTGACCACCACCACCGGAGCCCACAGCAGCGGCCGGGCCAGCAGCCGCGCCAGCCGGTCCCGCAGCAGGATCGCGGCCCCCGACTGCGCCGAGGCCAGCGCCAGCACCAGCAACGACGGCGGGTGCGAGTTGGTGCGTGCCTCACCCGGCACCCCGACCATCGACGCCGGGTAGTGGAAGACCACCAGCAGGACGGCGAACAGCGCGGCCCCTCCCGCCAGCAGCAGCCACGCCCCGCGCCGTCCGATGCGCCGCTCGCCCCAGGACACGCCCAGCTGGTACGCGAACAGCCAGCCCGGCAGCACGTTCAGCACCGACAGCCAGGACGGCACCGCCTCGGCGAACGGCCCGTAGCGCAGGAAGTCCACCACCGCGACCGAACCGAGCAGCGGGGCCGCCGCCCACCCCCCGAGCCGGTGCGCGGCCCGCACGCAGTACGGGGTCAGCGCGGTCACGACGACGTACACCCCGACGAACCACAGGGGCTGGACCACCAGCGTGGCCCCGGTCCGCAAGGTGGCCTCAGGGACCCCCGCCGCGTACAGCAGGGGCGCGGCCAGCGCCCACACCGCCGTCACCCCGAGCACCGGCCGCCCCAGCCGGACGATCCGCCCCTTCAGCCAGGCACGGGTGGAACCCGGGCGCCGCCGGAAGGAGAGGACGGAGGCGTAGCCGCCGACGAGGAAGAAGACACCGAGCATCTGGAGCACCCAGCTCGCCGGGGCGAGCCCGCCGAACGACGCGAGGGGGCTCGCGTTGTGCAGTCCGCCCCCGGCGTCCACGGTGAAGCCGCCGAGCAGCCAGTGCCCGGTCGGCACCGCCAGCAGCGCGAGTGCGCGCAGCCCGTCGACGGCCCGGTCGCGGTGGGCGGGGGTCCGCCGGTCGATCCGTTCGGCCGCCCCGCGCAGGAGGGTCGCGTTCATCGGGACTCCCCCTTCGCGATCGTGGCGAAGGCGGCCAGGGAGCGCGTGCCCGGGGCGAAGTAGCCGGTGTGGCCCTGGACGTCGGCCGCGGGGACCCGGCGGGCACCGAAGGCGGGGGAGGCGGGGTCGGCGCCGTGGCCGATCCCGCCGACCTCGACGTTCGGAACGTCGGCGATCCAGTCGGACGGGCCGCGCGCGGCCCAGACGCGGGCGCCGGTGCGCAGGGCGCTGACGTGGCCGGCCCGCATCCCGGGCGACCCGAACACGACGATGTCGGAGGCGTCGGTGTGGCGGGCGGCCAGCCCGCACACCACCGAGCCGTAGCTGTGGCAGAACAGCACCGGGTCGGGGGCGCCGACCGCGTCCAGCCCGGCGGTGAACCGGGCCAGCCGGACCGCGCCGGCCTCGGCGAGCCGGCCGCCCGCCGCGTCCAGGCCGACCCCGACCGGCGTGGTGTAGCCGGTCCACGCGATGACGGCGCCCTGGCCGCCCGTCGCCGCCCGCAGGGACTTCGCCATGCCGGCCGGGCCGGTGGCCGGTGTGCGCGGGGCGTCGTGGGAGGTCGCGTCGTTGTCGGACCCCGGCACGATCACCGAGACGTGCGCCGCGTGCTCCAGGTCCCCGAACACCTCGGCGACCTGGCCCCGCCCCCGCGGGTCGAAGGCCAGGATCCGGCGGCCCTGAGCGGCGAGGGAGGCGTACCTGGCCTCGCCCGTGGCGATGACGGCCAACCGGTTGGCCTCGTACCGCAGGGGGAGGGGCGCCCCCTCCAGATTGCCGACCACCAGCGGGTGAGCGCGCAGGAGTTCCCGCCGGCGGGTCTCGTCCAGGCCGGCGAAGAACCGGGCGACCTCGGCCGGCGGGGCCGTCTGCGGGTCCGGCAGGGGGCGCCCCGCCGAGCTGTCGGCCCGCCAGGCGGCGGTGCCCGGAGGCGGCCCGGTGACCACGGCCTGGCTGTCCCCCGCGGCCCAGCCGGCGGTTCCCCCGACGACGGCCAGGGCCAGCGCGGCCGCCCCCATGGTCCTTGCGAAGCGGCGCATGCCCCTTCTCCTCTCCTCGTGACGAGGAGGAAGGTAAGAAGGAGGTACCCGGCGGCACGTCGCACCGGGGAGCCAACCCGGATGTCATACCCCGGTAGGGGGTGGAGGAGAGGAACCGCTCGCGGTCAGGCCGAGTCGCCGGGCCGCACCAGACCGGCCTCGTACGCGAAGATGACCGCCTGGGCACGGTCGCGCAGGTCCAGTTTGCCGAGCACGCGCCCGATGTGCGTCTTCACCGTCTGCTCCGCCAGCACCAGATGGGCGGCGATCTCCTGGTTCGACAGGCCGCGCGCGATGAGCTCCAGCACCTCGGTCTCACGCGGCGTCAGCCCGTTCAGGCGCAGCGCCGGGTCCTTGCGCGGGGCCGGCCGCTGCCGGACGAAGTCCGCGATCAGCCGCCGGGTCACCGAGGGGGCCAGCAGCGCCTCGCCCGAGGCGACCACCCGGACCGCAGCGATCAGATCCGCCGGCGGGGCGTCCTTCAGCAGGAACCCGGACGCTCCCGCGCGCAGCGCCTCGTAGACGTAGTCGTCGATGTCGAAGGTGGTCAGCATCAGCACCTTCGGCCGGTGCACCACCCCGGGCGGCGGATCGAGCAGCTCGCGGGCCGCCGAGAGCCCGTCGAGCTCGGGCATCCGTACGTCCATCAGCACCACGTCGGGGTGCACCGTGCGCGAGACCTGGACGCCCTGGCGCCCGTCGGCGGCCTCGCCCACCACGTCGATGTCGGCCTGCGCCGACAACAGCGCGGCGAACCCCGCCCGCACCATGGCCTGGTCGTCGACGATGATCACGCGGATGGTCAACTGCTGTCCTCGCTCGTCTCGTTCACGCCGGGTGCGTCCGCCCCGCCGTCCAGCGGCAGCCGGGCGGCCACCCGGAAGCCCCCGTCGGGCAGCGGCCCGGTGTCCAGCGTGCCGCCGGTCAACCGTACGCGCTCGCGCATCCCGACCAGACCGTGCCCCGTGCCCGAACCCTCCAGCTCCACCACGGTGTCCCGGGCCGGCCCGTTGACCACCAGCACCAGCACCTCCCCGGAGTCACGGGACACCGACACCCGGGTCCGCGCCCCCGGCGCGTGCCGCACCACGTTGGCGAGGGCCTCCTGGACGATCCGGTACGCCGACAGGTCCACCGCCGGCGGCACCCCCTCGCCCGCACCGGCGGCCAGCGACAGCTCCACCGGCTGCCCGGCCCGTACGGTCGCCTCCACCAGCTGCTGGAGCCTGCCGATCCCCGGCTGCGGGGCCCGCTCTCCGTCACCGCCGGCCGCGCCGCCCGCACCGTCACCGCGCAGCACCGTCAGCAACCGCCGCATCTCGCCCAGCGATTCGCGCGCACTGGCGGCGATCGCCTCGAACTCCTCGCGCACCGGCTCCGCCATGCCGGGCAGCCGGTACGGCGCGGAATCGGCCTGCACGGTGATCACCGACATGTGGTGGGCCACCACGTCGTGCAACTCCCGCGCGATCCGCGCCCGTTCCTCCAGCAGCGTCCGCCGGGCCCGCTCCGCCTCGCTGATGCTCTCCTGCTCGGCGATCCGCTGCTGCGCGTCACCCAGCCCGCGCAGCGCCCCGGTCAGCGCCAGCAGGGCTCCGGCCAGCACGAACAGCAGGGCGGCGGTGTTGGTCACCCCGTCCGGGTCGAAGAAGCCGAGCACGACCCCGGCCGCACCCGTCACCAGCCACACCTGGACCAGCGTCCGGATGGACTCGCGCAGCCCCAGGCAGACCATCAGCGCCAGGTAACCCACCACCACCATCGGCGGCCACGGCCACGCGTGCCCGGCCACCCGGTCGGCGCCGATGAGCAGCACGGCACCGGCCACGTCGGCGGCGAGCACGATGCCCCACGCCGCCATCGGCCGGGTCACCGCCAGCAGCAGCGGCACGGTCTGCGCCACGCCCAGCGCCCCCGCCCAGCCGCCGGCCAGCGCGTAGTCGTTGACCAGTACGGCGATCGTCACCGGTATCAGCGTCACCACGAACACGCCGACGACCAGGTACGGCAACATCCGCTGCCAGCGCGAGGGCGCCCGCGCGAACAGCGGCTCGCCCGCCCGGGCGGGCGTGCGCAGCACCAGCGACAGCTGGGCCAGCGCACCGGGCTTCCGGCGGCCGGTACGGGCACGGCCGGGGACGCGGCCGCCCTCGGCGCCACGGTCACGGGAACGGACTCTGAGGCTCATGATCGGCCCAGCCTATGCGCCGGGGGCCCGCGACGGCCCGCGTCGTCCCCTGTTGCAGACTGTCGCCTTGTGAACGCCGACACGCCGGACGCACCGGCCCTCGCCCTCGCCACCTTCGGACTGCTCGCCGCCTGGGCGGTGCACGACCTGGAGGAAGTCGCCACCATGGCCCGCTGGTCCCGGACCCGGGTACCGGTCCTGCGCGCCCGCCATCCCGGCGTCCCCGACCGCGTGTGGCGCGCCGTCACCGATGTCGACGGCCGGGAGTTCGCCACCGCCGTCGCCGTCATGGGCGCCGTCGTCGCGGCCGCCGCCGCCGACGGCCACCGCACGGGCGGACGCTCCGCCTTCTACCAGTGCGCCCTCGACGGCTTCGGCCTCCACGGCCTGGTCCACCTCGCCCAGGCCGCCGCGGCCCGCGGCTACACCCCCGGCGCGGCGACCTCCCCGCTCGTGGTCGTCCCCTTCACCCTCTGGGCCCGGGGCCGGCTGCGTCGCGCCGGGGTACTGCGTCCCACCCGGGTACGGGACCTGGCGCTCGGCCTCGGCCTCGCCGCCGCGGCCACCGCCGGGTCGCACGCCGTCGCACGCCGCCTCCGGGGGAAGTGACGGCCCGGGTCCTCGTTCCCCCGGCGGGCCCCGCTCGTTGACCGGGCATGGAGCTGCTGCCGACCATCGCGGCGCCGGGCGTCGGTGAACGGGCCGACGCCGCGGCCGATGCCGCCTGTCACCTCTACGACGCCGTCGTGCCGTGGGGCGACGGCGAACCCGGCGGGTGGAGCCGTACCGCCGCGGAGGACGCCGCCGAGACGATCGAGACCACCGCGCACGCCCTCGCCCTCATCCACCCCCGCGCGGAGGTCATCCTCGCGCCGGTGCACGCCGCCCTCGCCGACCTGCGCCGCCAGCTCGCCCTCGCCCCGGCCGACCCGCTGACCGCCGGGGACGGTGTCCCGGCCACCCCGCGCACGGTGGGCAACCCGCGCCGCACCCGCTGGGTGCGGGTGCTCACCCCACCCGCGCCCCGGCGACCGCAGCCTGGTACAGCTTCCTGATCTGCGCGCCGAAGTAGGCGCTGTAGGAGGTGTCGGGGTGGGTCCCGCCGGTCTTCCAGCCGCCGATGACGCCGACCACGTCACCGGTGCCGGTGCGCTGGTCGTAGCGGGTGAGGAACGGGCCGCCGCTGGTGCCGCCCGGATAGCCGGTGCAGGCGATCCGCAGGAACGAGCCGGGGATCTTCGCGTCCCGGCTGGTGAACTTCGTCGTCCGGTTGAAGCACACGCGCGGGCGTGCCGCCGACGACGGGTAGCCGATCAGCGTCACCCGCGCGTGCGCGAAGGTGGCCCCGGTGACGAGGCGGTTCCCGCCGACGGCGGTCTCCACGGCCGTCCGCCGCGCGTTCGGGCCGACCTGGGCGAAGGCGGCGTCCAGGGTGGCGGCGCGGTCGGCCCCCTCGCGGCGGTAGCGGGGGTCGATCCACATCTTCGGGCGCCCGGCGGCGTCCCGCAGCACGGGGAACATGCCGTACGGCTGCGGCTTCGCCTTGGTGTAGCGCGGTACGAAGGCCACCTGCCGGGAGTCCGGACCGAGCAGGCAGTGCGCCGCGCTGAGCACCAGGTTGCGGCCGGGGGAGGAGACCACGCTGGCGGTGCAGAAGTACGCGCCGCCGCCCTTCATGACGAACATCCGCCCGACGGCCGGGCTCCCGTCGAAGTCCTTGCCGACACCGGCCCGTGCGGACGCGGGGATCGGCGCGGCGACGGGCTTCGGCGTGGGCTTCGGGACCGGCCGCACGGGACGCGGGGCGGGCGCGGGAACGGTGTCGGCGGGTGCGGGCACCGGTGCGGGGACGGGCGTCGGCAGCGCCGGCCCGGTCGGGGTGACGGGGGCCGACGGGGTCGCGGGAGCGCCGGGGAGGACGGGCACGTCCGGAGCCGCCGGAGCGGGGCTGCCGGCCGGGGACGGCGGAGCCGCGGGGGCGCCGGTGGCCGCGGGGACGCCGGTGCCGGCCTCCGGGACAGCCGGCGCGGGGCCGGGCGGGGCCGGTTCACCCGCCGGAGCCGGTGTGGACGCCGGGGCGGCCGGTTCCTGCGGCCCGGCGTTCCCGGCCACCGGTGGCTCCGCCCCGGGAGCCGGTACGGGAGCCGGTCCGGCCGGGACGTCGGCCGCCGGAACCTGCCCGGCCGGCGCCTGCCCGGTCGCGGCCTGTCCCGACTCCGGAACCTGCCCCGCCGGAGTTCCCGCCGCCGGGTCCTGCCCCACCGGGGCCTCTTCGGCCGGAACGGGGGCTGCCGGAGCCGGAGTTCCCGCCGCCGGGTCCGCGGCCCCCGGGGCCGCGCCCGCCGGACCCGGGCCCGCCGGGGTTCCGGCCGTCAGGCCGTCCGGCGCGGAGGTGTCCGGAGCCGCCGGCTCCGGCGCGGCCGAGCCGGCCGGAGGATCGGCGGGCGGGTCGGGTACCGGGAGGGCGGAGGCCATCCGTTCCGCCGTCCAGAACGCGGCGGCCTCGCGCGCGGACCACTGTCCGGCGGCCGCCTCCGCGCTCGCCGTCCCGGCGGCGGGCAGCGGCCCGCCGGGCAGCAGCAGTGCGGCCGTGGCCGCCACCGCCGTCAACATACGTCGCATGCCCTGCTCCTGTTCGTGACGGATCAGACGGCCTGGGGGAAACGGAACAGCCGGCCGGGGTCGTAGGACCGCCGGACCTCCTCCAGGCGGGGGAGGTTCGGCCCGTAGTACGCCTCCCGCCAGCCCGTCAGCTTCGGGTCGGCGTAGTTCTGGTAGGCACGGCCGCCCGCCCACGGGCGCAGGTCCTGCCACAGCCGGTCGAGCCAGCCCTGGTGCCGGGCGACCTCGGCGGCGGTCGCGGAATCGGGCCAGTAGACGAGGTACTGGGCGAGGAAGGCGCTGTCGCGGTGGACGAAGGCGGTCGCGGCGGCCGGTACCCGGTTCACGGCCCCGCCGCACACCCCGTCGAGCTGGATCACCCCGCGCCCGCCGGGCGGTACGGCCCGCTCGTACCGCCGGACCGCGTCCAGCACCGCGCGCACCGCGCCGTCGGTCAGTCCGGGCGCGTTCCAGAAGTCGGAGCGGGCCGCGTAGGAGTCCCGGCCCAGGCGGCCGCGCGGGTCCCGGCCGGGCAGGGTGCCCGGCAGCCGGCACTGTGCCTCGGTCCGCTCCTGGCAGCCGGCCATCGCCCGCAGGGTGTCCCCGTGGCTCCGTACGACGACCCGGCTGTCGCGCGGCTCCCGCCCCACCAGGCCGGCGAGCCGGGTGAGCTGCCGCTCCAGCTCGGCACGTCCGTCGAGGCAGACGACCCGTACGGCCGGAACGGACGCGGTACCCGGTTCCAGGGTGAACTCGACCTGGCTCCAGAACGGATCCGGGAGCTCGCCCAGCCAGCGCTGCCATCCGCCCAGCACGGACGGGGAATCGGAGGCGGGCCAGTGCAGTTCGGCGGTGGCGGCGTCACCGACCGGATGGGTGCGGAACCGGAACTCGGTGACGACCCCGAAGTTGCCGCCGCCGCCCCCGCGAAGGGCCCAGTACAGCGACGGGTCGGTTCCGGCGTCGGTCTCCCGCACCACCCCGTCGGGGGTCACCACCCGGGCGCCGAGGAGCCGGTCGGAGGTGGTTCCGTGGGCGCGGGAGGACAGGCCCAGCCCGCCGCCCAGGGTCAGGCCGGCGATGCCGACGGAGGGGCACAGCCCGGCCGGGACGCCCAGGCCCCGCGCGGCGAGGACCGCGTTCACCTCGGCGAGGCGGGCGCCCGCGCCGATCCGGGCCTCGGTCCCGCCGACCGTGATCCGGGCCATCGCCCCCACGTCGACCACGAGCCCGGCGGCCGCGGTGGACCACCCCGGGTAACTGTGGCCGCCGCCGCGGGGCACCACCGGTACGGCGGCGCGGCGGGCGAAGTCCAGGCAGACGGCGACGTCACCGGCGTGCGCGGGGTAGGCCACGGCCGCCGGTGCGACGGAGTCGTAGCGGGGCTGGAACAGCTGCCGGGCCTCGGCGTAGTCCCCGTCACCCGGAAGGATCAGCCGGCCGTCCATCGCCCGCGCCAGCGCCCCGAAGTCGGGGGCCCGGCCGGCGGCCCCGGCGGTGGCCAGGACGGCGGCGGCAGTGCCCGCCAGGACCCGGCGGCGTGGGAGGGTCATCCCCCCTTCCTGCCACCGCGCGGCCCGAACGCGGAGAAGGCGGGCCCGCCCGCACCCTATTGTCGCCCGAACGGCTTATCGCACCGCGCACCCGTACGAGCCCCGGGCCCTGCGCCCCCGCTCCGAGGCCCTCCGGCGGGCCACGCGCTCCGGGGTCAGCCCGCCGGGGGCTTGCGGGCCAGGAGGAAGGCCTGTGGGGAGCCTTCGTCGGAGGTGGGCTCGCGGGTCAGGCGGGCCGTTTCCGGCAGGCCGGCCCCGGTCAGCAGGTCGGCGATCAGGGCGGGCGGGGTCCGGTGGACGTCGAGGTCGACCGGATGGCCGTAGGCATGCTCCAGCCGGCGCCGCCCCTCCCCGGCCTCGAAGGCCACCAGCGCGTAGCCGCCCGGCGCCAGGACCCGCGCGAACTCCGCGAAGACGGCCGGGAGTTCCCCGGGTGGGGCGTGAACGGTCGAGTTCCAGGCCACGACCCCGCCCAGTACTCCGTCTGCCACGTCCAGCGCGGCCATCGAGCCCACCTCGAACCGCAGCCCCGGATGGCTGCGCCGGGCCACCGCCACCATCGCGGGGGACAGGTCCACCCCGAACGTCCGTACGCCGAGCCCGTCCAGGTGCGCCGTCACCCGGCCCGGGCCGCAGCCCAGGTCGGCGACCGCCCCGCCCCCGCCACCACCGCGCACGCATTCGGCGAACGCGGCCAGCATCGCCCGGTCCAGCGGCCTGGCCGCCATGGCCGGCCCGGCCAGCCGGGCGCAGTCGACGGCGACGGCGTCGTAGGACGCCCGTACGGAATGGAGGTACGAGGTCTCTGTCATGCCCTGAACGTAGCCCGCCCGGCCCCGCGACTCACCCCCGATCAGCCTCCGCCCGGCGGCTGCGGAAGCCGCGCCCACTGGTCCCCGGCCACGCCCGGACTCAGTCGCATCAGGGTGAGCGCCTTCACCGGCAGCGGCCTGGCGCGCAGGGCCCCGGTGTCGGCGGTGGGCGCGACCCCGTCGAGCGCAGCCGCGAGGTCCTCCCCGAAGGCCGCCCCGGAACCCGCCGTCGAGGCGAGTGCCCCGGCGACCAGCGACCCGAACAGCTTGCGCCGCAGCACCCCCTCGTCGTCCGTGACGAGCCGGCCCGACAGGGGCGGTACCGGCAGCCCGTGCCGGGCCAGGCGCGCCGGGCTGATCCGGATGTCGGCGAGGTCCCGGTAGACCAGGCGCAGCGGGTCACCGGTGGGGGAGAGGACCACGAGGAGGTTCTGGCCGTGGCCCTCCAGGGCCACCCCGAGGTCGAGGACCCGCAGGCACACCGAGAGCGCGAGGCGGGCGAAACCGGCCCGCCACGCGGCGGAACGGGCCAGGGGGGTGCCCGCGAGCGCCGCCACCGGCACGACCCGCTCCCCGGGGCCGGCGTAGGCCTCCGGAGGTTCGCGGAGCACCGCCGCCAGGTCCGGGCTGTGCGCGGTGGCCGCGCCCAGGGTGCGGGTGATGTGGAGCCGGCCGTCGAGCCGCTCGGTCAGGGCGTGGGCGAATGCCGAGACCACGGCCGCTGTCTCGATGGAGTAGCCGGAGATGTCCCGTACGGAGGAGGTCAGCCGGGTGCTCAGCGCCGTCTTCACGTGGGCGCCGCCGTCCGCCGGGGCGAGCGTGCGCAGCGCCATCAGCGGATGCGCCGCGATCCCGCCCGCACCGCCGGCCGGCGCGGCGCCCTCGCCCTTCAGCACGTGCGCTGCCTGCCACGGGTGGACCGGGACCAGGATCCGGCCGCCGTCCCGCAGTTCCTGCGGCCACTCCCCGGTCACCAGGCACTCCTCGGCCCGGACGGGGAGCAGCCCGAGCTCGACCAGCGGCCCGTGCTCGGGGGCGTACGCCAGCTGTTCGGCCACCGAGAAGCCGGGCCGGGAGCGGCAGTTGGGGTGGTAGGGATGCCCGTCGACCACCCGCTGTTCCCACTCCCAGGTGCTCGTCGGGTCCGCCCGCGGTCCCGCCGGCTGCCCGGCCCGGGACAGCGCGAGGGAGGCCGTGCTGTCGTCCAGCTCGGCGGCGAAGGCGGCGCCGTGCGGTACGTCCAGTGCCGTGACGAGCCGTGCGGCCTGCCGGTGGACGCGCCCGTCGAGGCGCACCTCGCTCACGTAGGCCGCGGTCGCGTACGGGTCCGCGGGCGGCCCCTCCAGCCGGCGGCCCCCCGTCAGACGCAGCGTCAGCGAGTCCGGGCCGTGTTCCCGGTGCAGCACCCACGGCAGCGGCTCGAAGGCCAGGGCCCGCCACAGCCGGGTGAGCACCGCCGCCCGCGCCCCGTCCAGCGCGGCCTCGTACGCCGGCCCGAGGGCGGGGCGTACGCCGGCCAGCGCGGCGGCGACGCCCTCCTCGGCGGGTGAGGCAGGGTGGCCGGGAGGGGCGACGGCATCCGGCCGGGTGGACGGTTCCGACGGGGCGGACGATCCCGACGGGTCCGGTGAGCCGGGTGGGTCGGGGAGGTGCGTGCTGCGGTCCAGGGTCCCGTTCCTTTCGGATCGCTTTGCCTGATGATCATGTCATCATCGCCGATACTGAAGATCACGGCCGATGACCCGCGCGCGGGTCGCCGGCGCTCCGGATGGACCGAATGGAACCAGTGGACCTCAACGCCGCCGCCGACGCATACGCCGCCACTCCGCTCCTGAACTGCCTGTTGCGGGAAGCGGCCGACGCGGAGGGCGGGCAGGTGCACCGGCTGCGCGGCAGCGGCCGCCGGCTCCGGGTGCGCGGCGGGCGCCGGCCCACCGACCCGGAACTGGCCACCGAGAACGGCTGGCATCCGCTCACCCACGCGGAACTGGTCAAGCTGACCTCCGAGGAACTGCTCCGGTACACCGGCGTCCCCAACGACGAGCTCCCCGGCGAGATCACCGACAGCCGCGACACCGTCGCCGCGCTGCTGGCCGCGCGGGCCCTCGCCGAGCCGCCGCAGGACCCGTACCTCCGGTCGGAACAGGCCCTGGTGATGGGCCATCCGCACCACCCCGCCCCCAAGGCCCGCGGCGGGGCCCCCGCCTCGGGCTGGCTGCCGTACGCCCCCGAGGCCCGCGCGAGCTTCCCGCTGGTCCTGCTCGGGCTGCGCGAGGACCAGGCCGTCGAGGAGGGCGGCCCGGCGGCGTCCGACGCGGTCGACGCGCTCGGGGAGCTCCTGGGCGGACCGCGTCCGCCCGCCGGCTACCGGTCGCTGCCGGCGCACCCCTGGCAGCTGGACCTGGTCGCCGGACGCCCGGGCGTGCGCGAGGCCTTCGCCGACGGGCGCCTGCTGCGGCTCGGACCGACCCGGCTCCCGGTGTGGCCCACCGCCTCGATCCGGACCGTGTACGCGCCGGACCCGGAGGCCGACCTGTTCGCGAAGTTCAGCCTCGACGTGCGGATCACCAACGACGTGCGCCGGCTGTGGCGGCACGACCTGCTCAGGCTGCGGCGCGTCGACGCCGCCGTGGAGGCCGGGTTCGCCGGACTGCGGACGCGTACGGGATCGAACGCGGTCTGGCTCCGGGACCTGGGGTACCGCACGGCCTCGTTCGCCTTCGAGGAACTCGCCGTCCTGGTCCGCGACGGTTTGCGCGCGGCCGTGGTCCCGGGCGCGACGCCGCTGCTGGCCGCCGCACTGGCGGAGGGCTTCCCCTGCGGCGCGCCGGCGGGCGCCGTCGCGCCGGAGGCGTGGTGGCGTGCCTATCTGCGCCATGTCGTGCCTCCCGTGCTGGACCTGTTCGCCCGGCACGGGATCGTGCTGGAGGCCCACCTCCAGAACTGCCTCGTCGCCGTCGACGGCCGGGGCATGCCGGTGCAGGCCCTCTTCCGCGACGCGGAGGGGGTGAAACTCCCCGGGGACGTGCCGCGGGAGGACGCCTGGCAGCGGCTGGTGTACTGCCTCGTCGTCAACCACCTCGCGGAGATCGCGGGGATCCTGGCCGAGCGTCATCCGCAGTGCGCCGGGTCGGTGTGGCCGGCGGTCCGCGAGGAGTTCCTGCGCTACGACGCCGCGTACGGGCTCCCGGAGATCGCCGGACTCCTCACCGCCGCCGGGCTTCCGGCCAAGACGAACCTGCTGTTGCGGTGGACCCGGGCGGACGGCGCCGACGCGCGCTACCTGCCGTTGCCCAACCCCCTGCGCGGCTGAGGGGGCGCGGCTCCCGGAGTGGGGATTCGGCCAAGGTGGCGCCGGTCGGGGCCACACCCGTACCGAAAGGTATAGACCAATGCTACGTTGGTCGGGCAGACCGCGCAGTCCTTGACCACCCGTCAGAGGAGAAGCCATGCCCTCCCCCTCGCGGGGCGGCGGCCCGGCCGCCACGCCCAAGTACCAGCGGATCGCCGCAGCGTTGCGGGACGAACTCGACCGCACCGACCCCGCCTCCGGGGGCGCCCGGCTGCCCTCCGAACGCAGTCTGGCCGCCCGCTACGGCGTCAACCGGCAGACCGTACGCGCCGCCCTCCAGGAACTGCGCGCCGACGGGCTGATCGTCACCGGCCGGCGGGGTACCCGGGCCGCGTCCGCCGCGTCCGCCGCTTCCGGCGTGACGGCCGCGACCGGCGTGACGGCCGCGCCGCCGCGCCGCAGGCCGGAACCGGCCGCGCGGCCGGCGGCGTACACGGTGCGGGCGACGTACGCGCCGGGCCGCGCGGCGGGCCCGCCGCCCCCGTCCTCCCGCACCCGGCTCACCCTGGTCACGGTGCCGCCCTCGCTCGCCGCGCTGCTCGGCATGAGCGGCGGCGAGCGCACCCTGGTCCACCACCACCGCACCTACGGCCCCTCCGGGGAGACGCTCCAGCACGCGGTGACCCACCTCTGCCCGCGCACCGTCGCCCGGACCCCCGAACTGGCCGGCTACCTCGACCGGGAGGGCGCAGCCCGCGACGAGGACCTGAGGCCGCTGCACCGCTGGCTGGAGCGGGCCGCCGCGCACGGCCGGGCGGCGGAGACCATCACCATGACGCGCACCAGCCGGCCGGCGGACACGGCCGCCTCCTGCGGACTGTCCGTGCGCCGTACCCTGCACGACGCCTCGGGCCGGCTCATCGCCGTCACCGACCTGTCCTTCCCCACCTGGGACCGGCTCACCTTCCACCGCGACCCCGAGGCCATCGGCTTCCGCGTCACCTGAGCCGTGCGCCGCCCGGTGAGCCCGAAGGGGCCCGCCGGCCGGCGCTGAGGTCCGGTGCGGGATCCCCCTCGGGGGCGTCCGGTGCGACGGCGTCGGGTGCGGCCTCGTCCAGCTCCGGCAGATCGAGCTCCTCGGACCCGGAACCCCCCGCGGGCGGTTCCGGGACGCCCGGTGCGGAAGGCGCCCCGGTGAGCAGGGCGAGCAGGCCGGCCACCTGGACGCCGGCCTCGGCGGGGTGCTTGAAGACGGCGCCCGGGGAGATCTCGTAGCGGTTGCGCCGGCCGTCGCGGACGCGCCGGAGGTACCCGTCCGACTCCAGGTCGGCGACGATCGTCTGCACCGTCCGCTCGGTCAGTACGCACGTCACGGCGACATCCCTCAGACGCACGGCCGGGTCCCGGGCGATCGTCACCAGAACGCGGGCGTGATTCGTTAGGAATGTCCAGTTTTGTCGACGTGTCATGCTCCCCATGGAGTCATGATGCGCCACTTGATTCATGTGATGCAAGACGCGAAACCGGTTTCCGGTATTTCTTGACGTACGAGCGGAAGGAGGCCAACATCTACGGCAGTCAAGGTCCCGCGCCGCAAGCCGACCAGCCCAAGGAGCGAACCCCATGCCGGTACCCGCCCCCATCGCCCACATCACCGACACCGACGCCGCCAGTGCCGCCGTCCTGCCCGGCCCCCGCCGGAGCGCCGAGGCCGCCGCCCGCAGTGCGGGCCTGCCCCGGATCGACGAGCCCCGGGAAGTCGCCCCGTCGGACGCGAGGGAGCTGTCGAAGGCCTTCTTCAAGCGGCTCCGCGAACTTTCCGAGGGCACTCCGGAGTACCAGTACGTCCGCAACACGCTCATCGAGATGAACGCCTCACTCGTCCAGTACGCCGTCCGGCGATTCCGGAGCCGCGGTGAGAACGGGGACATAGAGGACATCGTGCAGGTCGGTACGATCGGCCTCATCAAGGCCATCGACCGTTTCGACCCGGCCCGCGAGAACGAGTTCTCCACCCTCGCCATGCCGTACATCACAGGCGAGATCAAGCGGCACTTCCGCGACACCAGCTGGGCCGTCCGCGTCCCGCGCCGGCTCCAGGAGCTGCGCATCGACATCGCCAAGGCGAAGGAGGAGCTGACGGTCCGGCTGGACCGCTCGCCGACCGTCGCCGACCTCGCCGCCCACCTCGACCTCACGCACGAGGAGGTCGTCGAGGGGCTCGTGGCCGCCAACGGGCACACCAGCGGCTCCCTCGACGCCCCCCACACCGAGCACGGCGACGGGCCCACCGAGGGCCACACCCTCGCCGACGTCATGGGCGAGGAAGAGCCCGCGATGGAGCTCGTCGAGGACATCCAGACCCTGGCCCCGCTGCTCGAACAGCTCACCGACCGCGAGCGCCGCATGCTGCAGATGCGCTTCGGGGAAGAGCTCACCCAGGCCCAGATCGGCACCGCCCTCGGCATCTCCCAGATGCAGGTCTCCCGGCTGCTGACCCGGCTCCTCGCCCACCTGCGGACCTCGATGCTGGAGGATCCCGAAACGGCGGCGCACCCCGCCGTCGCGGGCCGGTCCTGAACCCGCCCTCGCGGATTCGAACCCCCGCGCGGGGCGTGAGCTGGATCACCTCCCCGTTTGCCCCGCATTCGCCGGGGCAAACGCGCGGCTGGAGCGGAACCTCGTCCTCCGGCCTACGGGCCGGAGGACGAGGCGCGCGCGGGCCGATCCCGCACCGCTCCCCGTCCCGCCGGACCCATCGGCGGGCCGGATCCGGTACGACCCCCGAGGTGCATGTGTCCACGCTCCAGGCCGAACACGTCTACAAGCTGTTCGGGAGACACCCCGACGAGACCGCGGCGGCGGTCGGCGCCCTCGCACGCGGCGCCAGCCGCGACGAGCTGCGCGCCGAAGGAACGACGGCGGCTGTGATCGACGCCACCTTCAGCGTCGAGCCCGGCCAGATCTTCGTCGTCATGGGCCTGTCGGGATCCGGCAAGTCCACGCTGCTGCGCATGCTCAACGGACTGCTGGAGCCCACCGCCGGCCGCATCCTCTTCGACGGCGAGGACCTCACCGCCCTCACCCCGCGTGAGCTGCGCCACGTACGCTCCACCAAGATCAGCATGGTCTTCCAGCACTTCGCGCTGTTCCCGCACCGCGACGTCCTGGCCAACGCCGCCTACGGACTGGAGGTCCAGGGCGTCCCCCGGGCCGAGCGCGAACGGCGCGCCGCCGAGGCGCTGGCGCTGTGCGGGCTCGGCGGCTGGGAGACGTCCTGGCCCGACGAGCTCTCCGGGGGCATGCAGCAGCGCGTGGGCCTGGCCCGCGCCCTGGCCACCGACGCCGACCTGCTCCTGATGGACGAGTCCTTCAGCGCGCTCGATCCGCTGATCCGCCGCGACATGCAGGACCAGCTCCTCGAACTCCAGAAGCGGCTGAAGAAGACCATCGTCTTCATCACGCACGACCTGAACGAGGCCATGCGCCTCGGCGACGGGATCGCCGTCATGCGCGACGGCCGCATCGTCCAGCAGGGCACGGCGGAGGACATCCTCACCCGACCCGCCGACGAGTACGTCGCCTCCTTCATCCAGGACGTCGACCGCTCCCGCGTGCTCACCGCCGACGCCGTCATGGACGAGGCCCCCGCCGACGCGGACGCCTGCGACTGCCCGACCGTCAGCGCCGGCACCTCGCTCGCCGACCTCTGCGCCGTCAGCGCCCGCGTCCC
Organism: Streptomyces sp. NPDC006512; assembly: GCF_040611935.1. Classification (NCBI taxonomy): domain Bacteria; kingdom Bacillati; phylum Actinomycetota; class Actinomycetes; order Kitasatosporales; family Streptomycetaceae; genus Streptomyces; species Streptomyces sp. NPDC006512. The sequence goes on along the minus strand of NZ_JBEXPG010000004.1, from coordinate 192,297 downwards.
GCACCCCGTAGCCGTCACCGGCGAGGACGGCGCCGTCCTCGGCACCGTCCCCCAGGACCGCCTCGTCGCCTTCATGGGTGACGAACAACGGCCCCCGCTGGCCTGCACGGAGGTGGCCGCCTGATGCCCCGCCTGAACCTCGGAGCCTGGGTCGACAGCGGAGTCGACGTCCTCCAGCGCCACCTGTCCTGGCTGTTCGACGCGATCAGCTCGCTCGTCACCGGCCTCTACGACGGCATCGACGCCGTCCTGTCCGCCCCCGCCCCGCTGCTCTTCGCGGGCATCCTCGCCGTCGCCGCCTGGTGGCTGCGCGGACTCCTCGCGGGCGTGCTCGCCTTCGCCGGCTTCGCGCTCGTCGACTCCCTGGGGCTGTGGGAGGACGCGATGTCCACCCTGTCCCTGGTCCTCGTCGCCACCCTGGTCACGCTGGCCTTCGCGGTCCCGCTCGGCATCTGGGCCTCCCGCTCCGACCGGGTCAGCGCCGTCCTGCGGCCCGTGCTCGACTTCATGCAGACCATGCCCGCCATGGTCTACCTGATCCCGGGCATCATCTTCTTCGGCGTGGGCGTCGTCCCCGGCATCATCGCGACCATCATCTTCTCGCTGCCGCCGGGCGTACGGATGACCGAGCTCGGCATCCGCCAGGTCGACACGGAACTCGTCGAAGCCGCCGACGCCTTCGGCACCACCCCGCGCGACACGCTCGTACGGGTCCAGCTCCCGCTGGCCCTGCCCACGATCATGGCCGGCGTCAACCAGGTCATCATGCTCGGCCTGTCCATGGTCGTCATCGCCGGCATGGTCGGCGGCGGCGGCCTCGGCGGCGCCGTCTACCGGGCCATCGGCAACGTCGACATCGGCCTCGGCTTCGAGGCGGGCCTGTCCATCGTCATCCTCGCCATGTACCTCGACCGGATGACCGGCGCCCTCGGCCGTCAGGTGTCCCCCCTCGGCCGGCGCGCGCTCGCCCGTGCCCGGGCCGCCGCGAGCGGCGCCGCCAAGGTGTGGAACCACCGCCCGCAGCCGGCCTACGCCGTCACCGCCGCCGTGGTCCTCGCCCTCGTCGCCGGCGGCCTGAACACCTTCGGCGGCTCCGCCTCCGACGAGGGACCGGCCGGCGCCGCCGACATCGGCAAGGGCCGCACCGTCTCCCTCGGCTACATCCCGTGGGACGAGGGCATCGCCTCCACCTTCCTCTGGAAGGAACTGCTGGAGCGGCGCGGCTTCAAGGTCGACGCCCGCCAGCTGGAGGCCGGCGCCCTGTACACCGGCCTCGCCGGCGGCCAGATCGACTTCCAGACCGACGCCTGGCTGCCCGTCACCCACGCCCAGTACATGGAGAAGTACGGCAACAAGCTGGAGGACCTCGGCTCCTGGTACGGCCCCACCTCGCTGGAGCTGTCCGTCCCCTCGTACGTGAAGGACGTCCGCTCCCTCGCCGACCTCAAGGGCAAGTCCGCGCAGTTCAAGGGCCGCATCATCGGCATCGAACCCAGCGCCGGCGCCATGGGGATCCTCAAGGACAAGGTCCTCAAGGAGTACGGCCTGGAAGGCGAGTACGAGGTCGTCGACGGCTCCACCCCCGGCATGCTCGCCGAACTCAAGCGGGCCTACGACAAGAAGGAACCCGTCGTGGCCGTCCTGTGGTCCCCGCACTGGGCCTACTCGTCCTACGAGCTGACCAAGCTGGAGGACCCGAAGGGCGTCTGGGGCAAGGGCGACGGCATCCACACCCTCGCCCGCAAGGGCTTCGCCGCCGACGAGCCCGAGGTGGCGAAGTGGCTGCGCTCCTTCAAGCTCACCGAGGAGCAGCTCACCGGCCTGGAGGCGAAGATCCAGGAGACCGGCAAGGGCAAGGAACAGCAGGCGGTCCGCGCCTGGCTGGCCGACCACCCGGAGATCGCCGCACTGAAGTGAGCCCGGGGCGCCGGTGCGCGGCGGACCGTACGAGGTCTCCGCGCGCCGGCGCCCCCGTGCGCCCGGCCGCCGTCCTCAGCCGACGGGTACGCGCTCCGGGTCCGCGGCGGGCTGCGCGTGCGGGGCGGCGGCGGGCCGGGGCACCAGCGGCCACCAGGTCGCCCGGCCCAGCAGCGCGGTCAGGGCGGGCACCAGCACGACCGACAGGACGAACGCGGACAGCAGGATCCCCACCGCCGTCGCGAAGCCGATCTGCTGCGTACCGGGATGGGGGCTCACCGCCAGGCTCCCGAAGGAGGCGGCCAGCACCAGACCCGCCGTCGCGATGGCCGGCGCCGTGTGCCGGACGGCGCGGGCCACCGCCGCACGGGCGGAACCGGGCTTCCCCATCTCCTCCCGGATCCGGTCGCCGATCAGGATGTTGTAGTCCGTACCGAGCGCCACCACGAACAGGAACAGCACCAGCGGCAGGGTGAAGTCGACACCCGGCCGCCCCAGCCCGTGCTGGAACACCAGCGCCGAAGCACCCAGCGTGGCCGCGAAGCCCAGCCCGACGGCGATCATCAGCACCACCGGCGCGAGCAGGCTCCGCAGCAGCACCAGCAGGATGATCCCGATCAGAGCGGCCGCCACCGGGAAGATCACCTTGAGGTCCTCGTCCACCGCCACCGCGATGTCGGCGAACACCGCGGCGGTACCCCCGACATGCGCCCCGGTCCCGGCCGGCGCCTTCGCCCGCACCGTCTCCCGGACCGGACCCGCCACCAGGGCACGGGCCTCCGGCCGGCCCGACTCGACGGTCAGCGACAGGTCGATCCGCGCGGCCCGCCGGTCCTCGCTCAGCACGGTCGGGGCGACCCGCCCCACCCCCGGCACCCCGCCGAGCGCCCCCGCCAGCCCTGACAGCCGCTCGGCGCTCAGCGGGGCGCCGTCCTGCGAGATGACGAACACACCGGTCGGGTCGGAGACCCCGGCGGGCAGGGAACGGGCGATCTCCCGCGCCGTGTCCACGGCGGCCGTACGTTCCCCGGCCGCGCCGCCCTGCCCGTAGTCCATGCGGATCCCGGCCAGGCCCGCGGACAGGGCCCCGAGCAGCGCCACCGAGGCGAGCACCAGCACCAGCGGGCGCCGGGCCACCAGCCCGCCCAGGGATCCGGCCGTACCGGCGCGCGGCTCGCGCTTGAGGGAGCGCGAGGGCCAGAACATGCCCCGGCCGGTGACGGCGAGCAGCGCGGGCATCAGGGTCAGGCTGCCCAGCAGCATCACCAGCACGGACACCGCGATCGCCGGGCCCAGCACCCGGAACTGGCCGAAGGAGGCGATCCCGAGCGTGGCGAACGCGGCCACGATCGTCAGCGCCGCCGAGGTGACCGCGGTGCCCACGCGGCCCGCCACCTCCCGGGCCGCCTCCCGGCCCGACTGCTCCGGGTGCGTCCGCAGCCGTTCGCGGAAACGGAACAGCAGGAAGAGGAAGTAGTCGATGCCGATGCCCACCAGCACCACGTTGACGAGTCCGGGCGTGGACGGGGCGAGCCGGATGCCGGTCAGCATGGAGGCCCCGACTACCACCCCCGTCGCCGCGCCGCCGACGATCGCCACCGCCACGAGCGGCAGCAGGGCGGCCGCCAGGCTGCGGAACACGAGCACGTGCAGCAGCACGATCAGACCCGTCATCACCGCGCCGACGACCGTCGCGCGAGTCTTCTCGGCATCGGCCGCGTCCACGGTGCTCGCCGGGCCGCCGGTGAACCCGGTCCGCAGGCCCGCCTCACCGAAGGCCTCGCGGGTGTGGTCGCGGAAGGCCCGGTAGGTGTCCTGCACCCCCGGGTCCTCCGGGTTGCCCTTCAGTTCCACGGACTGGAGCCGGAAGGCGCGGTCCGGGGCCGTCATGCTCCCGCCGAACGAGGGCACCTGCGAATGGTCCTGCGCCCCGGGCATGGTGTCCTTGGTGACGGGCATGACGATCCGCTGCCGGGACAGCCGCGCGGTCACCTCGTCCGCCCGCCGCTCGTCGTCGGCGGACAGAGCGGCCCCGTCGGTCCGCGCCACCAGCACCGTCAGCGGGTTGGAGTCCGGCCGCACCCCGAAGCTCTCCTCGGCGATCCTCAGCGCGGCGGCGGAATCGTAGCGCGCGGGAAGGAAGTCGCCGTTTCCCGTCTGGATCGCGCGGTAGACGAACATCTGGCCCAGGATGGTCAGGGCGATGCCCAGCACCGCCCACAGGGCGATCACCTTCCACGGATTTCTCGTCGAGCATCCCGTCAGGGCGCGGATCACTGGTCTCCTCCGGTCTGTGCGGTCCCGCCGGACGGACCCGCCGGGACCCCTCCAGACCATCAGTGACCAGGGCCGCGCGCGTCCCGGCACAGGAGGATCCCGCCACCGGGACCACGGTCCGGCCGGCGGCCCGGACCAGGACCGGAGTCCTGGTCCGGGACCCGACCGCAGGACGGTGGCGGGGGTCCGGGCCGGTGCCAGAATGGATCCACGGAGTCCGCCCGCGGACGGGCCCGGCACCGGCCGGGCGGAGCGGGCCGGGGGAGGACCGGGAAGATGAGCACGCGCGCCGGCGGGCCGGCATGGACGCGCAACGACGCCCTGGTGGCGGTCGGGGCCGCCGCGGGAGACCTGTTGGGCTTCTCCGTCGGCAACCAGTTCGAGGGCAACCCGATCGAGGTCACCGCGGCGTTCGCCCTGCTCCTCGCGGGCATGTCCCTGATCGCCCGGCACCGCCACCCGGTCCTGGTGTTCACGGCCGTACTGGCCCTCGGCGTGGTCGTGAACACGGCCGGTCCGGTCGCACCGCACTTCGGGCTCGCCCTGATCATCGCCCTGTACACGCTGGCCCGGAGCTGCCGGCCCGCCGTGGTCGCCGCGGCGGCCCTCGCCGCGGTGCCGATGCCCTCCGTCGGACAGGGCGGCATGCTGCTCCCCGGCGGCTGGGGCGTCGCCGCCAACGCGGTCGCCGCGCTGCTCGTCGTCGTGGCGGCCCTGGTCATGAACCACCGGGAGCGGGAGGCGGAGGCCGACCGCGAACGGCTCGCCGACCGGGCCGTCGCCGAGGAACGCCGCCGCATCGCCCGGGAGCTGCACGACATCGTCGCCCACCACATCACCACCATGCAGCTGATGGCCGGCGGAGCCCGGGCCAACCTCGCGCACGATCCGGGGGCGGCCCGCGAGGCGCTGGTCATCCTGGAGGGCTCGGGGCGGATGGCCCTGGCCGAAATGCGCCAGCTGCTCGACGTCCTGAGGGCCGGTGAGGAACCCGAGGCGACCCCGCCCGCCCCGCAGCCCGGGGCCGAGGACCTCGGACGGATCGTCACGGAGGCCCGGCTGGCGGGCATGGACACCGAGTTCACCGTCGACGGAACGGTGCGTGAGCTGCCGCCGACCGTCGGCCTCACCGTGTTCCGCGTCGTGCAGGAGGCCCTGACCAACGCCCGCAAGCACGCCGGTGACGCCCGGGCCCGGGTCCGGCTGACGTACCGCGCGGACGAGGTCGCCGTAGAGGTCAGCGACGACGGAACGGGCGGCGGGCAGGGCGGCGTTCCCGGCCGGCGCACGGCGGCCGCACGGCCCCCGGGGCGCGGCGGGTACGGTCTGATCGGAATGCGTGAACGCGTCGCCCTGCAGGGCGGCACCCTGGAGGCCGCCCCGCTGGAGGCGGGCGGCTTCCGGGTCGCGGCCCGGCTCCCGGTGGCACCGGGAGCGGGCGCCGCCGAGCGAGAGGAACACCGCCGATGATCCGCGTGCTCATCGCCGACGACCAGCCGCTGGTGCGGCGCGGTCTGGCCCTGATCCTGGCCCCGGATCCGGACGTCGAGGTCGTCGGCGAGGCCGGCGACGGCGCCGAGGCCGTCGAGATGGCCCTGCGGCTGGACCCGGACGTGGTGGTCATGGACATCCGGATGCCGGTGCTCGACGGGGTGGGGGCGACCGAACGGCTGGCCGCCCTGCGGCCCGGCGCCCGCGTGCTGGCCCTGAGCACCTTCGACATGGACGAGTACGTGGTCGCCGCCCTGCGCGCGGGAGCCTCCGGCTTCCTGCCCAAGGACATCTCCCCGGAGGAGCTGATCGCGGCCGTCCGAACCGTCCACGCGGGCGAGGCCGCCGTCGCCCCGCGGCTCCTCACCCGGCTCATCTCCGCCTACGTGCGTTCCTCCCCGCGCGAGCGCCGGCCCGCCCCGGCCGCGCCCGCCGCGCTCACCCCCCGCGAGCTGGAGATCTGGCGCCTGCTCGCCGGCGGACTCGACAACGCGGAGATAGCCGCCGACCTGGACATCAGCGTCTCCACGGTCAAGAACCACATCACCGGCATCTTCGGCAAGCTGGGCGTCCGCGACCGCGCGCAGGCGGTCATCGCGGCCTACGAGTCGGGGCTGGTCGAGGCCGAACGGAGGACCACTTGATCACCAAGTGCCCGCAGAGGACCCGAATCCGCCCGGCGCCCGAACCGCTGACCAGCGAGAACACTGGATGATTCGCCCGTGCGGACGAGGGGGTGCGCATGGCACAGTGCCAGGAGCACAACCGCCGTACCAGGGAGCCTCCATGCGCGATCCGCACCCCATGCCGTCGGTACTCGTGGCCGTGCCCGAGGGCCGGACCCGGCCGGGCCCGCTGCCCGACTGCCCGGAGTGCGCGGCCGCCCCGGAGCGGATCTCCTGGCGCCAACGGCCCGGCCGACCCGTCGTCCTCGTCTTCGAGCCCTGCGGACACCGCGCCACCTCACCGGCGCCCCCCGTCCTCGCGGTCACCCCGCCGCCCCCGCTGACGGGGTGACACGGAGCGGCCGGTCACGCGGGGTCCCCTGCTCCGGGGGGCGGTCCGGCCCTCGTATCGTGTACCCGAGCCGCTCACCGGCGCGGCAGGAGACGGAGACCCCTGATGGACGTGCAGCACTTCGAGCGGATCACCGCGTTCATCGAGGCGCGGCTCACCCCGCTGTTCGACGCGGAGACCGGAAGTGAGCGCGGCTTCGCGATGGACGACACCTCCCGGGCCCTGCGCGCCCTGCGCAACAGCGTGCTCGAGGCGTCCGCGGTGAAGGGGCTGATCGAGAAGCGGGCCACCGCCGACCAGCGCATGCGCAACGTCATCGACCAGTCGGTGGAGCACCACTGGGACGTGCTGCGCGGCATCGCCCGGCAGTGGGAGGACCACGCCGACTTCCGGCGGGAGTTCAAGCGGCACGCGTGGGAGCTCGAAGGGGAGTCCGCCCCCGCGCCGGCCGGAGCCTGACCCGCGGGCGGGCCCCCGGCCGCTACCGGCTGGGGGCGCCGCCGATCAGGTACTCGACCCGGCGCCGCAGTCCGCTCCAGCGCCGGTCGTGCCGGTAGGCCCGCCGCATCGTCCGGGCCCGCGTCTTCGGCCTCGTCCGGTAGAAGCGCCGGGCCCACGGGGACACGGGCCGGGCCAGCCGGACCGCCGCGAACAGGGCGATCACCGGAACCACCGCCCCCAGCACGGCCATCCGGGGCTTGCCCTTGAAGAGGGCCACCACGGCCAGCAGCAGGTTGAGCACCACCGTGGACACCAGGGTCATGCGACTCTGTTCCTCGTCCGGAGTCAGCCCGTCGACGCCGAGCGGCAGGAACCCGCAGAGCAGCAGCGAGGCGAGGGCCGTGGTCATGATGACCACCTCGACGCTGACCGTGCCCTCCTTGCTCCAGTAGACGTCGCTCAGGTGCAGGATCAGCGCGAACTCGTCGAGTACGAGACCGGTCCCCATCCCGAACAGCACCGCCGACAGCGCGGCCCCCCAGCCCGTGCGGCCGCCCCCGATCGCCGTGAACCCGCCGACGGTCATGAGCACCACCCCGGGAACGGCGTGGTGGACGTGCAGGCCGCCGGGCGTCACGTTGCGGAAGGGACCCTTGCCCGCCCGGATCATCCGGGTGATGACCCGGGTGACGGCGAAGGTGACGACGAACGCGGACAGCGCCAGGAGCAGCGGCAGCTTGCCCGGTTCGAGGATGTTGCGGTACCACCACGCGCCCATGCCGTCACCCTCCCGGAGAAGCCACCCGACCGCATCGCGGAAGCCGCCGTTCCGGGTGTCGCGGGGGCGGCGCCGTCGCCCGCGCCTACGACGGGATCCGGTCCGGATCCTCCTCGCGGTCCGCCTCCTCCCGGGCGGCCCGGCGGCGCAGCGCGTCCTCGTCGGTCCCGGCGTCGTACGAGATCAGCTTGGGCAGCAGCGCCGCCAGTACGGCCACCGAGGCTACGCAGGCGAGACCGCCGCTCCAGAACGCCGGCCGGGTTCCGGTCCAGCCGGCCATGGTGCCCGCCCGGACCTGGCCGAGCTGCGGCCCGACGCTGTACGAGAGCACCTCGATCCCGGCGAGCCGCCCGCGCAGCTCCTCGGGGATCGTCTGGTTCCAGATGGTGGCCCGGCCCAGCCCGCTCAGCATGTCGCCGGCGCCCGCCACCGCGAGGCACAGCAGGACGAGCCAGATCCCGGAGAACCATCCGGCGGCCGCGATCGCCAGTCCCCAAGCGGCGGCGCCGAAGACCACGAGCAGCCCGTGCCGCCGCACCCGCGACACCCAGCCGCTGGTCATGCCCAGCACCAGGGAGCCCACCGCGCCGGCCGCGTACATCAGGCCCAGCGCCCACACCGCGTCGAGCTCGTCGGCGAGGAAGGGGAGGATCGCGTTGGGGAAGGCGAAGAACATCGCCGCCAGGTCCACGGCGTACGTGCCCAGCAGCACCGGCCGGCTCCACGCGTACCGCGCGCCCTCCCCGATCGCCCGCAGCGACGGCCGCACGGCGCCTCCCGCCGGCGGCGCCGGCCGCAGCCGCGCGCACAGCAGCACCGATACCAGGAAGCCCGAGACCGTGACCGCGTACGCGCAGGCGTACCCGGCCCAGGCCACGACCACACCGGCCAGCGCGGGACCGGCGATCGCTCCGAACTGGTACCGGAGCCCGTTGAGGGCGGCAGCGGCGGACAGCTGGTCGTGCGGCACGATCCGCGCCATCAACGAGTCCAGCGCCGGCCGCTGGAGCCCGGTCAGCGCCGACACCCCGGCCGCCACCACGTACAGCGGCCACAGCAGCGGCTCCGGCAGCAGCGCGTTGACCAGCAGGAGCAGCGCCAGCAGACCGAGTCCGGCCTCGGTCAGCAGGATCAGCCGGCGCCGGTCGACCGCATCGGCCAGGGCGCCCCCGTACAGCCCGCAGACCACCAGCGGAACCAGCTCCACCGCACCCATGGCACCGACCGCCAGCGGCGAGCCGGTCAGGTGCTTGATCTGGAGCGGCAGCGCGATCATCGCCATGAACGAACCGAAGAAGGTGACGGTCCCCTGGTAGAAGAGGAGCCGGAAGTCGCGGCTGGACCGCCAGGGGGCGAGATCCGGCAGCACGGCGGTCAAACGGGAGGTACTCACGACGTGCCATCGTCCGTGTCCGGGCCCGCGCGGGCAACGCGTTTTCTCCCCGGACGGGCGAAATCGGTCACCGGCGCGTGGCAGGGCCCGTCCGCCGTGGCACCCATGGACCATGCCGACGGTGTCCCCGCTCCTGCGTACGGCCGCCTCCTACGCCTGGCGCCTGCTCGTCGTCGGCGCCGCCGTGTACGCGGTCTTCGCCGTGCTGGGCCGCTTCCACGAGATCGGCGTGGCGCTCTTCCTCGGTCTCGTCCTGACCGCGCTGCTGGGCCCGCCCACCCGCCGCCTCACGCGCTTCCTGCCGCGCTCCCTCGCCGTCGCGGCCACCCTGGCCGGTACCGCGGTGCTCGTCCTCGGCGTGTTCGCGCTGGTGGGGGAGGCGGTGGCCGGGGAGAGCACCACCTTGGCACGGGAGTTCCGCGACGGCCTCGACAGCATCGAGGAGTGGCTGGAGAAGCCGCCGTTCCGCCTGGATCCCGAGGCGCTGTCCGACGTCCAGTCCAAGATCGGCGCCTACCTCTCCAGCCACCGCTCGACCCTGCTCAGCACCGCCGTCAGCGGGGCGGGGCACGTCGTGCAGGTGCTGACGGTGCTGGCCCTCGCCGTGTTCTCCTCGGTGCTCTTCCTGCACGGCGGGGACCGGCAGTGGTCGTGGTTCTGCGCGCAGCTGCCCGAACCGGCGCGCGAGCGGGTGGGGGTCGCCGGGCGCGCGGCCTGGCGCACCTTCACCGGGTACACCCACGGGATCGTGCTGGTCGCCGCGACGAACGCGGTGCTCGTCGGGCTGGCGCTGTACTTCCTCGGGGTCCCCCTGGCCGTGCCGCTCGCGCTGCTGGAGTTCTTCGCCGCGTTCGTGCCCCTCGTCGGCTCACCGGTCGCGCTGGGCGTCGCCGCGGTGGTCGCGCTGGCGGCGAAGGGGCCGGTCGTCGCGGCCCTGGTGGTCGCGCTGATCGTGGTCATCGGCCAGATCGAGGGGCACCTGCTGCACCCGCTGGTGATGAGCCGGGCGGTACGGCTGCATCCGCTGGTGGTCGCGGTCTCCGTGGTGGCGGGGGCCATCGCCGCCGGGGTGGTCGGCGCGGTGGTCGCCGTACCGCTGGTCTCGGTGGTCTGGTCGGTCCGTACGGCCCTGCGCGCGCACGCCGCCCTCACCCCGGCCGCCCCGCCCGGGCCGGCCGGCTGACCGGGGACCGGCCCGCGCGCGCGGGGGCGGAGGACTCCCTACCGTAAGACGTGGAGGTGGTCGCGATGGCAGAGCACGCCGGCGGACCGGAGGCGCGCGAGCTGGAGGACGGCCGGCTGCTCAAGGAGCTGGAAACCATCCACCGCACGCGCCACGAGACGCTCCTGTACGGGTCGGACGACGCGCTGGCCACGCACACGCAGCGGCTCAAGGAGCTGGAGGACGAGTACGTGCGCCGTCACCCGCAGCGCACACCCACCGCTGGCCGCACCCGCTCGGGAGCCCGCGCCCGCTCGGCGGGGGAGGACTGACCGGAAAACTGGTCCGCCCCGCGAATGCGCGGGGCGGCAGTCGGCTTTTGCCCGGCGCGGCGCCCCTCAAACCCGGGCGCCACCGAAGAACGGACGCGGCGCCCCGCGGCGGGCACAGAGCTCCGTGACCACGTCCTCGCGCAGCGCGCCGTAGGCACCGTCGTCGACCAGCAGCGCCTCCCCGGATCCGGGGAGGCGTTCGACGTGTCCCACGGTGACGACGGGCAGCCCGAACCTGGGCACTACTGAGGCATCTTTGCATCAAGTGAGACAGCTTTGTATCATTCGAGGCGATGGGGGCTCATCAAGGTGAACGGAGAAGGCTCACCGGACGCCGCCTCCACCGCCCGGGTCCGCCCCGGGTGCCCCGCCGACCCGTGCACCACACCGAACGGAAACCCATGCGCACCCCCACGCCGGACCCGCGTCGCTGGATCGTCCTGGCGATCCTCTCCGGCAGCCTCCTGCTGATCTCGATGGACACCACGATCCTCAACGTGGCCTTCCCCTCGCTCGTCGGCGACCTCCAGCCCGGCGCCGTCCAGCAGCTGTGGATCATCGACGTCTACGCGCTCGCCCTGTCCGGACTGCTGGTCACCGCCGGCGCCCTCGGCGACCGCTGGGGCCGCAAGCGGCTGCTCATGGCGGGCTTCGGCATCTTCTCCGCGGCCTCGCTGATCGCCGTGCTCTCCACCGAGGCCTGGCACGTCATCGCGGCCCGCGCCCTGCTCGGCATCGGCGGCGCGGCCATCATGCCGTCCACCCTGTCCATCCTGCGCGGCGTCTTCACCGACGCCAAGGAGCGCGCCTTCGCCCTCGCCGTCTGGGCCGCCGTGTTCGGCGGCGGCATGGCCTTCGGCCCCGTCGTCGGCGGCCTCCTCGTCCAGGACTACGGCTGGCACTCCGCCTTCCTCCTCAACCTGCCCGTCGCCGCCGTGATCGTCGCCGCCGGACTGCGCTACCTCCCCGAATCGCGCTCCCCCCGCAGCACCGGCCGCTGGGACTGGTGGGGCGTCGGCCAGTCGATCGTCGGCATGCTCGCCCTCGCGGGCGGCATCAAGCAGCTCGGCAAGAGCGGCGTCGCCGACCCGCTGCCCTGGGCCCTGCTGATCCTCGCCGCCGTCGCGCTCACCGTGTTCGTCCGCCGCCAGCTGCGCCTGGACAACCCCCTGCTCCAGGTGCGGCTGTTCACCAAGCCCGCCTTCAGCGTCGCCGCGACCGCGATCTTCCTGCCGATGGTGGGCATGGGCGCGATCCTGTTCCTGGTCACCCAGTGGTTCCAGTACGGCCAGGGCTACACCCCGCTGGAGGCCGGACTGCGCCTGCTGCCCGCCCCCCTCGCACTGATCTGCGCCTCGATGGTGGCGCCCACGCTCATGCAGCGCTTTCCGATCCGGCACGTCCTCGGCGCCGGACTGCTCGTCCTGGCGGCCGGCATGGCCCTGCCCTGGACCGTCCAGCAGTTCACCGGCCTCGGCTACCCCGCCTTCGCGGCGGCGCTGACCGTGATGGGGCTCGGCGCGGGCATCGCGACCACCGTCGCCTCCGTCACCCTGATCTCCGCCGCGCCCGCCGACGAGGTGTCCAGCGCAGCCGCCATCGAGGAGACCTGCTACGAACTGGGCTCCGCGATGGGCGTCGCCGTCCTCGGCAGCACCGCCGCCGTCCTCTACCGGGACAACCTGCCCGCGCTCGACCTCGACGGTCCCGCCGCGAGCGCGGTGCGGGACTCCGTGGGCGAGGCGGCGCACACCGCCGAGCGGCTCGGCGGCGCCGTCGGCGAGGCCCTGCTGAACACCGCCTCCCAGGCCTACACCCTGGCGATCACCCCGGCGTTCCTCATGGCCGGAGCCCTGGCCCTCGCCGCCGCGGCCACGACCTGGGCGATGATCCCCCGCGACCTGCGGCCCACCGAGGGTCACTGACCCGTCCAGAGGCGCCGGCCCGTCGAGGGGCACCGGCCCCGCCCGGGACCGCTCCCGGCGCCGCCCTCACCGCGGCGCCGGGAGCGGTGTCGTCGGCGGACGGAACGCGGGCGCGGCGGGAGCCGGCCCCAGCGTCGTCGTCCCCGGCGCCGACCGGTGCCCGAGCCCGGTGCGGTAGGCGTCCAGCGCCGCCTCGGTCCGCCCCGTACGCCGCAGCAGATCGCCCAGCAGCCGGCACAGGTCGGCGAGGTCCCCGCCCGCGCCGCTGCGCTCCAGCAGGGCCAGCGCCCGTACGTAGTGCTCCTCGGCCGCCTCCGTCTCCCCGCGCTCCTCCGCGATCAGGCCGAGCAGCCGGTGCGCGCCGCCCGCGTGCACGCTCCCCGGCCCCGCCACCGGGCCGCCGCCCGGCTCCAGCAGCGCCGACACCAGCTCCGCGGCCTCCGCGTACCGGCCCAGCCGCCGCAGCACGTCCGCGAGCTCCACCTCCACCTGTGCCGTGTACAGGGCCGCCCGTTTGGCCGCGAGCATCTCCCGCGCCGTCCGCAGCTCCCGCTCGGCCGACTCCAGCTCCCCGTGCTGCGCCTGGACGTAGCCGCGCATCCAGTGGCAGTGCGCCAGGTCGGTCCGCAGCCGCAGCTGCCGGTAGACCGCCTGCGCCTTCGCGAGGGAGGCGTCCGCGTCGGCCACCCGTCCCTCGGCGAGGAACGTCCGCGCCACCTGCCGGTGCATGCCCGCCACCAGCGCCGGATCCCCGACCTGCGGTGCCAGCGCCAGCGCCAGCTCCGCCGCGTGGGCGGCACGGGCGTGGGCGCCCATGTCGATGTACGGCCCGATCACCGCCGAGTAGAGCAGCAGCAGCGCCTCGGGATCGGCGAAGCCCTCCGCGTTCAGCGCGTCGATCGCCGACTCCAGCAGGTAGCACGCGTACCGCAGTTCCCCCGCCAGCAGGTGGGCCACGGCCCGGCCCCGGACCGGACGGGCCCGGCGCGGCAGCGGTTCGCCCGCCAGCAGCGCCTCCGCCGCCTCGAAGCGGGCGATGGCCTGCGAGAGCGCGCCCGACTCCAGCGCGCAGTCGCCGAGCCCCAGCAGCGCCTCGGCCCGCTCGTCGGCCAGCTCCAGCTCCTCCGCCTCGGCGAGCAGCCGCCGGAAGTGGGCGGCGGCCTCCTCGGCGGACCCGGTGGCCAGGGTCCGCTGGGCATCGGTCAGGGCCAGCCGCAGCTCGGTCGCCAGCCGGGCCGGACGCCCGGTGGTCAGTTCCTCGTACGAGGTGCCGAGCCGCCCGGCCAGGAAGCGCAGGGCGGTCTCGGAAGGCCGGACCTTGCCCGCCTCCAGGGTCGACACGTACGCCGGAGTGTACGAGGGCTCCGCCAACTGCCGCTGGGTCAGCCCGCGTTCGCCGCGCAGCCGCTGCACCCGGCGCCCGATCTCGGCCGGTTCGTCCATGAAAACCCCCTGCTGTGGAGCGTGTTGTGCGCGCCCACCAGTATTCAGCCGGGGCGGACCATTGCGCACGCCCCGTGCGCCACCTAATTTAAGCAACCGATTCACTCGAATTAACTCCCTTCTTAACTCCCTCTCCCCGTGGAGGACTTGATGAGACGTTCCGTCCGTCCGGCCCTGCGCGCGGCCCTCGCGGCCGCCTGCGCGAGCGCCGTCCTGCTCAGCGCCCCGGTGCCCGCGACGGCCGCCGGCCCGCCGCGGCCCGGGCGCGTCGAGGTCGAGATACCCGGGCCCGAACACGGCGGCGAGGCCGGATCGGGCCACGTGCTCGTGCCCGCGGCCGGACCGGCGAAGGCCTCCCCCCGCCCCTCCGCGTCGGCGCGGACGGCCGACGGCAAGGTCACCAAGGTGATCGACAACGGCCCCACCGCCGACCGCCTGGACGTGGTCGTCGTCGGCGACGGCTACACCGCCGACGAGCTCGCGCGGTTCCACGCCGACGCCCGGGCGAAATGGGCCGAGGTCGAAGCCGTCGAGCCCTACGCCACCTACCGCACCCTCTTCAACCTGTGGACCGTGGACGCCGTGTCCGTCCAGTCCGGGGTCTCCGGCGACCCCGACCCCGGCACGGTCCGTGACACCGCGCTCGGCAGCCGCTTCTGGTGCGAGGACATCGAGCGGCTGCTCTGCGTCGACCAGCCCAAGGTGGACGCGTACGTGGCCCGGGCGCCCGAGGCGGACCTGGTCATCGTCCTCGCCAACAGCGCCAAGTACGGCGGAGCCGGCTACAACGAGCCCAGCGCCGCCCTCGGGTACGAAGGCATCTCCACCGCCTCCGCGGGCCACCCCAAGTCCGGTCAGGTCGCCATCCACGAGACCGGCCACTCCCTCGGCAAGCTCGCCGACGAGTACTTCTACCCCGGCGTCCCCGACTACGAGAAGTACACGGGCCCCGAGCCCGCCGACCCCAACACCTCCACGCTCGACGCCGAAGGGATGGCGGCCCAGCGGACCAAGTGGTACCGCTGGCTCGGTGAGACCTCCCCCGACGGCGGCACGGTCGCCGCGTACGAAGGTGCCGGCTACTACGCCACCGGACTCCGACGCCCCACCGACAACTCCCTGATGAGGGTCCTCGGCAAACCCTTCAACCTGCCCGGGGTCGAAGCGATGATCGCCGGCTTCCACCGGCACGCGAACGTCGTCACCCCGCTCACCCCCACCGACCGCACCCTGCGCCTGCGCCACACCGCGCGGGCCGCCGTACCCGCCCTGGCCGCCGCCGACGGCCGCCGGATCGAGGTCCGCTGGTACCTCGACGGCCGGGAACTGAAGCGGTTCGAGGGCCGGACCGAGGTCCGGGTCGCCGAACTGTGGCTCTTCGACCTGCGCGGGCACCGGTTGTCCGTGACGGCGCGGGACCGCACGGACTCCGTACGCGACCCCGCGATCGCGAAGACCCTGAGCTCCACCGCGACCTGGAACGTACGCCTCTGACCCGCGCGGAGCGTCAGGCGCCGGCCGCGTACCGCCAGAAGTCGCGCATCAGGGCGGGCGGGGTCGGCCCGGACATTTCGAGCTGGGTCAGCAGGATCGTGACGGCCCCGGTGGACGGGACGACGTGCGCGGCCGTACCCGTTCCGCCGACCCAGCCGTAGCGCCCGGGCACGTTCCACGGATCGCGCCGCTCGACGTCGACGGAGCCGCCGTACCCCCAGCCCTGGCCCTCCAGGAACAGCTCGCCGCCCGCCCGCTGGGCCGGCGTCAGATGGTCGGTGGTCATCTGCCGCACCGAGTCCGGCGAGAGCAGCACCCGCCCGTCGTCGGCCGTACCCCCGGCGAGCAGCATCCGCCCGAAGGCGTACCAGTCGTCGGCGGTGGACACCAGCCCGCCCCCGCCCGCCGGGAACGCCGGCGGACGGCTCCACTGCCCGCCGGGGGCGTCGACCAGTTCCGCCGGACCGCCCCGCGGCCCGGCGCGGTAGTAGCCCGTGAACCGGCCCAGCCGGTCCCCGGTGACCTCGAACCCGGTGTCGGCCATCCCGAGCGGACCGAAGATCCGCTCGGCCAGGAACTCCGGCAACGACCGTCCCGAGACCCGTGCGACCAGCACGCCGAGGATGTCGGAGCAGGTGTGGTAGAGCCAGGCCTCGCCCGGCTGGTGGAGCAGCGGGATCCGGGCCAGCGCCGCCATCCACTCGTCCGGCGGCGCGACGTGCTGCGGCTGGGGCGGGCCCTGCTTCAGCTCGCTGAACAGCAGGCCGACCGCGGGCAGCGAGAAGTCCGACGGGAACCCGTACCCGGCCCGGAAGGTGAGCAGGTCCTCGACGGTGATGGGGCGCACGGC
Source organism: Streptomyces sp. NPDC006512 (assembly GCF_040611935.1). Taxonomy (NCBI): domain Bacteria; kingdom Bacillati; phylum Actinomycetota; class Actinomycetes; order Kitasatosporales; family Streptomycetaceae; genus Streptomyces; species Streptomyces sp. NPDC006512. The sequence goes on along the minus strand of NZ_JBEXPG010000004.1, from coordinate 175,777 downwards.
CGGTACCACGTCGTCCACCGGGGACGACGGCGTGCGGACGACCACCGGCGACGCCAGCTCGGGCAGCCACCGCCGCACCGGGGCGTCCAGCGCCATCCGGCCCTCCTCGACCAGCATCATGGCCGCCGCGGCCGTCACCGGCTTGGTCAGCGAGGCGATCCGGAAGAGCGAGTCCCGTGCCATCGGGGTCCCGCCGCCGGCCTCGGCGCGGCCGGCCGCCACGCACTCGGCCCGGCCGTCCCGGGCCACCAGCGCCACCGCGCCCGGCAGCACCCCGCCGCCGGTGTGCGTCTCCAGCACCTCGCGCAGTCCCGTCATCGGATCACCTTCCGTCGGAGTCGTGGAACGCGGGCAGGGAATCCCACAGGGCGCAGTGGTGTGCGGCCGTCGCGTCCACCGGCCGGATGCCGCCCGGGCCCGGAGCCAGGGACAGCACGGACGCGGGCCCGGGGGAGGAGACGGAGGGGAGGCGGGGCCACCGGGGGCCGGAGGAAGCCCCGTTCGGCGATCCGGTGCGGGCGAAGCGGGTCCAGTACTCCGCCATCCGCTCGGACAGGGCCTGTTGGGGCGGGGCCAGGGGCACGATCCCGAAGAGGTAGGGGAGTTCGAAGCCGTGGGCCGCGCCGTAGGGGAAACTCACGGGCTCCGGCAGTCCCAGGAAGTTCGGGGCGTCACGGTCGTCGAACCGGTAGCCGTACGTGGGCACGTGACGGGCCAGCGCCCGGCCGTCGCGCAGCGCGGGGCAGGTGAACGAGGCGTCGGACAGCGCGGCGGCCCACGCCAGCGCGGCCGTCGGGTACCGGGCCGCCGGGTACGCCGCCCCGACGGCCGGAGCCGACGGCCCGAAGGAGGCCAGGAGCCGCTCCCGGTAGGTCCGTTCATCGGCCACCGGATGAGCCGCCAGGGTCTGCGCGAGGAAGAGCCGCATCTCGTCGAGGTTCGTGCCCTGTACCACCGGTACCCGGTGGAAGCGCCCCGACTCCAGGGCCCGCCGCGGAGCCTCGGGCAGCGTCCGGTTCCCGTAGGAGAGCAGGGAGAACCGCTCCATCAGCCCGGGCGTCGCCAGCCGGGCCGGTGCCAGGCCGCGCAGGCAGTCGAGGACGGCGTCCGGCGGCCGGGCCCCGCACCCCAGCGCGTCCGCCGCCGCGACACCCGCCGCGACCGTGCGCGCCTCAGGGACGAAGGGCTCGTAGGTGCCGAGCGTCGGCAGCAGCGCGTACGGGGGCATCGTCGTCGAGCAGGACCCGCTCTGCGCGATCGCCCGCCGGAACAGCCCGGCCGAGGCGGGCGAGACGAGGTGCGCGCAGACGCCGAGCCCGCCCGCCGACTCCCCGAACACGGTGACCCGGTCCGGGTCGCCGCCGAAGCGGCCCGCGTTCGCCCGGACCCAGCGCAGGGCGGCCTGCTGGTCGGCGAGCGCGAAGTTCGGGGCGCCGGCGAGGGCGGGATGCCCGAACAGGCCGAAGACGCCGAGCCGGTAGTTGACCGTGACGACCACCGCGCCGCCCCGTACCGTCAGCGGACCGGGCCGGTACGCGGCACCCGCGCCGTTCTGGAAGCCGCCCCCGTGGAACCACACCATGACCGGCCGGTCCCGCCCGGCCCGCGCGGGGCCCGCCGGGGCGGTGACGTTCAGGAACAGGCAGTCCTCCGACCCGGTCGGCACCGGCGGCCGCAGGGGCGGGAGTTGCACGCACACCGGGCCCGGCGCCCCGGCGTCGAGCACGTCCGCCCTGTGCGGCGCGGGCCGCGGCGGCCGCCAGCGCAGCGGGCCGGTCGGCGGAGCGGCGTACGGGATCCCCTCGAAGGTGTCGTACGAGCCGTGCGCGCGCCCTCGTACGGGGCCCTCGGCGGTCTCCACGACGGGGTGCTCCGCGCCCCCGCCCCGGGCGGCGGCGGGTCCGGCCGCGGCGGCGCCGAGCAGGAACGCGGCGGCGAGCAGCGCGGCGGGCAGCCCGCGGCGCTGCGCCCCGGCCGGCCGGCGGGCCAGGGGTGGCCGGAGGGTCCCGGGCGGTCGGACGGTTCCGGGCTGCGGCATGACCGGCCCCCCTTCTGAGCGAGTGCCCGGCCCACTGTGGCGCGGCCGCCGCCCCCGGGCCCGCGTCACGGGCGGCGTGTCCGGCCCGGCCCCGGCGGGCCCCCCGTTTGCCCGCCCCGAATGGCGCAGTGCGGGGACGTCCGGCTGAATGTAACAAAGCGTGCGATTCCCATGACGCACGATGACCGGCGCGCGATGTGTAGACCCGCGTGTCGGCGAACGGAGCTTTCCATGAATGACCCCAGCACCCTCGCGACCACGGCTCACGACGACCGCGACGGGCCTCCCCCCACCCCGGACCCGACCACCGGACCCCCCATCGCGGCCGCCCCGGCCGCCCCCGCCCCGCCGGTCACCCCGGCCGCGCCGACCGACCCCGTCCCCCCGGCCGCCCCTGCCGTCCAGGTCACGCCGACGCCGGAGGCCGGGGCGACCGCCACGGCCGTCCCGACGGCCCAGCCCGCACCGGGCGGTGGTCCCGAGGCCCCGGCCCAGGATCCCCACTCCGAGCCCATACGCACCCTGCTGGAGACGGCGGCCACCTGCCGCCCCGTCGAAGAGGTCACCGCGCTGGTGAGCCTCCTCAAGCAGACCGGCCAGCTCCCCGACCGCGGACACGAGGCGCTCCGCGCGGCCGCCGTGTCCCGCCCCGTCCACGAGGTCCGGCACATGGTCGCCCTGCTCGGCGAGCACCCCCACGAGGAGGGCGAGGCCGACGTCACGCTGCGTGCGGCGGCCGTCGGCCGGTCCATCGAGGACGTGGCCCTGCTCGTGAGCATCCTCGGACCCGACGGGACCCCCCGGACGGACCGCGCGCAGGCACCGGCCCCACCGCCGCCCGCCCCCGCGGCGGAGCGGGCATGGGGGGACCCGGTGAAGAGGGAACGCGACCCGGGCCGCGGGGCCCCGCGCCCGGCACCGGCCCGGAACCCGGCCCGGCCCCAGGGGCCGCTGCGCCACCTGCTGCGCTGGCCGACCGCCGCCGTACTGCTGCTCTGCGGGGTGGTGCACCTCCCGGGCGACCTGGCGCTGCGCCCCGCACCGGGGCCCGGCGACCTGCCGGCCCTCGCGGTCGCCCTGCTCTGCCTGGGCCTCGGCGCCCTGCTGGCGGTGCGGGACACCGCCCTGGTGTGGCGGGCCGCGGCGGTGACCGCGCTCGCCGTGGTCGCGCTGCACGTGGTCGGGGGCGTCGTCTTCTACGACCCCCTGGACGGCGCGCTCGGCGGTCCGCACGCATGGGCCGGGATCGCGACGGTCCTGTGCGCCGGAGCCGCGGCGCTTCTCGCCGGGGTCGCCCTGAAGTACCCGCCGGACCGCACCCGCGCCGGCGGCGGTGCCTGACCGGACACCGACGGCAGGGCCCCGGCCGCGTGCGCACGCGGCCGGGGCCCTGCCCGTTCCGGGGCACCGGCTCACTGCGCGAGCAGGTTCACCGCCCCCGTGAACACCCGCGGCAGACGGGCCGCCGCGGGGACGATCCGGCCCGCCAGCGGCGCCCGGCGCCGGGCCCACAGCAGTGACCCGGTGAGGGTGCGGTAGCCGAACGACAGCCGCCGCCAGGCCCGTTCGTACTCCTGCGGCCGGCCCGCGCACACGCACCGCACGAGCTCCCGCGCCGCCGCCACCGCCAGCGTGAGCCCCTCACCGGTCAGCGCGTCGACGTACCCGGCGGCGTCCCCCACGAGCAGGACCCGCCCCGCCACCCGCGTCCGGGCCGCCTGGCGCAGCGGACCCGCCCCGCGCACCGGACCGGTGGGCCCGGCCGGCAGCCGGCCGGCCAGCTGCGGGAAGCGGGCCAGCTGGACGTCGTACGGGCCCTGCTCCGAGGTCAGCACCGCCACGCCGATCCGGTCGGGCCCGAGCGGGGTCACGTAGGCCTCCGACCCCTGCGACCAGTACACCTCGACCAGGTCGCTCCACGGCGGCACGGCGTAGTGCCGGCGCAGCCCGTAGCGCACGGGCCGGCCCGGTGCGGCCGGCACGCCCAGGTCCAGCGCCCGGCGTACCGGGGAGTGGAGCCCGTCGGCGGCCACGAGGTAGCGGGCCGTGAGCCCGGCCGCGCGCACCGAGCCGCCGTCCTGGCGGACCTCCCCGACGCGCCCCGCCACGGTCCGGACGCCGAGCGCCGCGGCCCGCGCGGCCAGGGCTTCCTGGAGCTCGGTACGCCGGGTGCCGCGCCCGGGGCCGGAGCGGAACAGCCCCTGCGCCCGCAGCCCCGTCACGGCGTCGACGTAGCCGATCCCGTGGAACGGCCGCCCGCCCACCGCCACGCCCAGTTCCTCGAAGCGGCGTACGGCGCCGGGCATCAGCCCCTCCCCGCAGGCCTTGTCGACGGGGGTGGGACGCGGCTCGACGACCACGGCCTCCAGCCCGGCCAACGCCCCGTGGATCGCGGTCGCCAGTCCGGCGGGGCCGCCGCCCGCGACGAGCAGGTCGATCACCGGGCGGCGCCCACGAGCCGCGCGGCCCGGCCGGCATCCGACAGCGCCGTGTCCTCGCAGCGGATCCGCACCCGCAGCAGCAGGGCGTTGGCGGCGGTGAACCCGGCCGCCGTCAGCCACGCCGAGTGCACCAGCGGCAGCGCGAGCCCCTCCACGACCACCGCCACGTAGTTGGGGTGGCGCAGGAGCCGGTACGGCCCCGAGGCCACCAGCGGCAGCTCCGGCACCACGATCACCCGGGTGTTCCAGCGCGGTCCGAGCGTGGTGACGCACCACCAGCGCAGCCCCTGCGCGGCCAGGACCACGGCCAGCGCCGTCCAGCCCAGGGCGGGGAGGAACGGCCGGTGCGCCGCCCACGGCTCCACCGCGCAGCCCACCAGCAGGGCCGTGTGCAGGGCCACCATGGCCGGGTAGTGGCCGCGCCCGTACTCCCGGCCGCCGCGCTCCCGGCTCCATGTGGCGTTGCGGCGGGCGGTGACGAGCTCGGCGAGCCGCTCGGCGGCGACGAGCGCGAGCAGGATCAGATAGGCGGTGTACGCAGTCGGCATCAGGACCTCACCAGCGGAGCAGGACGAGTTCGGAGGCGAAGCCCGGCCCGAAGGCCAGCATCAGGCCGACGGATCCGGGAGCGGGCGGCCCGGCGGCCTGGACGTCGCCGAGGATGTGCAGCACGGACGCGGAGGAGAGGTTGCCGACGGCCGCCAGGGACCGGCGGCTCGCCGCGAAGGCGCGCTCCGGCAGTCCGAGGGCCCCGCTCAGGACGTCGAGGATCTTCGGGCCGCCCGGGTGGCAGATCCAGGCGTCGACGTCCGCGGCCTTGAGGTCGTGGGCGGCGAGGAAGGACTCGATCTCCTCCGCCACGTGCAGCCGCACCAGCTCGGGGAGTTCGCGGCCCAGCACCATGCGGAAGCCCCAGTCGCCGATGTCCCAGCCGAGCAGGTGCTCGGTGCCGGGGTAGAGGCGGCTGCGGGAGGCGACGACCGTGGGCCCGGGCCCGCTCTCGTACAGGGGGTGGCCGCGGCCCACCGCGACGAGGGCCCCCGCGCCGTCCCCGAAGAGCCCGCCGGCGACCAGGTTCGCCATCGAGGTGTCGGTGGGCTGGAGGGTGAGCGAGCACAGCTCCGTCGACAGCAGCAGGGCGGTGTCGCCGGGGTGGCCGGTCAGGTGGTCGTGCAGCCGTCCCAGCCCGGCGGCGCCCGCCGCGCAGCCGAGGCCGAAGAGCGGCACCCGCCGTACGTCCGGCCGCAGCCCGGCGCGGGCGGCGAGACGGGCCTCCAGGGAGGGGGTCGCGAGTCCCGTCACGGTGGTCGACATGACCAGGTCCACGTCCCCGCCGTGGAGCGTGCTCCGGGCGAGGACGCGGGCGACGGCCAGGGCGCCGAGGTCCAGGGCGGTGCGCAGGAAGAGGGCGTTGGTCTCCCCGAAGGAAAGGTCCGGACCGTAGCGTTCCAGCGGGAGCGCGAGATGGCGGGAGCCGACCCGCACCGACGCGTGGACCCGGCGCAGCAGTCCGGCGTCCGAGCCCTGCGGGAGGAAGCGGACGAGCGCCTCCGTGATCTGGGACTGCCGGTAGAGGTGGGGCGGGAACACGCTGCTCACTGCCAGGACACGTGTCATTGGCCCAACATAGGGAACAACTGACGCCGCATCACGAATGACGCGGGGTGTGCGGGCCCGGCGTGCCCCCACGGCGTAGCGTGGAACGGTGCCCGCCCGAGCCCGCCCCGACCGCACCCGCCCGGCCCCGCGGCCCGCCGCCCCGGACCCTCCCGCCCGGGAGGGGTCCGCCGCCGGGCGGCCCGCGGGAGCGGGCGCCGTGGCGGGCGGCCTGCTGCGGGCCTGCCATCCGGTGCCGGCCGCCGCCGTGACGGTGTTCTCGGCGGCGCTGGCGGTGGCCTCCGGGCGCGGGGCCGCGGGCTCCGCCCTCACCGCCGCGGCGGTGGCCGCGGGGCAGCTCTCGGTGGGCTGGTGCAACGACCGGGCCGACCTGCGGCGTGACCTCGCCACCGGCCGCCGGGACAAACCGCTGGTCACGGGCGCCGTACGGCCCGACACCGTGACCGCTGCCGCGCTCGGCGCGCTACTCGTGTGCGTCGTGCTGTCGGTCGCCTGCGGAGCCCTGGCGGGAGCCGTGCACCTGCTCGGCGTGGCGGCCGCCTGGGCGTACAACCTGCGCCTCAAGGGCACGGCCGCGTCCTGGGTCCCGTACGCCCTCGCCTTCGGCCTGCTCCCCGCCTTCGTGACGCTCGGCCTGCCCGGCGCGCCCTGGCCTCCACCGTGGCTGACCTGCGCGGCGGCGCTGCTGGGCGCCGGGGCGCACTTCGCCAACGTGCTGCCCGACATCGCCGACGACCTCGCCACGGGCGTCCGCGGGCTGCCGCAGCGGCTCGGCGCCCGGTGGTCGGCCGCGCTGGCCGGGCTGCTGGTGGCCGCCTCGACGGTGTGCCTCGTGGCCGGGCCGCCCGGACGGGTCACCCCGTACGGCTGGGGGCTGCTGGTACTGACCGCCGCGCTGCTGCTCGCGACGGGCCGGGCGCGCGGCGGGATCCCCTTCCTGGGCACGATGGCGGTCGCGGGCGCCGACGTCCTGCTGCTCCTGCTGCACGGCGCCGGTACGCGATGAACCCGCGGCGGTCGCCGGCACGATCCGGAAGAGACGGCCTACGGCGCGGGCGGGCGCCGGGTGCGGGTCCACGTGAGCAGGTCCTCCGCTTCCCAGGTGTTGATCACGCGGCCGGTGGGCACCCCGCACTCCACGGCCCGCGCGCAGCCCAGTACCTGCCAGTCCAGCTGCCCCGGGGCGTGCGCGTCGGTGTCGATCGCGAAGAAGGTGCCGGCCGCCACGGCCAGCTTCAGCAGCCGCCGGGGCGGGTCGAGCCGCTCGGGACGGCTGTTGATCTCCACGGCGGTCCCGGACTCCGCGCACGCCGCGAAGACCGCCTCCGCGTCGAACTGCGACTCCGGCCGCGTCCGGCCGGTCACCAGCCGTCCCGTGCAGTGCCCGAGCACGTCCATCAGCGGGTTGCGGACCGCCGTGAGGAGCCGCCGCGTCATGGCGGGCGACTCCATCCGCAGCTTCGAGTGGACCGACCCGACGACGAGGTCGAGCCGCTCCAGCAGCTCCGGCTCCTGGTCCAGCGAACCGTCCGCCAGGATGTCGCACTCGATGCCGGTGAGCAGGCGGAACGGCGCCCACGCCGCGTTCAGCTCCGCCACCACCAGCAGCTGTTCGCGCAGCCGCTCCGGGGAGAGCCCCCGGGCGACCGTCAGCCGCGGCGAATGGTCGGTGAGCACCGCCCAGGCGTGGCCCAGTTCCGCGGCGGCCCGCCCCATGGCGTCGATAGGGCTGCCGCCGTCCGACCAGTCCGAGTGCAGATGGCAGTCCCCGCGCAGGGCCGCGCGCAGCGCCGCCGCGGCGGGGGAGGGAGGGGGACCCTCGGGGAGGGCCGCGGCCTCGTCCTCCAGGGTGCCGAGGTACTGGGGAACCCCACCACCGAGCGCCTCCCGGACCACCTGGGCCGTCTTGGGACCGATGCCCTTGACGGCCTCCAGCGTGCCGGCCGCCGCCCGCTCGGAGACCTCCCGCTCTCCCATCCGCGTGAGCGCGGCCGCCGCCGTACGGAAGGCCCGCACCCGGTACGTGGGTGCCTGCGCCCGCTCCAGCAGGAAGGCGATCCGGTCCAGCGCGGCCACCGGGTCCATGCGCGTACCTCCTCCCGCGCCCAGTGTCGCAATGCCGCCGAGGCCCGGCGACCGCTGCCGCGTTAGGCTCGGTACTGGCTGTGAAAGGGATGATGCCCATGTGCCGCTGGCTTGCCTACTCCGGCTCGCCCATGCTGCTCGACGCCGTGCTCTACCGCCCCGAGCACTCGCTCATCAACCAGAGCCTGCACGCCCGCATGGGGGTGGAGTCCACCAACGGGGACGGCTTCGGCATCGGCTGGTACAGCCAGGACGGCGACGGCACGCCGGCGGTCTTCCGTGACATCGGACCGGCCTGGAACAACCGCAACCTCCAGGAACTGTCCGCGCACGTCCGTTCGTCGCTGTTCTTCGCGCACGTCCGCGCCTCCACCGGGTCGGCGATCCAGCAGACCAACTGCCACCCCTTCCGGCACGGACGCTGGCTGTGGATGCACAACGGGGCGATCACCGACTTCCAGCGCCTCCAGCGCGACCTGTGCATGGCCGTCGACCCGGCGCTGTTCCCGTCCATCGAGGGGTCGACGGACTCGGAGGTGATGTTCTACCTCGCGGTCACCTTCGGCCTCGACCAGGACGTCCCGGGCGCGGTGGCCCGCATGGCGGGCCTCGTGGAGCGGCTCGGGAAGGAACACGGCGTCCCCGATCCGCTCCAGATGACGGTCGCGGTCAGCGACGGCGAGCGCGTGTGGGCGTTCCGCTACTCCAGCGAGGGCAGGTCCCGTTCGCTGTTCTACAGCAGCCGGGCCGAGACCGTACGGCAGCTCCACCCGGAGATCGACTTCCTGCGGGAGGTCTCCGACGCCTCCCGGCTGGTGGTGTCGGAGCCGCTCGGGGACCTGCCGGGCGTGTGGAACGAGCTTCCCGAGGCCAGTTACGTCGTCATCCCGTCCGATCCGGACCAGGAGTACCTGCCCTTCCTCCCGGAACTGCCCTGACCGGAACTGCCCTGACCGGGACGTGCCCCGCCCGCGCTGCTGCCGGCGCCGTCACGCGAGGGCGGTGGTGAGCGTGAACAGCGCCCCGTCCGGGTCGCGGACGGTGACGGAGCGGTCGGTGCCGTCCGAGGTGGTCTCCGAGACGGTGCGCCCGCCCAGTTCGACCGCGGCCTCGACGGCCGGTTCCAGCCGCGGGACGCGGAAGTGCACGTGCCAGCGGGGCCGGGTGTGCGGGGTGTACGCGGCCGCCTCGACCGGCCCGCTGTTCAGCCGGGCCACCGGCTCGCCGCCCTGCCGCAGCACCACCTGGTCCTGCTCGTACGACACCTCGCAGGCCCCGGGCCGTCCGCTGGCCCACTCCAGCACCTCTCCGTAGAAGAGCGCCGCGTCGAAGGCGTTGCGGGTACGCAGTTCCAGCCAGGCCGGCGCCGGGCCCAGGCCCACGCGCCAGCGGGAGGAGACGGGGCCGCCCCAGATCCCGAAGACCGCGCCCTCCAGGTCGGCGACGAGGGCCGCGCGGCCGCCCGAGGGGAAGGAGACCGGGCCGACCGCCACGGTCCCGCTGCGTTCGCGGATCCGGCTCGCCGCCACGTCCACGTCGTCGACGGCGAAGTACGGGGTCCAGGCCACGGCCATGCCCAGGTCGGAGGCCAGGGCCCCGATGCCGGCCACGGGCGCGCCGCCCAGCACGGCCACCGAGAAGGCGTCGCCGAGGGGGGCCGGGCGGAACCGCCAGCCCACCACCGCCCCGTAGAAACGCTGGGCGGCGGCCATGTCACGGGCCATCAGGCTCACCCAGCACGGCGCCCCGAACACGTCCTTGGCCGTCATCTCCGTCATACGTGCCGCCTCTCGTCCGCCACCGCAGCCACCACGCCGCCCGCACTAGGAGTAGCGCCCGGGGTCCCCCGGCGGCGCGTAGGCGCGCCCGCAGGTCACCACCAGTAGGCCGGGTACACGGGAGCGTCGCGGCGGATGCGGGAGCCCGCGTACCCGGTGAGGACGAGGAGCACGGCCGAGCCGAAGAGGAGGGGGACGAAGCGGGCGGGAGCCGGGGTCTGGAGGACGGTCACGACGGCGGTGGCGACGGCCGGAGAGTGCGGGGTGCGGGCGACCGTGAGCAGGGCCAGGGTCACTCCGGCCGCCACGGCCGCCGTCCAGGCGCTGCTGCCCGCCGCGGCGAGGGCCGCGTACCCGACGGCCGCGCCCAGCATGTGGCCGATGACGACTCCGCGCGGCTGGGCCAGCGGCAGGGTGGGGGCGCTGTGCACCAGGGCCGCGCTGGCGGCCAGCGGGGGTATGAGGACCGGCTCGTGGATCACGGCTCCGATGCCGACGAGGGCCAGGAGCACGGTCGTCGCCGCGCTGACGCTGTGCAGGGCGGCGGCCGCGGTGGGCCGGGCGGGGGCCTTGGCCCTCAACAGCCGGGCGCGCGGGGACAGGGGGACGGCTTCGACGGGACGCGGATGCGGGGGACCGGTGGTGGTGCTGGTGTTCATGCGGGAGCAGGTTTCCGATGCGGGTGGCGGGCGGACCGCGCGGGGCAGGCAGGCAGGCAGGCAGGCAGGCAGGGCAGGGCAGGGTGGTGGGCGGGCCGGCCGCGGTGGTCCACCGCCCGCCGGCTTCGCGATCCGTGCCATGTCCGGCCGATGCGATCCGAAGGCGACTTTATCGGGCACGCGTACGAACCCCGTGGTGGGGGTGAGACCGTGGGGGAACAATGCCCTGATCGGGCCCGACGGGCCGGCCGTGATCGTGTATGACTGCGAAGGCACGCTCAGCAGGCAGGGAAGGACCAGCATGATGACGCACCCCCACCCCGCCGGGGTCCTCACGGACCTCGACGCGGTGATCGCCGATGCCCCGGCCGACGCGACCGGTGCGGTGTGGCGGCTGACCGAGGCCGGCCGCGGTCTGGACTCGAACCTCATCCGCCTGCGGCCCGGCACGGTCATCGGGGAACACGCCGAGCCGACCGTCGACGTGCTGCTCGTCGTCGTCTGGGGCGGCGGGCGGATCGACACCGAGGACGGCCCGGTCGCGCTGCGGACCCACTCGGTGGTCTGGCTGGCGCGGAACTCCCGGCGCTCGCTCACCGCCGGACCGGCCGGCCTCACGTACCTGACCGTCCACGCCCGGCGCCCCGGACTCGGCATCGCCACCGCGACCGGTGCGCGGCCCGCGGACCTCCCCGCCGACCTCCCCGCCGCCCCTCCCGCCCCCGCTCCCGCCGAGGAGGGCGGGGAGACGGCCTGCCTGCTGCACCGGGTCTGCGCCGGCTGCGGACGCCTCGCCACCGAGTCCGACGCCCGCTACTGCTCCCGCTGCGGCGCGGAACTCCCGGACTGACCCGCACGCCGACGGCGCCCTCCTCGCGGCGGCGACGTGTCCCGGCCCGATCGGCACGACAGCCCCTACGCTTTCTCCGGATGCCCGTCCACCGTCCGGAAGGCAGGTCCCGCATGACCGGTTCACCCGTTCCCGTGATCGATCTCGGACTGTGGCGGGAGGGCGACGCCGCCGCGCGTTCCCGCATCGCCGCCCGCGTCGACGAGGCCCTCCAGGAGGCCGGGTTCCTGCTGGTCACCGGCCACGGCGTGGACCCGGAGCTGCCCGCCCGGATCAGGGAGGCGGCCCGCGCCTTCTTCCGGCTGCCGGCCGAGGCGAAGCGTCCGTACGCCGTCAGCGTCGGCGGGCGCGGCTGGCTCGGGCCCGGGGCGGAGGCCAACAGCTACGCGGAGGGCACGGCGTCCCCGCCCGACCTGAAGGAATCCTGGTCGTGCGCGGCGCAGGACCCGACGGGGATCGCCTCGGTGGACGCCGAGTGGTTCCGGCCGAACGTCTGGCCCGCGCAGACACCGCGGCTCGGCCCGCTGGCGGAACGCTACCTCGCCCGGATGCGGGCCCTCTGCGACGAGCTCCTGGAACTCCTGGCCGTGGCCCTGACCCTGCCCGAGGACCACTTCACCCGGCACACCGGCCACCCCACCTGGGGGTTCAACCTCAACTGGTACCCGGGAACGCAGACCGTCGGGCCACCCCTGCCCGGCCAGTTCCGCATCGGCGCGCACACCGACTTCGGGACGGTCACGGTCCTCGACCGCGAGCCCGGCGCGGGCGGACTGCAGATCCACACGGACTCCGGCGGCTGGCAGGACGCGCCCTACGACCCGGCGGCCCTGACCGTCAACATCGGCGACCTGCTGGCCCGCTGGACCGGGGACCGCTGGCGCGCGGGCCGCCACCGGGTCCTGCCACCGCCCGCCGACGCCCCGGCCGAGGAACTGGTCTCGCTCGTCTACTTCTACGAGTGCGACGCCCACACCCGCGTCGAGTCCCTGCCCGCCCCGCTCGGACGGGTGCGGCACGAACCGGTCGACTCGCACGTGTACCTGCGGGCGAAACTCGACGCGATCACCGTCCCCTGAATCAGGGTCAGTTGTCCCCAGCAGGGATGATCTCCCCTGCACGGCCTACGACTTGAGGTGAGTCCCCGGTCCTCCGGAGAGCTGACGACCGGGTCACGGACCCGCGCCTAGGTTCGTCCGCATGACACGACGCCGCGCAGCCGCATCCTTGACCGTCCTCGCCCTCCTGCTCCCGCTCCCGCTGGCGGCCGCCGGCGCCGCGGTCGCCGCCGCGCCGCCCGCGGCCGGCGCGCCCGCCGCGCCGAGTGCCCGCACCGTTCCCGAACTCCCGCGCCCCACCGGCAGGTTCGCCGTCGGCCAGGACACCCTCCACCTCGTCGACCGGTCCCGCACCGACCACTGGTCGGGATCCGGGCCGCGCGAGCTGATGGTGACGATGCGCTACCCGGCCCAGCGCGGCACCGGCGGACCGGTCCGCTACCTCACCGAGGAAGAGGCCCGGCTGCTCCTCGCCGACCGGGGGCTGGAACAGGCCGTCCCCGCCCGGACCCTGGCGGGCACGCAGGCACACGCCCGGTCGGGGGCCCGGCCCGTCGCCGGACGGTACCCGCTGATCGTGCTGTCGCCCGGATTCACCGTCCCCCGCGCCACCCTCACCTCCCTCGCCGAGGACCTGGCCTCGCGCGGCTACGTCGTCGCCGCCGTGGACCACGCCTACGAGACCTCGGGCACGGCCTTCCCCGGAGGCCGCGTACTGGAGTGCCTCGCCTGCGAGAAGGCCGGTGGCGACCGCGGCTACCGGGCGGTCAGCGACGGCCGCGCCCAGGACGTGTCCTTCCTGCTGGACCGCCTCACCGGACGCGACCCGGCCTGGATCCGCGCCGGCCTGATCGACCCCCGCCGCATCGCCATGGCCGGCCACTCCATAGGCGGCGCCTCCGCCGCCGCGGCCATGGCCGCCGACGGCCGCGTCCGCGCCGGCGTCGACATGGACGGCACCCTGGCGACGCCCGTCCCGGCGGGCGGGCTCGGCGGCCGCCCCTTCATGCTGCTCGGCGCGGAGGGGAACGGGCCCGGCGGGCAGCAGAGCTGGGACCGGGACTGGCCCCTGCTCGACGGCTGGAAGCGCTGGATCACCTTCACCGGCTCGGGCCACTTCACCTTCACCGACTTCCCGCTCATCGGCGACCAGCTGGGCATACCCGACGCCGAGACCCCGCTGGGCGGAGCCCGGTCCCTCGAACTCACCCGGCGCTACGTCGGCGCCTTCTTCGACCAGCACCTGAAGGGCAGGCCCCAGCCCGTCCTGGACGGCCCGTCCGCCGACGCCCCCGAGGTCCTCTTCCACCGGCCCTGACCGGGGGCGGCCCACGGCCCCGGCGGCCCGGTGGGCCCGGTCAGACGACCGTCACGGGGTGGCGCACCACCGCGTCGAACAGGTAGCCCTGCGTGTTGTGGGCGGCCGTCGCGGGCTGCGTACGGCCCGTGGCGTCCGTGGCCCGCGCCAGCAGGGCCGTCGGCCCCGCCGCGCGCGGGGTCCACGGCACCGACCAGCGCACCCAGCCGCCCCGGCGCGGGGTGTCGTGCAGCCGGGCCCGCTGCCAGCGGGCGCCGCCGTCCGTGCTCACCTCCACCCGGTGCACGGGAGCGGCGCCCGACCAGGAACGCCCGGTCAGCAGCCGGGTACGGTGCACCGGGACCGTCGCGCCCAGCTCCAGCTCGAAGGCGCTCTTCAGGGTCTGCCGCGTCAGCGGCGCACTGCCCTGCGGCGGCTGTCCGGGCCCGAACAGCCGGTAGAGGTCGGTGTTCCACGGGGTGTAGAGCGGGGTGGCGCTGACCTCTACGTCCCCCACCCACTTGATCGAGGAGATGCCGATCCAGTCCGGCACCACCACCCGCACCGGGGCCCCGTGGTCCGGCGGCAGGGGCCGCCCGTTCATCTCGTACGCCAGGATGACGTCGTCCAGCGCCTTGGAGACGGGCAGCGGGCGCCGTACCCGCCCCAGGTTCACCCCGTTCGTCACCACCTCGTCGTCCAGCCCGCGCGGCAGCACGTCGACCGCGTCCCGGCGGATCCCGGCCCGCCGCAGGACGTCCGAGAGCCGGGCGCCCCGCCAGTGCGCGACACCGATCGCGCCCAGCGTCCACGCGGTGCCGCTGACCTGCTGGCCCTGCTGGCTGGTGTAGAAGCTGCGGCCGTTGCCCGCGCACTCGATGAACAGGGTCCGCTCGACCGCCGGGAGCGCGCGCAGCCGCTCGTACGAGAACTCCGCCGGCCCGCCCCGCAGGCCGTCGCCCCACACCCGCAGCGTCCAGTCCCGGGCCTCCAGGCGCGGGGTCGAGGTGTGGTTGCGGACGAAGAACCGGTCGAGCGGGGTCAGCGGCCCGGTGCCGCGCAGGGCCGCGAAGTTCGTCTCCGCGTTGGTGCCCCGCACGGTGAACAGCTCGGGCGGCAGCGGCTTGACGATGCCCGGCGCCGCCGGCGCGGCGGCGGGCGCCGCGGTCCCGGCGGCCTCGGCCGCCCCGGCCGTTCCCGCTCCGGCCCCGAGGCCGAGCGGCCCCGCCGCGGCCGCCCCTGCGGCGAACAGCTTCAGCAGGTGACGGCGGTCCACGCCGGCGGAACGGGCGCGTCCGCGCGCCCACTGCCGCAGGCGCGCACGGTCGTACCGGCTCTCGTCCGAGAGGTCGAGGGACATGGGCGGGACACTCCTTCACGACGGGTTCCGACGCACCGTAGGGCCCCGCACCGGCCCCCGGGAGGGGCGCCCCGAAATGGCCACGAACCCGCAATACGGCGGCAACGAAGGACCCGATTACCGCTGGTCGGCCGCGTTCGGCAGGATGTGGGGCATGACCGAGATCCGCACCCCCCGCCTCGTCCTCCGCCGCTGGAGCGACGACGACCTCGTCCCCCTTTCGGAGATCCACGCCGACCCGGAGGTGATGCGCTGGATCGGCGACGGCTCCACCCTCGACCTGGAGCAGACCGCCGACGCCATCGAGCGCTGGGAAGACGAGTGGGACGAGGAGGGCTTCGGCCTCTTCGCCGTCGAACTGCTCGCCTCCGGCGAACTGATCGGAGCCGTCGGCCTGAGCGTCCCCGAGCATCTGCCCCAGGTGATGCCGGCCGTGGAGATCACCTGGCGGCTCGGACGGTCCTACTGGGGCCAGGGCTACGCCTCCGAAGCGGCCCAGGCCACCCTGGAGTTCGCCCTCCAGGACCGCGGCCTCGACCGGGTGATCTGCGTCAACCGCGCGGGCAACGAGGACTCGGAGAACGTGATCCGCAAGCTCGGCATGGAATCGGACGGCAACCTCAGCGATCGCGAGTCCGGACACCTCTTCACCCTCCACAGCATCGACCTCACCGAGTACGAGGCCTGACCGGCAGCCGCGGCGCATCGTCCGATCGGATGACCCGGAGGTCCACCGGAGCGCTGGGAGGCCCCCTCCACAGGGCCGACCGCCGGACCGGGGGAGCGGGACCAGCATGGAACCGGGGAGCGGGCACCGGCACCTCCCGCCCCGGACCCGGAGGTACACCATGAACCCGCACGACCGACCGCTGCTGGACGCCGCCGCCCGCGGCGACGGGGCCGCGGTGAGCGCCGCGCTCGCCGCCGGAGCCGCCGTGGACGCGCGGGACGACCAGCTGCGCACCGCGCTCCTCCTCGCCGTGCTCGGCGACCACCTCGAAGCGGCCCGGGTCCTCCTCGCGGCCGGGGCCGACCCGGACGCCGCCGATGCCCGCGCGGACAGCCCCTGGCTGGTCACCGGAGTCACCGGCAGCGTGCGGATGATGCGGCTGCTGCTGACCGCAGGCCCGGACCTGAAGCAGCTGAACCGGTTCGGCGGGATCTCCCTCATCCCGGCCGCCGAGCGCGGCCACACCGGCTACGTACGCGCCGTGCTGGAGGAGACCGCCGTGGACGTGGACCACGTCAACCGGCTCGGCTGGACCGCGCTGCTGGAGGCGGTGATCCTCGGCGACGGCGGGCCGCGCCACGAGGAGGTCGTCCGGCTGCTCCTGGCGGCGGGCGCCGACCCGGCCCTGGCCGACCTCGCCGGAGTGACCGCCCACGCCCACGCCGTCCGGCTCGGCTTCGACGGCATGGCCCGCCTGCTCGCCGCCGCGGCACGCCCGGACGCGGCACCGGGGCCGGACCCGGGACAGGGCCCACGGCGGGGCCCGCAGCCGGACCCCCGCCCCGGCCTACGGCCGGGCGCCGCCGCGGAGCCGGGAGCCGGACGGTGAACCGCTCCGACCGCGCGGTCCGCATCCCCCGCACCCCCCGTACGGTCCTCGCCGCGCTCTCCGCGGCCCTGCTGCTCGGCGCCTGCGCCGGCGCGGACCCCGGCCGGGACGCCGCCGCCCCGGCCCCGGCCGTCGCCCCGGCCGCCCCGCTCCCGGCGGCGTCCCCGACCCCGGCCGGCACCCTGCTGGTGGCCGACTTCGGCGCCGGCGGCGTCACCTTCGTGGACCCGCTGCGCGGCCCGGTCGCCTCCGTCCCCGTCGGCAGGGCCCCGTACGGCCTGGCCGTCGGCGCGGACGGCCGCGCCTGGGTGGCCACGGCCGAGGGCGTCGCCGTCGTCGACACCCGCACCCGCACCCGGACCGCGCTCATCCCGTACCGGACCGCCATTGGCCCGGCCACCGGCGGCGAGTACCGGGGCGGGGGCATGGGCATCGCGCTCTCCCCGGACGGTGCGCACGCGTACGTCGGGGTGAACGTGCCCGGCGCCCACGGCGTGCTGGAGGTCATCGACACGGCCGCCGGCGAGGTCACCGCCACCGTGCCCGTCGGCCGGCGTCCCTTCGACGTCGACGTCTCCCGCGACGGCGGCGAGGTCTACGTCACCGGCCACGACTCCTTCGACGTCACCGCCGTCGCCGCGGACACGCTCCGGCCCCGCCGCATCGAGGTCGCCCCGTACGGCACCGAGGGCGGGCTCGGCTCCTGGCTGAAGCCGCACTACGCGGCGGTCCGGCCCGCCGACGGCATGCTGCTGCTCCCCTTCGAGGGCGAACGGCTCGCCGTCGTCGATCCGCGCACCGGGCGCACCACCGTCGAACCCATGACGGCGAACACCCATCAGCACGGGGCCGCGGTCACGCCGGACGGCCGCCTCCTGGTGGTCGGGACCGGGGCCGTCGACGGGGACGGCGCGGGGCCCTCGCTCACGGTCCGCTCCCCGGACGGGACCGAGCGGGTCCACCCGCTGAGCGGTCCCCACGAGGACGTGGCGGTCTCCCGCGACGGGAAGACCGCCTACGTGACCGGCGGCTTCACCCGGGACGGGTACTGGAACGGCATCACGGTCGTCGACCTGACCACGGGAGGGACCCGGCGGCTCCCCGCGGGCAGCCGCCCGCTGGGCATCGCGGTGCTGTGAACGGGCCCTCGGGGCACCCCGGTCCGGCCCGCCGCTGTCAGCCCAAAGTCAGCCTTTGGTAAGCCATAAGATCGGGTTATGACGTCATAACCAGGGGGTGAGTGCCGGGTTAGGGTGTCCTTAGTTTAGGGTTTCCCTTGATCAGTCCGATTTTCGGTCGAAGGGAACCCAGTCATGCCTCGCTCCCTGCGGGTAGCCATCGTCGGTGCCGGCCCCGCCGGCATCTACGCCGCCGACGCGCTGCTGAAGTCCGAGGCGGCTGCCGCTCCCGGCGTGTCCATCGACATCTTCGAGCGGATGCCGGCGCCCTTCGGCCTCATCCGCTACGGGGTGGCACCCGACCACCCCCGCATCAAGGGCATCATCACGGCCCTGCACCAGGTGCTGGACAAGCCCCAGGTCCGCCTCTTCGGCAACGTCGACTACCCGAACGACATCTCGCTCGACGAGCTGCACTCGTTCTACGACGCGGTGGTCTTCTCCACCGGTGCGACCGCCGACCGCGCCCTGAGCATCCCCGGCGTCGAGCTCGACGGCTCCTACGGCGCCGCGGACTTCGTCTCCTGGTACGACGGCCACCCCGACGTCCCGCGCACCTGGCCCCTGGAGGCCGAGAAGGTCGCCGTCCTCGGCGTCGGCAACGTCGCCCTCGACGTGGCCCGCATCCTCGCGAAGACGGCCGACGAACTGCTGCCGACCGAGATCCCGGCCAACGTCTACGACGGCCTCAAGGCCAACAAGGCGCTCGAGGTCCACGTCTTCGGCCGCCGCGGCCCGGCGCAGGCGAAGTTCAGCCCGATGGAGCTGCGCGAGCTCGACCACTCGCCCAACATCGAGGTCATCGTCAACCCCGAGGACATCGACTACGACGAGGGCTCGATCACCACCCGCCGCTCCAACAAGCAGGCGGACATGGTCGCCAAGACCCTGGAGAACTGGGCGATCCGCGACATCGGCGACCGCCCGCACAAGCTCTTCCTGCACTTCTTCGAGTCCCCCGCCGAGATAGTCGGCGAGGACGGCAAGGTCGTCGGCCTGCGCACCGAGCGCACCGAGCTCGACGGCACGGGCAACGTCAAGGGCACCGGCGAGTTCACCACGTGGGACGTCCAGTCCGTCTACCGCGCGGTCGGCTACCTCTCCGACGAGCTCCCCAAGCTCCCCTGGGACGTCGAGTCCGGCACGGTGCCGGACGAGGGCGGCCGTGTCATCGAGAACGGCGAGCACCTGGCCTCGACGTACGTGACGGGCTGGATCCGGCGCGGTCCGATCGGCCTCATCGGCCACACCAAGGGCGACGCCAACGAGACCGTCGCCAACCTGCTGGCCGACCACGCCGAAGGCCGGCTGCTCACCCCGTCCACGCCCGAACCGGCCGCGGTGGAGGCCTTCCTGGCCGAGCGCCAGGTCCGCTTCACCACCTGGGACGGCTGGTACAAGCTGGACGCCGCCGAGAAGGCGCTCGGCGAGGCCGAGGGCCGCGAGCGCGTGAAGATCGTGGAGCGCGAGGGCATGCTGAAGGCGAGCGGCGCGTAACACCCGCGGGGCCACGGGCCCGGGGGGGGGGGGGGGGGGGCGCCCGCGGCGGGGGGCCCCCGCGGACCCCCGCCGGGGCGGGGGAGGCGGGGGGGGGGGGTGGGGCTTTGGGGTGGAG
>NZ_JBEXPG010000004.1:0-156232 GCF_040611935.1 Streptomyces sp. NPDC006512 | reverse complement strand
GGCCCCAAACCCCCCGGGCGCCCCGGCCCCGGGTCCCCGGGGGGGCCCCCCCCCCCCGGCGGGCCCCACAGTCGTCCACCGGCGGACCGGATCAGTCCGTGATGGAGACGAGCTTCTTCGTCTTCAGGTCGGCCTGGACGCGGATCTCGGTCGTGTCGCTGCCCCAGGTCAGGGTGACCGTCGCGTTCGTCTTGCCCATCCCGCTGCCCGTGGACGTCACCTTCCACCGCGTCGGCACGTTCTGCGCGCGCAGCACCCCGTTGGCGTGGTTGGTCTCCTCCCACCGCTCCAGCTCCCGCTGGAGGGGCTCGGAGAGGTAGAAGGCGCGCAGCTGGTCGGCCGTCCTGCCGTCGCCCTCGTACACCGCGTCGATGTAGGAGCCGTAGAAGTCGGCGATCCGGGTGAACGCACCCTCGGGGCTGCCCGAGACGGACGGGGGAGCCGCGGCGGTCGCGGACGTGCCGGAGGCGACGGCGAACGCGAGGGCGGCCGCTCCCGCGGTGGCGGCGACGGCGAGGGAGGTGGTGCGCTTGGAGAACGTGAACATGGATCGGAACCTTTCCCCGTGCTGAGTGCGTGCCATTGCGGTCACTGGCACTGCCCCTGAGGACGGCCTCCCGCACCCGCCGGTTCTTTCCGTCCGGGGAATGGCCGGAATTCGTTCGTACGGGGGATCGCCGGAATGCCGGGGGAGTCGTCGCGGTTGGGGCGGAGGCGATATCCGAACGTACGCACTGGAGAGCTCATGAAGATCGGCATCATCGGCGCCGGCAACATCGGCGGCAATCTCACCCGTCGGCTCACCACCCTCGGACACCAGGTCTCCGTCGCGAACTCCCGCGGCCCCCAGACCCTGACCGCCCTCGCCGAGGAGACCGGAGCCACCCCCGTCACGGTCGCCGAAGCGGCCCGCGGCGCGGAGGTCGTCGTGGTCACCATCCCCTTCAAGAACGTGCCCGACCTGCCCTCCGGGGTGTTCGACGGGGCCGCCGAGGGCTTCGTCGTCATCGACACCGGCAACTACTACCCGCAGCAGCGCGACGGCCGCATCGCCGCCATCGAGGACGAGGGCCGGACCGAGAGCCGCTGGACCGAACAGCACCTCGGTCACCCCGTGGTCAAGGCCTTCAACGGGACCTACGCCGAGGACATCCTCACGCGGCCCCGCCCGGCCGGAGACCCGGAGCGCATCGCCCTCCCCGTCGCCGGCGACGACGAGCGCGCCAAGAAGACCGTCCGGGACCTGATCGACGAGCTCGGCTTCGACACCGTCGACGCCGGCGGCATCGACGAATCCTGGCGGCAGCAGCCGAACACCCCCGTCTACGGGCTGCGCGCGGGCACCGACGCCGTCGTCAAGGCGCTGGCCGAGGCCTCCCCGGTGCGCCCGGAGGAATTCCGCGGCTGAGCTCGCGAACCGTACGCCCGGACGCGGTAACTCTCCGCGTCCGAAGGGATTCCCTGTGCTACGGTGAGATCCAGTTGCGGGTGTGGTTCCCAAATATTTCAAGTGCTCCCGTCGGATTGCCCGGCGGGTGCACTTTTTATTTCCGGATGCTTTTCGGACGGGTCAAACATCACGTCGACTCCGGTGTCCGCACAGTGCGGCCCCGGGTACAGCCCCGAAGGAGAATCCATATGGCATCCGGCACCGTGAAGTGGTTCAACGCGGAAAAGGGTTTCGGCTTCATCGAGCAGGACGGCGGCGGCGCCGACGTGTTCGCCCACTACTCGAACATCGCCACCCAGGGCTTCCGTGAGCTTCAGGAAGGCCAGAAGGTGAACTTCGACGTCACGCAGGGCCAGAAGGGCCCGCAGGCCGAGAACATCGTTCCCGCCTGACCTTCGGGACGCGCGGTACACGAGGGCCGGGGCCCGCACCGACGGTGCGGGCCCCGGCTCGTTCCACACCGTGACCGAAGCGTCATCGCCCGGCCCTCCGCAGGCGGCCCGCCTCCTTGCTACGTTCTCCGGCACCCGGAGCCCCCAGGAGGCCGCCCATGCACGTCAGACCCCGTCTCCTCGTCACCGCGGTCCTGCTGGTGCCGCTCCTGCCGGCGACGGGCTGCACGGACCTGCGGCCGGGCCCGTCGTCCCTCTCCGCCCCGGCCTCCCCGGCTGCCCCGGTCTCCCCGGCCCCGTCCGGCGCGAGCACCGCAGCGACGCCCGCCGCGACGCCCACCGCGGCGTCCCCGTCGGCCCCGGCGCCGGTGACCGCGGCCCCCGTGACCACCGCCGCGACGAACCCGGCCGCGGCGCCGCCGCTCCGTTCCTCCCCGGCCCCCGCCACCCGCCTCTCCCTGTCGGTGAGCACCCGGGGCGGCGCACTCCGCCTGGTGCGGGGCGGTCCGGCCCAGGAATTCACCCTGACCCTGCGCAACGGCAACACCCGGGCCTACCGGCACCTGTTGCTCACCTTCCAGACGGAGTCCTTCGGACCGGCCCCGGGCGACCTCCCCGGCCCGGCGGCCTCCCTGGTCCTCGAACGCCGGGACCCGGCGACGGGCCGCTGGAACCCCGTCGAGCTGCGCATCGCCAACGATTTCAAGCCGTACGCCCTCCACGTCGGCGGCTCGCCCCTCGACCGGGACGCCGTGCGCACCGAGCGGTACCGGCTGCGCGCCACCGCCACCGGCCCCACGGGAAGTTCCCCGCTGGAGGTCCGGGCCCTCGACACCGACGCCCCGGAGGGCGCCGGAGAGGAGCTGGAGCGTCCGGCCCGGCTCACGCTCCCGCACACCACCCGACGGGCCTCCTGAGCCACAACCGCTACCTGGAGCGGCACACCTCCGGGCAGACTGTCCGTCGTGACGACACTGAGCAAAGGCGCCAACCTGCCCGTCGCGGCACCCTCCGTCCGCGCCGTCCTCGGCTGGTCCGCCGGCCCCGGCGTGCCGGACGTGGACGCCTCGGCGCTGCTGCTGACCAGCGGCGGCCGGGTCCGTTCCGACGGTGACTTCGTGTTCTACAACCAGCCGAGACACGCCTCGGGGTCCGTACGCCACCTCGGGAAGCGACCCGGCGCGGACGCGCTGGAGGTGGACCTCGCCGCCCTGGGGGCGGACGTCGAACGCGTCGCCCTGTGCGCTTCCGCCGACGGCGGGACGTTCGGGCAGGTCCCCGGCCTGCACCTGCGGCTCCTCGACTCGGCCTCTGGGGCCGAGCTGGCGCGCTTCGACATGACCGCCGGGGCCGAGACCGCCTTCGTCAGCGGTGAGCTCTACCGGCGGGCCGGCGCGTGGAAGTTCCGGGCGGTGGGGCAGGGCTACGCGAGCGGCCTCGCCGGGCTCGCGACCGATTTCGGGATCACCGTCGACGACGAACCCCCCACCACGGCCGCCGCGCCCGTACCGGCTCCCGCGCCCGTCCGCGCCCCCGCCCCAGCCCCCGCCCCAACCACCTCCCCCTACCTGCGGGCCGCTCCCGCCTCACCGGCCGTCACCCCCGCGGCCCCGCCCGCCGATTCCGCGGTACGGCTGGTCAAGGGCGAGGAGTGGCTCCCCGTCGACATGCGCAAACGGCTCTCGCTGCGCAAGCAGCAGGTAGCCGTGAGCCTGAGCAAGGCCGGCGCCACCGGGGTCACCGCCCGCGTGATCCTCGTCCTCGACGCCTCCGGCTCGATGAGCGCCCTCTACTCCCGCGGCACGGTGGCGGGCGTCGTCGAGCGCATGGCGGCCGTGGCCGCACAGCTCGACGACGACGGCGAGATGCAGGCGTGGACCTTCGCCACGAACCCGGCCCGACTGCCCGACCTCGCGATCGGTGACCTTCCGGACTGGCTGCGCCTGCACGTGCGCGTCGGCCAGATGAGCCTCTTCGGCCGCAAGAAGCCGCCCAAGGGGCTCCAGCCGGGCCAGGTCGACATGCGCGCCGTCGGCTTCCAGAACGAGGAGCAGAAGGTCATCGCCGAGGTGCGGGACTTCGTCCGCACCCAGTCGTCGTCCGTCCCGACCCTGGTGCTGTTCTTCTCCGACGGCGGCGTCTACCGCAACGACGAGATCGAACGGGAACTGCGGGCCGCCGTGGAGGAACCGGTGTTCTGGCAGTTCGTCGGCCTCGGGCGCGCCGGATTCGGTGTGCTCGAACGCTTCGACACCATGCCCGGCCGCCGCGTCGACAACGTCGGGTTCTTCGCCGTCGACGACATCGACCAGGTCTCCGACCCCGAGCTGTACGACCGGCTGCTGTCCGAGTTCCCGTCCTGGCTGCGCGCCGCCCGACAGGCCGGCATCCTGCGCTGAACGCGCACCCCGAAAGAAGGAAGACCCTCGTGAGCACCCCCGCCGGCCTCAGGATCCTGCGCGCCGCCGACCGCACCGCCACGCCCTGGAAGAACGGCGGGGGAGTCACCCGCGAGATCGCGGCACGGCCCGAGCACGCCGGCACGGCCGACTTCGCCTGGCGCGTCAGCCTCGCCGAGGTGGACACCGACGGCCCCTTCTCGGTGTTCCCGGGCGTCGACCGTACGCTCACCCTCGCCGAGGGGGCGGGCATGGACCTCACCGTCGCGGGGGAGCGCCGCCTGGTCGGCGAACGCTACGCACCCCGGCACTTCCCCGGGGACCGGCCCACCGACTGCCGGCTCCTGGACGGCCCCGTCGTCAACTTCAACGTGATGTACCGGCGGGACCGCACCGAGGCCCGGACCGCCGTCGTACGCGGCGAGTTGGACCTCGTCGTGGCACCGGACGAGACGGTCCTCCTCGTCGCCCTCGACGGCCCGGCGGCCTTCGACCGCACCGACGCGCCGGGCCCGCCCGCCGAACTGGCGCCGTACGACGCGCTCCTGGCGACCGGCCCGCTCACCGGCCTGGTCCGCACCACGGCCCGGGCGGCCCTGGTGCGCCTGAGGACCACCGGGTAGCGAGTTCGATCTTGCAGGCCGGAGGCGGTGCGGGCAGAATCGCCCGGTGACCGAGACCGAAACGGACCAGGACCCCTTCGCGGAACACCGCAGGCTCCTGTTCGCCACCGCCTACCGCATGCTGGGCAGCGTCGCCGACGCCGAGGACATCGTCCAGGACGCCTGGCTGACGTGGCACAAGGCCGACCGCTCGGAGGTCCGTCACCCCAAGGCGTACCTGGTGCGCACGGTGACCAACCTGTCCCTGAACCGGCTCACCTCCGCCCGGGCCACCCGCGAGGAGTACGTCGGCCCCTGGCTCCCCGAGCCGCTGCTGACGGCGCCCGACGCCGCGCAGGGACAGGAAGTCGCGGAGAGCGTGTCGACGGCGATGCTGGTCGTCCTGGAGACCCTCGCACCCGTCGAGCGCGCGGTCTTCGTGCTGCGCGAGGTGTTCGGCTACTCGCACGCGGAGATCGCCGAGGTGCTGGAGCGCCCGGAGCCCACGGTCCGGCAGATCTCCCACCGCGCCCGCAAGCACGTCCAGTCCCGCCGCCCCCGCTACGACACCGACAGCGCGGAGCGCGAGGCGGTCACGGCCCGGTTCATCAGCGCGTGCGCGGGCGGGGACCTGAACGCCGTCATGGAGATGCTCGCCCCCGACGTCACCGCCTGGTCGGACGGCGGCGGCAAGGTCAGGGCGGCGCTCCGCCCGCTGTACGGACCGGACAAGGTGGCGCGCTGGCTGGTGGGCGTGCTGAAGAAGCCCGAAATGGCCCCCGTCACCACCGTTCCGGCCGTCATCAACGGCGAACTGGGCCTCCTCGCCCTCGCCGGGGACACCCCCATGGGAGCGGTCACCTTCGACCTGGAGCACGGCAAGCTCCGCAACCTCCGCCTCCAGATCAACCCCGACAAGCTCCGCGGCCTGAGCGGGACGGACCCCGAGCGGGGGTGACGCCGCCCCGGCGCGGGGTCACAGGGACTCCGCGCCGCCGCCCGTCAGCGTGCGCAGGACCCGTTCGAGGCGGGCCCTCCGCGCCTGCGGGGTGAGGGACTGGAGCAGCGGCAGGATCAGCTGGTAGCGGCCGGTCCGGTCCAGTGCCCCGAACGCCTCCCGGGCCCGGGGGTCCGCTTCGAGCGCGGCCACCAGGTCCGGCGGCGGCTCCGCCGTCTT
The DNA here is from genome assembly GCF_040611935.1 of Streptomyces sp. NPDC006512. Lineage (NCBI taxonomy): Bacteria > Bacillati > Actinomycetota > Actinomycetes > Kitasatosporales > Streptomycetaceae > Streptomyces > Streptomyces sp. NPDC006512. The sequence continues at coordinate 150,212 of NZ_JBEXPG010000004.1, read as the reverse complement.
CTGCGACGCGTACGCCGCCTCCCACCTGCCGTCCGCCTGCGCCCGGCGCACCTCGGCCAGCCCGGGCTCGCGCATCCGGCCCGCCGCCGTGAGCGCGGCGACCTTGTCCACGTTCACCTTCGACCACAGGCTCCGGGGGCGGCGCGGCACGTACCGCTGGAGGTAGCACCGCTCGTCGAGGGAGCGGCGCTGCCCGGAGATCCAGCCGTAGCAGAGCCCGATGTCGACCAGCTCGTCGTCGGTGACCGAGGGGATGCCCGACCTCTTCTTCCCCACCTTCACCCAGACGCCCTCCGCGCGCGTCCAGTGCTCCGCCAGCCAGCCCTCGAACGCCGCGGCGTCCGCGAAGGCGATGATGTCCACCCCGTCGATCTCGTCCATGGCGCCAGGCTAGGCGGTGTCGTCAGTCCTGTCGTCAGCCCTGTCGTCGAGCGGTGTTCCGCCTACCGTGCGCGGAGCGCCTGCGCCCGGGTCTCGATCGCGGTGATCAGGGCCTCGACGCGCACCAGGAAGATCTGTTCGTCCGTCACCTCGGCCAGCTCGGTGCTCAGCCGGGTGATGTGGGGGAACCCCTGGGCGTCGACCAGGCGGTACTCGCGGCTCCACGAGGACTCGTCGGCCGCCCGGACGTCCGGGTCGAACAGCAGGTAGGCGGCGCGCTGGCCGACGTACGCGAGGAGGGAGTCGCCGACCATCCGGTAGTGGACCGCGGCCTCGGCACCGTCGAGCCCCGCTTCGCGCACGGCGCCGAGGATGAGCTCGACGACCCGGAACTCGTTGGGCCTGCGGGTGGTGCGGCTGGCCATCGTCGAGCCGACCACCGGGTACTTGAGGGCGACCTCCAGGGAGCCCGCGGCGAGCGCGCGCAGCCGGTCCTTCCAGCCGAGGCCCTCGGGGATGCTGTCGAGCACCTCGCCGAGCGTGCGGTCGGCGACCGACAGCAGCAGCTCGTCCTTGTCGCGGAAGTGCCGGTAGATCGCGGTCGGGTCGGCGCCCAGCTCCTCGCCGAGACGCCGGACGGTGAACGCGTCCTGGCTGCCGCGCGCCGCGATGCGCAGGCTCGCTTCGATGATCGCGTCGGGCGTGAGCTGACTGCCGGCGCGCTTGGACCGGGCGGGTGTGTCGGATGACTTCGGCATGGTGCGGCCAGTGTAACGATGTGGAACAGAGCCAGCGCAACACCGTTGACAACAATGTTGCGCTCCCGTTCACTCCTCCTCAACAACACGCCGTGCGGGCCCCGCCCGCCGAGCCGGAGGATGCGCCGATGTCCGACACCAGGCAGCGCGACACCCAGCGGGCCGACACCGTCTTCGTGGGGGGCAAGGTCTTCACCGGGACCGGCGACGCCCCCGTCAGGGCGGCCGTCGCCATCGGGGGAGGCCGCGTCCTGGCCGTCTCCGACGACAGCGGGGTCCGCGCCCTCGCCGGCCGGACCACCGAGGTGGTCGACCTCGAAGGCGGCCTGCTCGTCCCGGGGTTCCAGGACGCCCACGTCCACCCGGTGGTGGCCGGGGTGCAGATGCTCGGCTGCGACCTCAGCGGGCAGCACTCACTCGACGGCTACCTGAAGGTGGTGGCCGACCACGCCCGGAGCCACCCGGAAGCGGCCTGGATCCGCGGCGGCGGCTGGTCGATGGACGTCTTCCCCGGCGGCACCCCCACCCGCGCCCTGCTCGACGCGGTGGTCCCGGACCGGCCGGTCCTGCTCACCAACCGCGACGGCCACGGAGCCTGGGTCAACACCCGGGCCCTGCGCCTCGCGGGAGTCGACCGCCACACCCCCGACCCCGCGGACGGCCGGATCGAGCGGGAACCCGACGGAAGCCCGGCCGGCACCCTCCAGGAGGGCGCGGTGGACCTCGTCGCCCGCCACGTGCCCCTCGCCACCCCCGACGAGTCCCACGCCGGACTGCTGGCCGCCCAGGAGCACCTCTTCTCCCTCGGCGTCACCGGCTGGCAGGACGCCATGATCGGCGCCTTCCCCGGGAACCCCGACAACCACGACGTCTACCTGCGGGCGGCCCGCGAGGGATCCCTGCGGGCCCGCGTCGTGGGCGCCCTGTGGTGGGACCGCGAACGCGGCCTGGAACAGATCCCCGAACTGGAAGAACGCCGCCGCACCGGACGGGCCGGCCGCTTCCGCGCCACCAGCGTGAAGATCATGCAGGACGGCATCGCCGAGAACTTCACCGCCGGCATGCTCGACCCGTACCTCGACGGATGCGGCTGCGCCACCGCGAACTCCGGGCTCAGCTTCATCGAACCGAGGCTGCTCACCGAGGCGGTGCGCCTCCTCGACCGGTCCGGGTTCCAGCTCCACTTCCACGCCCTCGGAGACCGGGCCGTCCGCGAGGTGCTGGACGCCCTCGAAGCGGCCCGCACGGCCAACGGCGCCAACGACAACCGCCACCACCTCGCCCACCTCCAGGTCGTCCACCCGGACGACATCGGCCGCTTCGCCCGGCTCGGCGCGGCCGCCAACATCCAGGCCCTGTGGGCCGCCCACGAACCGCAGATGGACGAGCTGACGATCCCCTTCCTGGGACCCGAACGCGCCGCCCTGCAATACCCGTTCGGCGACCTGCACCGCGCCGGCACACGCCTCGTCGCCGGCAGCGACTGGTCCGTGAGCAGCCCCGACCCCCTGGAGGGCATCCACGTCGCCGTCAACCGGCAGGTGCCCGAACAGGACCCGGGCAGGCCCTTCTTCCCGGAACAGGCGCTGACCCTGGCCCAGGCCCTGACCGCCTACACCGCCGGCAGCGCCTGGGTGAACCACCTCGACGGGGTCACCGGCACCATCGAAGCGGGCAAGTACGCCGACCTCGCCGTCCTCGACCGGGACCCCTTCGAGCACCCCGCCCAGGAGATCGCCGCCACCCGCGTCCGCCGCACCTACCTGGAGGGCGAACAGGTCCACGCGGCCGCCGGCTGAGCCCCCGCCCTCCGGCCCCCCCCCCGCCTAACCTCCCGCTCCGCCCCGCGCACCCGGCGGGACCGGCCGGGCCGCCACCGGCCGTGCACACGTACCCCACACGCTCACCCCTCAGGGAGCCAGACCATGCCATCAGCCCGACCGAGAGCGACCCGCCCCAGCCGGATCCGGCACACCGCGGCAGCCTGCCTCGCGGCGGCCGCGGTACTCGTCACCAGTGCGTGCAGCGGCACCGCGGGCCCCGCGGAGGAACCCGCCACCGCCTTCCGGATCACGGACCGCACGCCCGCCGCCACCGCAGCCGTGGACTCCTTCACCTGGTCGACCTTCGCCGAACCGGCGACCATCGACTACGCCTACTCGTTCGACTACCCGCCCAACCAGATCCTCGCCAACGTCTGCGAGAGCCTGCTCCGCTGGAACCCGGACCTGACGACCTCCCCGAACCTCGCCACCTCGTACGCCAACCCCACCCCCACCACCTGGGTCTACCAGATCCGCCCCGGCGTCCGTTTCCACGACGGGACCGAGCTCACCGCGGACGACGTCGTCGCCTCGCTGCGCCGCAACCTCGACCCGCAGGTCGCCTCCGTCTGGGCCTACCCCTTCAGGAACGTCACCTCCGTCGACCGGACCGGCCCCCTGGAGGTGACCGTCACCCTGTCCCAGCCGGACTCCACCTTCAACAAGTACCTCGCGGCCAGTCCCGGCACGGTGGAGTCCGCCGCCACCCTCGCCAAGTCCGGCAAGGACTACGGGAACCCGCGGACCGGGGTGAACTGCACCGGCCCCTTCTCCTTCGGCTCCTGGACCTCCGGCCAGTCGCTCACCCTCAAACGCTTCGACGGCTACTGGAACCAGGACCTCAAGGCGAAGTCCGGCGAGGTCAAGTTCGTCTTCCTGACCGACGCGACGACCCGCGTCAACGCCTTCCAGAGCGGCGAGGTCGACGGCGGCTGGATGGTCCCGCCGAACTCGTACGCCCAACTCGGCTCGACCCGGGCCGGAACGCTCTACTTCGGCCGCAACACCACCGTCGCCCAGGAGGTGGTCGGCAACCTCAAGGGACCCCTCGGTGACGTCCGCGTCCGCCGGGCCCTCCTCATGGCCATCGACCGCAAGGGCATCGTCAAGGCCGGAGCCGGCGGGGCCGGGGAGGTCGCCGACTCCCTCGTCACCGACAACATGTGGAACGAGGCGCCCGCCGCGGCCCGCGAGGCCCTCCTGAAGGACCTGCAAAAATACCCCTACGATCCGGCCGGGGCCAAGGCGCTCGCCGCCGAGGCCGGGGTCTCCGGGCAGAAGGTCGTGATCGCGACCAGCCCGCTCGACTCCCAGACGACCATCATCACCCAGGCCGTCGCCCAGGCCGCCACGGCCATCGGACTCACCCCGCAGATCGACAGCGTCTCCGCCGAGAAGTACTCGACGCTGTTCACCGACCCGGCCGCCCGCGAGGGCATCGACCTGTTCCTCACCTTCTGGTACACCTCGATCACCGACCCGCTCGACATGTACGGCTCCCTGCGCACCGGCGCGTTCAGCAACTACGGCGGCTGGTCCGAGCCCGCCTTCGACGCCGCCGTGGACCGGGCCGTCGCCGCCCACGACCCGGCCGAACACGCGGCCGCCAACGCCGAGGCCCAGCGGATCGCCCTGCGCGAACTGCCCTGGCTGCCGCTCTACACCCAGCCCGTCAGCGTCTTCCTCGGCAAGCGCATCACCGGCGTCCAGCCCTCCATCGCCTACCTCTACTACCCGTGGGCCGCCGAGATCGGGGCCAGGGGATGACGGGCAAGGCCGCCGCCGCGGCGGTGTCGGCCCGTGCCGGACGGGTCCTGCGCAAACTGGCCGGCATGGCCGCCACCCTGTGGGTGACCTCCTTCCTGGTGTTCTCCTCCCTCTACCTCGCCCCCGGGGACCCCGCGAGCTTCCTGGTCCGGGGCCGCAGCCCCGGCCCGGAGCAACTCGCCGAGATCCGCCGCCAGTACGGCTTCGACGAGCCCTTCCCGGTCCGCTACTGGAACTGGCTCGAAGGCGTCCTGCGCGGGGACTTCGGCCGCTCCCACCTCTTCCACCAGGACGTGGCGGCGGTGATCTGGTCGCGGCTGCCCGCGTCCCTGCTCCTGGTGTCCACCGCGGCCCTGATGATCGCCGTCGCGGGCGTCGGTGCGGGCGTCGTCGGAGCCCTGCGCCGCGGCACCCGCACCGACCGGGCGCTGATGCTGGCGGTCACCGTCGGGGCGGCCGCACCCGCCTTCGTCGTCGCCCTGCTGCTGCGCTCCGTCCTGGGCGTGCGCCTGGGCTGGTTCCCGACGATCGGCAACGGCGCCGGCCCCTGGGACCGGCTGCACCATGTGCTCCTGCCGGCCCTCGCCCTGTCGGTGACCTTCATGGCCCTCGTGACCCGCGTGACGCGCTCCGCCATGCTCGACGAACTGCGCCGCGAACACGTCGAGGTCGCCCTCAGCCGGGGGACGCCCCGCCGGACCGTCATCCGCCGGCACGTCCTGCGCAACGCGCTCGGACCGATCGTCACCGTCTCCGCGCTCCTGGTCTCGGGGATGCTCGTGAGCACCGCGATCGTGGAGACCGCCTTCGGGATGTCCGGCGTGGGCTCCCTGCTCGTGCAGTCGGTCGACCAGCTGGACTTCCAGGTCGTCCAGGCGATCGTGCTGCTGGTCGTGGCCGCGTTCGTCGTGGTCAACGCCCTCGTCGACCTGCTCCACCCCCTGATCGATCCGCGTACGGCGGCGGGGAGCGCCCGGTGAAGACACCCGCCCCGCACCTCGCGCCCGCCGCCCCCGGCACGCCGCAGGCCGTCCCGGCCGCGGGCGCCCGCCGCCCCCGGTTCACCCGCCTGCGCGTCCTCGGCGGCAGCCGGCTCCAGCGGGCCTGCCTGCTGATCCTGCTCCTGTTCGTCGCGGTCGCGCTGGCCGCACCCTGGATCGCCCCGCACGACCCGGAGTTCGGCAGCCTCGGCGACACGCTCCTCGGCCCCGGCCCGGGCCACTGGCTGGGCACCGGGCAGGGCGGCCACGACACCCTCTCGGCGCTCCTCGTCGGCGCCCGGACCAGCCTCGTCGGCCCGCTCGCCGTCGTCCTGTTCTCCACCGTCGCGGGCATCGCCGTGGGCCTGTTCACCGCGTGGCGGGGCGGCTGGGCCGACGCCCTCGCCGGCCGGGTCCTCGACGTCGTGTTCGCGTTCCCCGCGCTGCTGCTGGCGATCCTCGCGGTCGCCCTCTTCGGCAAGGGGACGACCGCCCCGGTCCTGGCCATGTCCCTCGCCTACATGCCGTACACCGCACGCCTGGTCCGCGGCCTCGCCCTCCAGGAGAAGGCCCGGCCCTACGTCGCGGCCTACCGCGTACAGGGCCACTCCGCGCTCTTCGTGACCGTCCGCGCGATGCTGCCGAACATCGCCCCCACCCTGCTCGCCCAGTCGGCCGTCAACTTCGGCTACGCACTGCTCGACCTCGCCGCCCTCTCCTTCCTCGGACTCGGCGTCCAGCCGCCGACCCCCGACTGGGGCGCGATGATCAACCAGGGGCAGGCCGCCGTCCTCCAGGGACAGCCGCTCTCCGCGATCGTCCCGGCCGTCGCGGTCGTCGTCGTGGTCGTCGCCTTCAACGTCGTCGGGGAGAACCTCGGCGACCAGCTCGCGGGGAGGGACTCCCGATGACCCTGCTCCAGTACGAGGACCTGCGCGTCACCCTGCCCGGCACGGCCCGCCCGGTCCTCGACGGCATCAGCCTCCACGTCGGCGCGGGCGAAACCGTCTCCCTGGTCGGCGAATCAGGGTCCGGCAAGTCCGTCACCGCCCGCGCCGCACTCGGCCTGTTCCCCGCCGGCGCCGAGGTCACCGGCCGCGTCCTCGTCGACGGCACCGACCTGGTCGGCGCGGACACCGCGCGCCTGCGCGAGGTGCGCACCGCCAAGGCGGCGATGATCTACCAGGATCCCCGGGCCGCCATCAACCCGGTCCGCCGCGTCGGGGACTTCCTCACCGAATCGCTGCGCCTCGTCCACGGCTGGACCAAGGACCGCGCCCTGACCCGGGCCGCCGAACTCCTCGGCGCGGTCGGCCTGCCCGACCCCGCCCGCCACCTGCGCCAGTACCCGCACGAGCTGTCCGGCGGCATGCTCCAGCGCGTGGTGATCGCCGCCGCGCTCACCGCCGAACCGCGCCTGCTGCTGTGCGACGAACCGACCACCGCCCTCGACGTGAGCACCCAGGCGGAGATCCTCGCCGTCCTGGGCCGCCTCCGGCGAGAACGCGGCCTCGGACTGCTCCTCATCACCCACGACGTCGAACTGGCCGCCTCCGTCAGCGACCGGATCTACGTCATGTACGCGGGCCGGATCGTCGAAACCGCCCCCGTCACCGAGCTGTTCACCGCACCCCGCCACCCTTACACCGCCGGCCTGATCGCCTCCTCGCCACCCCTCGACGGCCACCCGGCCGGCCGCCTCACCCCCATCCCCGGCGCCCCGACGGGCCTGACGGAATCCGCCCCCGGCTGCGCCTTCGCACCACGCTGCGCCTTCGCCGAGCCCGGCCGTTGCGACCGGTCCGTGCCCGCCCTGCAGGCGCACGGCCCGTCCCGTGCCGCCTGCCACCGCGCCGGCGAACTCACCCTCACCCCGCACGCGCACCAGGAGACCAGGTGACCAGCCCGCCCGCTCCCGCCCTGCTCCAGGTCAACGGCCTGCGCAAGACGTACGGAACCGGTTCCTCGGCCGTCGTCGCCGTCGACGACCTGTCGTTCACCCTGCCCCCCGGCGGAGCGCTCGGCATCGTCGGCGAGTCCGGATCCGGCAAGACCACCACGGCCCGGATGCTGATCGGCCTCGAACGCCCCGACGCCGGACGGATCCTCGTACAGGGCGAGCCGCTCGCCCCGTCCGTACGCGGGAAGGCCGCCCGGCTGGCCCGCGCCAAGGCCGTCCAGATCGTCTTCCAGGACCCCTACCTCTCCCTCGACGCCCGGATCACCATCGGCGCGACCCTCGACGGGGTCCTGCGCCTGCACGGATCCCGCGATCCCGCCACACGGGCGGACCGGGTCCGCGCCCTGCTCGCCCAGGTCGGCCTCGGTGACCGCGAAGCGGCCGCACTGCCCCGCCACCTGTCGGGCGGCCAGCGCCAGCGCGCCGCCATCGCCCGGGCCCTGGCCGTCGAACCGGCCGTCCTCGTCCTCGACGAGGCCGTCTCCGCCCTGGACGTGTCCGTACAGGCGCAGGTGCTGAACCTGCTCACCGACATCAGGCGCGGCACCGGGATCGGCCTCGTCTTCGTCAGCCACGACCTGGCGGTGGTCCGCTACGTCTGCGACGAGGCGCTCGTCATGTACCGGGGCCGGACCATGGAACACCGCCCCGTAGCCGACCTGCTCGGCGACCCCCAGCACCCGTACACCCGGCTCCTGCTGGCGTCCGTACCCCGCCCGGGCTGGGACCCGGACTCCATCAGCCGCCGGCGCCGCGGCCTGGACCTCCGGGCGCCTTGACGGGCGAGAGGGAGCGGCGCCCGTCACCACCGCCGGCCCACCGGAGCGGCGCCCGCGCGGCCCATCACGCCGTGCGGGGCCGCCCTCGGCGGCTCACCATGGGAGGGCGGCCTGCGACGGGAGTGGACGAATGAGTGCCGAACGGTACGAGCTGGTGTTCCCCGACAGCGAGGGACGAGGTCAGGACGTCGTGCTCGTGGACCGGACGGAGGCGAAGGGGCCGGGAGGCCACCCGGTGTACACGGACGCGACCGGAATCGTGCGCGCCGAGATCAGTGACCGGGGCGAGGTCCGCATGCTGGCCACGGGAGCCCAGCAGGCCCCGCTGCGCCGGGTGGTGGCCCGCTCCGTGGAGGAGAACCCCTCCTGACGCCGCCGCCGGGGGTGCGGGCCTCCCCGGGCGCGGGACGGGCCGCCGTCAGGGTGCGCCCGCCGGGGCGTACCCGCGGGCGACGACCAGGTCCCGGGCCAGTGTCGTGAAGGCGCGGGCGGCGGCGCTCAGGTAGCCGCCCTCGCGCCGGAGCAGGGTGACCGTCCGCGGCGGCAGGGCCGGGACCAGCGGAACCGGGGTCAGCCGGGGATGGTCGTCCGTGACGGCGTCGGGCAGGACGGTGGCCAGCCCCGTCCGCCGCACCAGCTCCGTCAGCGCCTGGACGGAGTCCGTCTCGACCGCGACGCGCGGCCGGACCCGGTGGGCGGCGAGGTAGGCGTCGATGTGGGTCCGCGTGGCGAAGTCCCCGCTCAGCAGCGCCAGTCGGAGCTCCGCCAGCCGTGCGACGGGCAGCGGGTCCGGCGGCCCGGCGGGGGCCGGGCCGGCGACGACGAGGCCGAGGGTCTCGGTGTAGAGCGCGGTGGCGGCGATGCCCGGCGGGTGGGGGCCGTCGAAGGCGACGCCGAGGTCGAGGCCGTCGGCCAGCAGCCCGGCCTCGATGCGGTCCTGGGCCAGTTCCCGCACGTCCACGGTGACGCCGGGGTGGGCGGCGTGGAGGGCGGCGAGCAGCGGCCCGAGCAGGTACGCGGTGAAGGTGGGCGTCATCGCCAGCCGCAGGTGGCCGCGGGACAGGTCGGCGACGTCGTGGACGGCGCGCTCGGCGGCCGCGAGGTCCCGCAGCGCGCGGCGCGCGTGCTCGGCGTAGGCCTCGCCCGCGTCGGTGAGGCGCACCGTACGGCCGCCGCGGTCCAGCAGCTGTACCCCCACGGTCCGTTCCAGCTGCTTGATCTGCTGGGAGAGGGTGGGCTGCGAGATCCGCAGCTCCTGCGCGGCGAGGGTGAAGCTGTGGTGCTCGGCGACCGCGAGCAGGTAGCGCAGGTGACGCAGTTCCGGAGCCATGACAACAACTATAGATGCCATCAATGATGCTCATGGATTTTCCGTCTTGGACACTATGACCGCAGCTCATGCATGGTGGAACACGTCAGCCCCACGGGGCGGATCCCAACACCGGGGAGTGACCATGCACGGCCTGACCGAGGGCGTCGCGCGTTTCCGGCACGACGTCTTTCCCGCCAAGGCGAAGCTCTTCGCCGATCTGGAGCACCACCACCGCCCGCCCGCCCTCTTCATCGGCTGCTCCGACGCCCGGGTGGTACCCGAACTGATCACCCAGAGCGAACCGGGCGAGCTGTTCGTCATCCGCACGGCGGGCAACCTCGTCCCCGCCCACACCCCGGCTCCGGACGGGGTCGTGGCCAGCATCGAGTACGCCGTCGCCGTCCTCGGCGTCACCGACATCGTGGTGTGCGGGCACTCCGCCTGCGGCGCGATGACCGCCCTCGCGGAACGGCACGACCTCAGCGCCGCGCCGGCGGTCGCCGGCTGGCTCCGCCACGCGGACGCCTCCCTGGCCCGATCCGCCGGGGGAGTGGACTCCCTCGTACGGGAGAACGTCCGGGCCCAGCTGGCGAACCTCGCCACCCATCCCTCGGTGGCCCGCGCCCTCGCGGAACGGACCCTCACCCTGCGCGGCTGGGTCTACGACATCCCCACGGGCGCGGTCGAACAGCTCGACACCGCGGACGGCCCGCCCGCCCTCGCCGCCTGAACCCCCACCCGTCCCCCTCCGAAAGGATTCCCTTCCCATGCCGCACGCCCTGTTCGACACCACCGTCCGCCGCGAGCTCGCCGACGCCGCCGTGGCCGCCAAGATCCGCAAGGACCTGACCTGGCGCCAGATCGCCGACGTCACCGGCCTGTCCGTGGCCTTCGTCACCGCCGCCGTACTCGGCCAGCACCCGCTGCCCGAACCCGCCGCCCGGGCCGTCTGCGAACTCCTCGGCCTGGACGACGACGCCGCGCTGTGGCTGCAGACCGTTCCGACCCGCGGCGGCGTCCCCGGCGCCTTCCCCACCGACCCGACCGTCTACCGCTTCCACGAGATGCTCCAGGTCTACGGGACCACCCTCAAGGCCCTCGTCCACGAGGAGTTCGGCGACGGCATCATCAGCGCCATCAACTTCCGGCTGGACGTCAAGAAGGTGGCCGACCCCGACGGCGGCGAGCGCGCCGTCATCACCCTCGACGGCAAGTACCTGCCGACCAAGCCCTTCTAGGGCCTGTCGTCAAACTCCCGTCGTCGCCCGGAGGGCGGCCCTGCGGCGTCTGGTGCGTGCTCTCGGCGCGCCGGGCGGAAGCCCGCGTACTGGACGTACTTGGCTTTCGCCCGGTGCGGCGAGAGCGCGTGCCAGGCGTCGCGGGGCAGACGGGAGTTTGACGACAGGCCCTAGGCCGCAGGGCGGCTGAGCCGCTGAGCCGCAGGGCCGTCAGGTCCGGGCCAGGCAGGTCAGCGCGGCCTCCGTCAGCGCGGTGACCCCGGCCGGGAGCGCCGTGCGGACGTCCGGGGCGAAGTCCGGGGCGTGGTTGGCCGGAAGCGACGCCAGCTTGCCCGCGGCGCCCTCCCCGGGCGCGGCCGCCCAGGCCGCCGGACCGATCGCGCCCAGCATCCAGTAGGCCAGCCGGACCCCCTCGGCGCCGTGCACCTCCCGCCCGGCGTCGCCGAACAGCGCGAAGTCCTCGGTCGCGAGCGACGGCGGCCACATCGCCACCCGCTGCGCACCGAACCGCGCGGTGTGGGCGTCGCGGACCGCCGCAGTCGTCGCCGGATCGGGATGGGTGACGGGAGAGGCGCTCTCACGGACGATCTCCGGCTCCCGCGGGCAGCCCGAGGCGGCGCACTCGGCGCGGACGATCCGCTCGACCCCGGCGGCGGCCCGCGCGAGCGCCGCCTCACCGGCCGCCCGTACCGTGATCCCCAGCTCGGCCCGCTCCGGCACGATCGCGGCGCGCTCGCCCGCCCGGAACGAGCCCACGGTGACGGCCACCTGCTCGGACGGGGCCGCCTCACGGGCCACCACCGTCTGGAGCCGGGTCACCAGGTGCGCGGCGGTCACCACCGGGTCCACCGTCAGGTGCGGGGCCCCCGCGTGCCCGCCGCGGCCGTGGACGACGACCCGGAAGGTGACGCTGCCGGCGGTCACCGGCCCGTACGCGTGCGCGACCATGCCCGCCGGCAGCGGGGCGGAGTGCTGGGCCAGGACGGCGTCCGGGCGGCCGACGCGCTCGTACAGCCCGTCCGCGAGCATCGCCCGCGCACCCTCCAGGGTCTCCTCCGCGGGCTGCCCGACCACGATCAGCGTGCCCCGCCAGTGCGGCGCGTCCGGACCGGCCAGCAGCGAGGCCGTCCCGGCGGCCGCCGCCAGGTGCAGGTCGTGCCCGCAGGCGTGCGCGACCGGGCCCTCGCTCGCGTACGCCAGCCCGGTCGTCTCCCGTACCGGCAGCGCGTCCAGTTCGGCGCGCAGCATCACCGTCGGCCCCGCGCCCCGGCGCAGGACCCCGGCCACACCGTGGCCGCCGATCCCGCGCGTGGTCTCGTACCCGGCGGACTCCAGCCACCCGGCGAAGGCGCCGGCCGTGCGGACCTCCTCACCCGAGAGCTCCGGGTTGCGGTGCAGGTCCAGGTAGAAGGCGGTCAGCGGCCGCAGGAGCGCGGGCAGTTCCGGGTACGGGGTGGAGACGGTCATGCCGCCCATCCTCGGGCATCGGCTCCGACCGGGTACGACATACCGCTGACACTTCCTGTCAGCGGTATGACAGGAGATGAGCGGGTGATGTGACGTCGCGACCGGCTTTCCTGGAGGAGCACCAGAGAACGACGGTAGCGGTCACCCGTCCGGCGACCGCCCAACCCAAGGAGTCCCCATGCAGAAGTCGCCGCTGGCCTCGCTCGCCGACGAGATCCTGGAGCTGGAGTCGGAGACCTTCGAGATCTCGGACTACTCGGACGCCAGCGAGGTCGTGCTCGCCGGTTCCACGAGCTGCAGCTCCACCTCGACCTGCTCCTCCACCACCAGCACCACCTCCTGCAGCGCCTGACCCGAGCGCGCACACGGATGCCCCGGACCCCACCTGCGCGGGGTCCGGGGCATCCGGCGTACCGGCCCCCGTCAGGGGAAGGGGTGCGGCACCATGCGGATCTCCTCCGGCGTCAGATCGCCGTCGCGCAGCCCCGCCCGCCGCGCCGCCGTCCGCAGCCGGGGCATGTACGGGGCCCGCTGGCGCGACCAGCCGAAGTCGATCGGCAGCAGCCCCGGCACGACCGCGCACACCGTCCGCAGCCCCATCGCGCGCTGCTCCGGCGTCGTCTGGTCGACGACGATCACATCGTGTCCGGCACCGGTCAGCTCCCGCACGCACCACAGCAGATCGTCGCGCAGATCACCGCTCACGGGCCGGCCGCCGCTCTCCCACGCCCGGTAGAGCTCCGCCATCGGCTTCACGGCCACCGGTTCGCGGTACGTCCGCACGTGCGGGGCCATCGCCGGCAGCCCGTACAGCTGCGCATGGTCCTTGAGGTGCCTGACGAGCCCGAAGTCCCGGCTCATCGCCTCCAGTTCGTCCCGCCGCTCCGCCACCTGGCCGGGCAGGTGCGGAATGTACGTCAGCACCTCCGACAGCGCCGCCTCCACCGCCGTCCCCGGATCCAGGGCCGCGCCCGCACCGAACGAGTACAGGCCGGGGCCGCCGTCGCGGCGCACCGCGAGGCCCGTCACCACGGGCACCGCCAGGTCGATCCGGTTGTCGAAGGCGTGGACGTCGTACCCCTGGAGGGCCGCCCGGTCCACCATCATCCGCACCGCCGGCCCCGGTACGGAGGCCAGGTCGATCTCCGTCAGGCGTTGGCCGCCGTACCAGGCGAGCAGGAAGGCGTCCCGCTCGATCAGCTCCAGCAGCGCGCCGAGCAGCGCCTCCTCCAGGCAGCTGCCGATCGCGCAGCCGTTGGAGCACTCGAAGACGAAGTTGTCGGAGGCGAGCCCGGCGCTGTAGTAGGCGAGCCGGGCCGGCACCAGCACCGGCCGGTCGTCGCGCAGGGAATGCCCGTACACCCAGGGGATCGGCCGCTCGGGGTCGAACGGCGACACCAGCGGGTCGTCGCGGTAGGTCGCGTCCGGGTAGAACCCGCACTCCGCCGGGTTCAGGGCCCGGTCGCCGAGCTCCGCGTACGAGGCGGTGAGCACCGAGGTGCCGGTGCGCCGGTGGGTTCCGGCGTACCGCTCCAGCCCTTCGAGGAAGGCGAGGTCGCGGCTGGCCGCGAAGCTGTTGGCCTGACCGCTCCACGTGACGTCCGTCAGGCCCGCGTAACCGCGCATGAAGACGCTGCCCGCGACCGGTGCGGTGGTCGGCGAGGTGACGTTGATCCAGGTTCCGCCGCCGAGGACCCCGGTCACCGGATTGGCCAGTGCCGTCCGCGGCATCGGGTACGCGGAGGCCTTGCGCAGCCGCTGCGCGCCCGGGACGGGTGTGGGCCGGGAGACGGGGGTGAAGGGGGCGGGCCCGTCGGTGCCGCCCGGCCCGCAGCCCGGGCACAGCGGATCGGCGGCCAGGGGGTACGTCCGCACCTGGAGGGTTTCCAGGTCCAGGCGGGACACCTGGGGCAGGGCCCGGTCGGCGGCCGCCGGGCCGGGGGCGACGGCGGTGGCCGCGTCGCCGTGGACGGCGGCGTGCAGGGCGAGGGTGGCGTCCAGCGCGTACGGGGACAGCCGGGGCCAGTCCGCGGCGACGGCCGTGACCGGGCCGCTGCCGGTCTCCAGCGCGTCCCGCTCGCTGCGGCTGCGCAGCCGCTGCCAGCGCATGGCCAGGCACTGCCCGCAGGCGGGCGCCGAGCCGTCGCCGCCCCAGGGGCCGATCAGTACGGCCCGGGCCGTGAGGTGGACGGTGGCGGCCGGGCGCACCGCGGCGAAGGGGTCGCGCCCGGGCGGGCCGAGGGCGTCGTGCACGCCCAGGGTGACCACGGGCGCCCCCTGGCCGGAGCCGGCCAGGGCCCCTTCCAGGTGGCGCCGGGCCGTCTCCATCGGGGCCCCGTCGGGGGCCTGGGCCCGTACGGCCCTCAAGGAGGCCGCCGTCATGACGAGTTGCTCCAGCGGAAGGTCTTGAGTCCGATGCCGCCGAACAGCAGGGCGAATCCGAACAGCGCGGCGCAGCCGATGCCGATCGTGGACAGGGAGCCCGAGCCGGTGAGCGCCCCGGTGGCCGCGTCGTTGAGGTAGCGCAGGGGCAGCACCCGCGAGACGCCCTGCAACCAGGACGGCATCATGTCCAGGGGCAGGAAGGAGCCGGACAGGAACGCCATCGGCACCATCATGCAGTTGGCGATCGCGGCGACGGCCTCCGGCGTGTTGGCGTAGGTGCCGACGATCACCCCGATCGCCATGAAGGCCGTGATGCCGAGCACCAGCGCGGGCAGCACCAGCGGCCAGCGCCCGTCCAGCTCCAGGCCGAACCCGGGCAGCATCGCGACGGCGACGAACACCGCGGCCTGCACCACGCCGACCACGAGGGCCAGTACGTACCGCGAGGCGAGCACGGTGGTCAACGGGGTGGGGGTGAGGCGGATCAGCCGCAGCAGGTCGTCGCGCCGCCACTGCATCAGGGTGAAGGCGATCCCGAAGACGGCGGCGTTGGCGACGCCCCAGGACATCACGCCGGGCGCGATGTACGAGATGTAGGGGCGGCCGCTCTCCTCCACGTCCTGACCGCTGAAGATCAGGCCGAAGACGACGAGGAAGAGGAGGGGGAAGGCGAAGGTGAAGAAGAGGGTGGCCTTGTCGCGGACCTGGGCCCGGTAACCGGCGGCGGTCAGTGCCGTGTATGCGCTCATGCCCGGGACTCCGTGGTGGTGTGTGCGGTGGTGTGGCCGGTGAGTTCCAGGTAGACGTCCTCCAGGGTCGCGGTCCGGGTCATCACCCCGTCGAGGCCGGTGAGCGCGTCGACGGCCTGGAGGACCCGGCCGGGCGCGGACGTCTCCAGCACCATCGAGCCGCCCTGCTCGGTGACCCGGTCCACGCCCGGCAGCGCGGCGGCCTCGTCCGGCGCGATCCGGCCGGCGGGGACGAGCAGCCGGGCGGGGGCGCCGGCCGCGGTGACCAGCCGGTGCGGCGAGTCGAGCGCGGCGACCCGGCCGGCGACGAGGATGGCCACCCGGTCGCACAGCGCCTCGGCCTCGTCGAGGTGGTGGGTGGTGTAGACGATGGTGCGGCCCTCGCCCTTGAGGGCGCGCAGCACCTCCCACAGGTCGCGGCGGGCCTGCGGGTCGAGCGCGGCCGTAGGCTCGTCGAGGAAGATCAGCTCCGGGTCGTGGACCAAGGCCGAGGCGATGGCGAGCCGCTGGCGCTGGCCGCCGGAGAGGTTCTCCACCATGACGTTCCGCTGCTCGGTCAGCCCGACCGTCTCCAGCGTGCGGTCGGCGGCGGCCGAGTCCTTGCGGTAGAGCCCGGCGACGGTGGCCAGGTGCTCGCGCGCCGACTGCCGGACGAAGAACGCCGAGGCCTGGGTCTGGACGCCGATGCGCGGCAGCAGGGCGGTGTTGCGGGGCCAGGGGCTCTGTCCGAGCACCCGGACGGTGCCGGAGTCGGCCTGGCGCAGGCCCTCGACGATCTCGATGAGGGTGGTCTTCCCCGCGCCGTTGGGGCCGAGCAGGCCGAAGAACTCGCCGCGGCGAACGTCGAGGGAGATCCCGTCCACGGCCTGGCGGTCGCCGTAGCGCTTGCGTACCTCCTGGACGGAGACGGCGGGGGTTTCGGGCGGTGGGGTGCTGTCAGTTGTCATGGGCGGTGCGGTTCCCTCGGTGTCGGAAGGTGTTTCGGGCGGGAGGTGGTGGGTCGCAGTCGGGGTCGGGGTCGGGGTCTGGGTCGATGGCGGGCGGGCGGGCGGGTACGGGTTCAGGGGCCGGCGCGGCCGACGGCGAGGAGCACGGCGGTGACCGCCGCCGCGGCGAGGAGGAGGACGAGCACGGCCGAGCCGATCCCGTAGCCCAGGTAGAGCCGCCGGGCCCGCGCCGGGTACGCGGCCGCCGCGGCCCGGTCGCGCACCCGCAGCCGCAGGTACGCCGAACTGGCGGGGGCCAGCCGGGTCACGCGCAGCGCGTGCCCGAGGATCGAGTACCCGTCGAGGGGAGGCAGCGGAACCAGGTTGACCAGGGCCTGCGCGCTGCCGAGCAGCAGGAGCGCGCCCAGCACCCGGCCGGTGGCGTCGCCCTCGGGCAGCGCCGCCCACCAGCCGAGGAACGGCAGCAGGAAGAGGAGGTTGGCGAAGGCGCCCGCCCCGGCCACGGCCAGCTGGTCCCGACGGCGCCGCAGGTAGCGGTAGTTGTCGACGGTGCAGTACATGATCGCGACCGGCAGCCGCCAGCGCAGCCCGATCTCCCCGACTGTGCCCCCGACGTGCCGGGCCGCTATCCCGTGCGCGAACTCGTGCAGGGCGGTGCTCAGCCACAGCAGCGTGGCCACCGCGACCAAGGGCACCGGACGGGACAGCAGCCACCACAGGTCGCCGAGGAGCCGCCCGGCGGAGGCGGCCAGCAGCCCCTCCATGGCCAGGCACACCAGCAGCAGTACGCCCAGCACGGCCGGCCGCAGCACCGGCCGCAGGAACGCGTGCAGCCGGGCCGTGGTCGCGTCGGCGTCCGCGACCAGCCGCAGGGTGCCCTTCAGCAGGGTTCCGGTGCGCTGCGGCCCCGGCCCGGCCGCGGGTTCCGGGGCCGGGCCGCCCGCGAGCAGCCGCCGGCTCCCGAGCAGCCCGAGCAACTGCTGCCAGTTGCGCTCGCCGAGCCGCCGCCCGAAGGTCCGCCCGTACGCCTCGCCGATCTCGGCGAGGCTGCGGGACCCGTCCAGCCGTGAGACCAGGAAGTACTCCTTCGGGCCGATCTCGAACGCGGCCCCCGACGCGGGGTCCTTGACCAGGTGCACGACGGCGGCGCCGTTCAGCAGGGGCGGCGACAGCAGGATCCCCGGGCGCAGCGCGGGCCGGTGCTCCGGCATCCCGGACGGCGCGGGTGGGGTCACGGCCCGACCACCCCGGCCGTACCGGCCGCCGTACCCCCGGCGGGGTCCGCTCCGGCGGCCGCGCCCTCGCGCAGGACCCGGCCGAGCAGGTGCGCCAGGTAGGCCTCGTCGCGGATGGTCACGTGCAGCCGGTTGTTGGTCATGTGCATGTACGGGGAGAGCAGCAGCGGCAGCGCCACCGCCGGATCCGTCACCTTCTCGTCCCGGGTGCCGTCCCAGGACCGGAAGACCAGCTCGCCCGAGAGCGCGAGGGCCTCGGCGCGCCGGCGCAGCTCCCGGCAGTGCTCGGCCCAGCCGGCGAGGAAGCCGGGCAGCCGCCCGGTCTCGCCGGAGCCGACGGCCTCCAGGACGGCGGCGAAGCGGCGCCCGAGCCCCGGGCCGGTCTGCGCGTAGGTGCGGTCGTACTCGGCCGATCCGATGAACCCGGTGCCGGGGAAGGCCTGGTGCCAGAACTGGTAATAGCGGTCGAGGTAGCCGCCCAGCTCCTCCCGGTCGGGCAGGAACACCCCGGCCGTCACCATCATCAGCTGGGCCGCGGTCCCCAGCAGCACGGTCCGTACGTGCAGGTTCATCCCGGCCAGCGCCTCCATGACGAGGTCGCTGGAGTGCGTGAAGTGCCATTCGGCCAGCTCGATCCCGGCCGGGCCGCCGTACTTGCCGTACTCCGGCTCGTAGGGCTCGTAGCTGTACGAGTTGTTGGGCCGCAGGTTCATCCTGCCGTCGGGGCCCATGAAGGCGGCGCGGTCGCCCTCGGGGAACTCGATGTCGAACAGGGTGTTGTAGAACTCGTTGAGGAAGCCCGAGTCCACCTCGTACAGGGCCGGGCGGGCCTTGAGGAACGCCGACACCGCCTCCTCGGCACGGCGCCGGACCTCCGGTTCCGCCTCCGGGCCGGCGGGACGCAGCCGCAGCCGTACGTGCGGACCCTCCAGCCAGTAGTTGATGAAGAAGTGGCCGGCCAGCAGGCCGTCCTCGGTGAGCGAGGCGATCAGCGGGCGCACGCAGTTGACCAGCAGCGGCTGCGGGTTGGCGGCGTAGAAGACGTGCATGGCCTGCCACGCGCCGTGCGTCGGGGTCATCTCTGACATCGGGGTCCGCCCTCCGGGCTCGGGGTGTTGGAGTTCGTGGTCGTCGTGAAGGTCTCCACGGCGAGCTCGGAGACGTGCGCGCCGCGCTCCGAGCGGGTGTGCAGGCCCCCGGGGTCCGGGAGCATCTCGCGGAACACGACCCGGTGGCCGGGCTCGCGCAGCAGCGGTTCCAGGGCGGCCAGTGACAGCAGGCTCGCGAAGTCCACGTACTGCGGTTTGGCGCCGAGCGCGGACGGGCCCGCCGACACCGTCGCGAAGACCCGCTCCGGCAGTCCGTGCGCCAGCCGCCAGCGCTGCCACTCCAGGAAGTGCGCCGCCTCCTGCGCTCCCCGCGCGGGCAGTTCGCCCGCCGTCGTGGTCCAGCTGCGGCGGCTGAGCACCAGGTCCCCGTGCACGACCCGCGGCCGTGTCGTCACTCCGCCGTGCGACACCGCCTCCGGCACCCCCGCCCACACGTCGAGCGGGGACATCGAGGACGGCGACAGGAGCAGCAGGGTCCGCGGTACCGCGGGCAGCGCCAGGGGCACCAGGTAGCCCAGGTAGACCGGGATCACCTCCGTGCCGAGCCGCCGCGAGCGCAGCACCACGCGGCCGGTCTCCGGCACGTGCTCCGCGTACAGGTCGTCGAGCCGCAGCAGCCGGTCCTCCGGCAGGGTGCCGCTCTCGCCCGGGCACACGATCTCGTAGTCGGTCAGTCGCCCGTGCAGGTTCAGGTTGGTGGTGACCGGACCTCCGGTGACCTCCGCGAACACCGCGCCCGGCGGGGTGACTTCGGCGGCCGTGGCCCGCAGCTGCCCGTCGAGGGCGTCCTGCCCGCCCTGTTCCTCGTACACGTGGGTGAAGCGGCTGAAGGGGAAGGACAGCCCGCCGTAGGAGCGGTTCAGCACCGTCAGCGGCCCGCCGGTCTCCGGGTCGCGGGCGAACTGGAGGTGGTGACAGCGCGGGGCGAACCCCGGCACCACCGAATCCAGTTCACCGGCCACGGCCACCAAGTCGGCCTCGTCCAGCTGCAGTTCGGTGCCGCCGTGTTCCTCGTACGCCGCCCAGTGCGCCCGCATCCGGCCGACGAAGGACCGCCGCGCCGCGTCCAGGGCCCGGATGCCCGGCAGACCCAGCCAGTTCTCCTCCGGCACGTACTCGCCCTGCGCGTCGAAGGGGGTGCGCCGCGCCGAGAACGACAGGTACTGGTCGAAGAAGTCCTCGTGGAAGTCGTGGACCAGACCCAGCAGGTCGTCGCAGCGGCCGCCCTGCCCGTACCGGGCCGTGAAGAAGCCCTCGAAGGTGATCCGCTGGGCGAGGGTGAGGTCGAAGGCCGGCAGGATCCGCTCCACCGAGCGCAGCGCACCGCCTCCCGAAGCCGCCCACGCGGGGCGGGCGGCCGTCAGGTCACGGCCCGCGCTCACGTCCTCGTACACCAGCGTCTGCGGCAGCGGGGTGTCCGGCGCCGCGCCCAGCTCCGCCTGCACCCGGCGCAGTCCGGCGCGCAGGGCCACCAGCAGCCGTGCGCGCTCGTCCCGGTCCGCCGCCGGATACCGCTCCAGTACCCGGGCGGGCTCCTCCAGCAGCCCGGCGAGGTGGTCGGCCCAGGGCCGCTCCAGCCCCGTGAGCGAGCGCTGGAACGCACGCACCGGATCGCCGCCGTGCACCTCGGTGTCCAGACAGGGCACCCGGACCATGCCGAGCTGGAGCAGGGCGCCGATGTACGCCTCGCACTCGGCCGGGTCCGCGCCGTGCTCCGCCGCCAGCCAGTCGGCGAGCTCCCGGTGGCGCAGGTCGCCCCCGCCCGGGCGCTGCGCCCGCTCGGCGAACAGGGCCAGCAGCCGGTCCAGGGTGCCGCTGCGGCGCAGGAAGAACAGCCGGTCCTTGACGGCGTCGAAGGTGACCGCGGCGGCGTCGTCCCCGGCCGTGACCTGGCGGCGCACGTAGCGGATCCGGTCGTCCTCGCGGCCCCAGCCCGAGGCCGGCCGCAGCGGCAGGTCCCGGCGGCGCACCGGGTCGGCGAGGATCAGCTCCGCGAGCCGCGCCAGCACCACCACGTTGAGGCGGACGTGACTGTTCCACCGGTCCTCGACCCGGATCCCGCCGGGGGTGTCCCCACCGGTGTCCGGGTCGACGAACGTGCCCGTCGCCACCCCGGTGAAAGTGCTGAAGGGGCTGGTCTTGCAGGCGGTGCGGTAGAGGTACGAGAGCACCGAACGTTCCGCCTTGCGCGCCCGGCCCCCCGGAACCCGGTCCCCGGCGGTGGCCGCGGCGTAGGCGTCGAGCTGTCCCTCCAGGACCGGGGAGGCGAGCAGCAGACCGTGCCGCAGCCGTTCGTCGCCGAGGAGCCCGCGCAGTGCCTCCCGGCCCCGTGCCAGGTCGGCCGCGAGCAGCGGTTCGCCCTCGGCCAGCAGCTTCTCCAGTTCGCGCAGCCGGTTCAGCCATCCGGCCAGCCGCTCGCCGACCGCCTCGGCACCGGCACGGGCTCGGGCACCGTCACCGGCACGGCCACCGTCACCGGCACGGCCGGCGGCATCAGGGCCGTCCAGGGCCGCGACCGTCCGCAGCGCGGCGTCCGGATCGGCCGGCAGCCTGCCGTTGTGGATCTGGCGGCGCAGCTTCAACAGGTCCCGGCGCAGGGCCGCGCCCGGCCCGCCCGGTTCCGGATCGGTCGCGCCGACCGCCCGGTGCAGTACCTCGCTCAGCCACTGCGCGTCGGTGCGCAGGACCTCCTCCGCCGCGAGGACGTCGGCCGCCCAGCGGCCGGCGTCGGGACAGCGCAGCGCGTCGGCCGCGGAGAGGGGCAGCCCGGCCACGCGCAGCATGAAACGGTCGCCGGCGTGCCATCGAGTGGTGGTGTTCATCCTGGTCTTCCTGCTTCTCTCGTCGCCCGCTCAGGCGATCTCGTGGCGGAAGTCGGCGGGCCGCGGCCGCTCGTGACCGAGCAGCATGATCAGCAGCGGTGCCTCGTCGGTGCCGGTCAGCCCGAGCCGCTCGCGGTACGAGACGTTGTCGAAGCCGAGCGCCACGCCCGCGCCGAGACCGTGGGCGGAGGCGGTGGTGTAGAAGGTCTGCGCGACGGCGCCGACGGCGGCCCCCACCAGCCGGTAGCCGCGGTCGCCGACGGCGTCGAGGACGGCGGTGGTCCGCACGGTGGGCACGAGCACCGCTCCCGCCTGCTCCAGGTTGTAGTTGGACAGGAAGTAGTTGCTCTGGAGGAAGGGCCCGGGCGGACCGGGAACCACGAGCCGCAGCGCGTGGGCCCGCGGGTCGTAGGCGTAGCTGCCCGGCGCGATCCCCTCCACGTGGTTGACGAAGGCGTACAGGGAGGTGAGCCGCGGCCCGTCGGGGCCCTCGGCCTCGCAGCCCACCGAGGTGGCGGCGCAGTCGGCGAGGGCGGCCGCCAGTTGCTCCGCCGGGACGGGCCGGTTCGCCTCGAACCGGCCGAAGCTGCTGCGCCGGGCCCGCAGCGCGTCCGCCGCGCCCAGCGGGGCCGGGGCCGGCGCGGGCAGGGCCACCGGGTCCGCGCCCCGGGGCGGGTGCGCGGCCGCCGCGTCCAGGGCGCCGGGAGCCGGACGGTCGGCGGCGCGGCCGAGGGTCGCCTCGTGGATCCGGCGCAGCGTCTCGAAGGCGAGCACCTCACGGGAACGTTCGCAGTCCCGGTGACGCACCCGCGGCCGCTCGGCCGGGACCCCGCCCCGCGCCTCCGGGCCGCCGCCCCGCGCCACCGGCGCCGCGTCCTCCCACTCCAGCGGGACGACCGCGAAGACGCCCTCCTCCTCGGGGGCCACGCCGAGCAGCCGGGCCAGCCGCTCCTCGTCGAACCAGAGCACGGGCGCGATCCGCAGACCGTACTCCCGCGCCCACAGCCGCCAGGTCTGGAGGACCGCGCCGATGTCCATGCTCACGGCGTGGAAGGAGAAGCTGTTGTACTTGAAGGCGTTCTGCCAGTACTTGACGCTGAGCACCAGGTACTGCGACGCGCCGTCCGCCACCCCGCCGAGCGCCTCGCGCACGTCACCGGTCACATCGCCCGTCAGCAGCCGGCGCAGCCCGTGCTGGTGCGGCGCGTAGTGGTACACCCCGGGCGTCAGCGGCCCGCCCGGCCCGGCCGCCCAGTACACCCCCACCGGATAGAGCCCGCCGCCCGAGGCGGTGCCCCGCGACCAGTTGGCCTGCGTGTAGTGGGGGAGCGCCGACAGGTCGGTGTTGGCCTGCACGCCCAGCCGGCGCCCGGTCAGCCCGTACGAGTCCTGGAGCATCCCGGACAGCAGGGGAAGGGTGAACCCGCCGGCCGGCGCCGGGCCCGCCGCCGCGGCGGGCTCCGGCAGCGGCAGGGTCTCCGCCTCCGGGTAGTACTTGGCCTTGCGGGGGCGGTCGGCCCAGTCGGGCACGAAGTCCACGGGCTCCATCGGAACCCGGCCCCGGTGCATGATGGCACTGGCGTAGTCATGGGCGTAGCCCACAAGTCCTCCTCGGTTCATGTCGGACACGACGGCTGCCGGGTCAGGGGAAGGGGTGCGGGGCCGGGTTCAGGTCGGCGGGCTCCAGATCCCGCTCGCGCAGCCCCGCCTCGCGCAGCGCGGTCCGCAGCCGCGGCATCCCGAGCGCCCGCTGCCGCGACCAGCCGAAGTCGATCGGCAGCAGACCCGGCACCAGCACGCTCACGGTGTGCAGGCCCAGCGCCCGCTGCTCCGGCAGCGTCTGGTCGACCACGACCACGTCGAACCCCT
Organism: Streptomyces sp. NPDC006512; assembly: GCF_040611935.1. NCBI lineage: Bacteria > Bacillati > Actinomycetota > Actinomycetes > Kitasatosporales > Streptomycetaceae > Streptomyces > Streptomyces sp. NPDC006512. The sequence goes on along the minus strand of NZ_JBEXPG010000004.1, from coordinate 126,631 downwards.
CGGCGGCGACGGCCTCCACGCACCGGTCGAGGTCCTCGCGGACGTCGGACGCCACGCCCCCGGGCGGCGCCAGCGCCGAGACGGGCCGCAGCGGTTCACCCGTACCGCCGCGCAGCAGGAAGTCCGCGTGCCGGCCCATCTCCGGCACCCCGTACACCAGGGGGTGGTCGTGCAGCGCGGTGACAAGGTCGAAGTCGGCGGCCATGGCCCGCAGCCGCACCTCGTCCCGTTCGGTGCGCCCGGGCAGGTTCACGGCGTCCGTGGCGATCTCGCACAGCGCCGAGTCCAGCGCCGACTCCGGGTCCAGCCCGGCCCCGGCCCCGAAGCACATCCGCCCCGGCCCGCCGTCGAACCGCTCCGCCACGCCCGTCACCACCGGGACCGGGAAGCTGATCCGGGTGTCGAAGAACCGGGCCCGGTACCCGTACAGCGCGAGCCGGTCGACCATGGCCCGCGTCGACGCCCGGGAACTGGTCGCCGGGTCGATCTCCGGCAGCGGCTGGCGCCCGTACCAGGCGAGCAGGAAGGCGTCGCGCTCGACGACCTCCATCAGCCCGAAGTAGCAGGCCTCGGCCAGACTCCCGCCCGAGGCGCACCCGTTGGAGCTCTCCTGCACGAACCGGTTCTCCAGACCCGGCGCGTGGTAGTACGTCAGCACCTCCGGGACCAGCCGCGGCTCGCGGTCGCGCAGCGACCACCCCCACACCCACGGGATCGTCCGGTCCGGGTCGAAGGGACGCACCCTCGGGTTGTCCCGGTAGAACGCCTCGCTGTACAGGCCCACCCGGCGCGGATCGACGGCCCCGTCGCCGAACTCCCGCAGCGAACCGGTGACACTGGTCGTACGGGACCGCGCCCGCATGCCCGCGTACCGCTCCAGCCCCTCCAGCACCCCGACCCGCGCGCTGCGGTCGAAGGTGTCCGTGTGGCCGCCCCAGAACGTCTCGCGCAGGTACTCGCCCGAGCGCATCGAGAAGCACCCGATGGTCGCGGAGGTGGAGGTGGAGGAGACGTCCTGGACCAGCGAGGGCCCCAGCGCCCCGCACAGCGGGTTCGCGAACGCCGCGACCTCGATGCCGTACGCCTCCACGGGCCGCGTACGGAAGCTCCCCGGCCGGTACTTGGGCGCCGCCCCGGCCACGAGCTCGCCCGGCGCGTCCACCGTGGGCGTACCGCACACCGGGCACTCCGGGTCGGGCACCAGCGGGTAGTGCCGCACCACGCCGCTGCGCAGGTCCAGCAGCCGCACCTCGGGGAACACCCCGCGATCCGCACCGGCGCCCCCGGGCGCGCCCGGACCGGTCAGCGCCACGACCAGCGCGGCCAGCGCGTCGGCGGCGAAGGCGTGCGCGTACGGCCACTCGCCCGCCGCCAGCGTCCCGCCGCCCAGCTCCAGCGCGTCCCGCAGCGCCACGGACCGCACGGCCTGCCAGCGCCGCTCCAGACACCGCGCGCACCCGGCCCCGCCCGCCGCCGCGGCGACCGGCCCGACCACGGCCTGGTACCCGTACAGGCTCACCGGAACGGCCCCGGCACCCGCCTCCTCGGCCGGAGCCGCGAAGGCGTCGCGCAGCCCGAGGGCGGTCAGGGCCACCGGCGGCCCGCCGAGTACCGACAGGGCCCGCTCCAGCAGGTCCGCGAACCGCCGCGCCGCTTCGGCGCCGAGTCCGTCGGCGACGGCCGCCCCGGCCCGCACCAGCGGCGCGGCGAGGCCGTTACGCGTCATCGCCCGGCTCCCGGACCGCCGTGAGCAGCACCCGCACCGTGTGGATCCCGGCGCCCGCCAGCTCCCGGGACCCGGTCTCCGCGACGTACGCGTCGAGCCCCGAGGCGGCGAGCCGCTCCAGTACCCCGTCCCACGAGGCCGCCGGCTCCGCGCCCAGCGGCCCGGCCGCACCCGACACGGCCAGCGCCCGCGCGTCGAGGTCCGCCAGCAGCGGGTCCCCGGTGTCGGCCGGCCCGCCGCCGCCCGCTTCGTCCGCCTCGTACTGCGCCGCGCCCAGCAGCTCCCGCAGGGCCGCGACCGCCGCCGTACGCCGGTCCAGTCCCGCACCGAGCGCCCACCGGCCGCCGGAACGCGCCAGCAGCACCGCCGCTCCGCTGCGCGCACCCTCGCCGAGGTCCAGCAGCTCCGGCCGCATGCCGAGCCGCTCCGCCGACCGTACGAGGAAGCCGAGTTCCGCGTCCTCGCCGTCCGGCGCCGGCAGCGGCACCGCGGCCGCCGCCGCACCCCGTACGGCCCGCAGCAGCGCGGCGTGCCCGAGCGCGGACAGCAGGCCCGCCGCGGCGGCGTCGGCGGGGGAGGGGCCCGCGCCCGCCCCGGCCCGGGACCGCTCGAAGAGCCGCTCGGCGTTGTGCGGGCCGAACGGCCGCACCGCGCCCGCCGGAACCAGTACGGGCTCCTTCGTCAGCAGGGAGAACGCCCGCTGGTGCGCACCGGCTCCGCCGGGGATCCCGCTGGACGTCGCGAGCGCCGAGGGCGCCACGGGGGTTTCCCGCCCGGTGTCGGTCAGCAGCCCGCGCGCGGGCACGACGTGCTCCGCGTAGACGAGGGCGGCCGCGTCCAGGGCGCGCATCCGGGCCCCGGCGACGTGGTGGATGTCGAAGGCGGCCACCGAGCGGGGCCCCGCGTGCCCGATGCCCAGTTCCACGACGCCGAGCTTCAGCGGGAGCTGCGTCAGTTCCTCGTCGGCGTACCGGGTGAACACCCCGGCGGCCGGGCGGACCAGGGCCGAGCGCCGGTTCAGCTCCTCGACCAGGGCGTCCGCGTCGCGGGCCGTCTCCAGGGTCGGCAGTGCGGGGGTGTCCGTGGTCCCGGCCGCGGCGAGGTCGACCGGCGCGCCCGGTTCCGCGTCCGCGCAGAACGGGCAGCGCGGGTGCGGGAACAGCGGCTCGGCCGTCACGTCCAGCGAGGCCATGTCCTGGACGAGCAGCCGGCCGGCGGTCTCGGCGGGCAGCGCCCCCGATGTCGCGCGGAACACCTCGTACCCGAGCAGGTTGCCGATCATCGCGGCCAGCGGCCGCCCCGGCACGGGCCCCGCCGCCGGCCCGGCGTCCGGCAGCGCCAGGGAGCTCCACAGCTCGGCGGCCCCGGCGCCGCCGCGGGCCGCACCGAGGCGCAGCGCCGCGCAGGCCCAGCATCCGGCGGTGCCCCGCGTCATCAGCGGCCCGACGACCGCGTCACTCCCGTACGTCCAGGCCGGCAGCAGGCTGCGCCCCTCGGGTATCCCGGCGCGCAGCAGCGGGAAGAGCCGGCCGGGAGCGGCCGTCCCACCGGTCACCACGACGAAGTCGAAGCCCGTCAGCTTGCCCCAGTCGAGGGCTCCTTCGGGGTCGGGCAGGGTGTGGATCCGTACCGGGGCGCCGTCGGCCCGGGCCTCCTCGGCCTCCGCGAGCACCTCGGCGCGCTCCAGTCCTGGCAGCAGGCCGATCTCCGCGCAGCCGTTGCGGACCAGGCTCAGCGCGCACCAGAGGGCGACCCGGTCCTCGCCGAGGACGGCGACCCGGGTGCCGCGGAAGCGCAGGAAGCGGGCCTCGGCGTCGTCGGCGTAGTGGTCGGCGTAGGCGATCTGCGGGGAGAACCGGCGGGCGACGTGGGGGTCCGCGGCGGCGGCGCCCGCCGCCGGTTCCGGCTCGGCGACGGATCTCGCGAAGTCCCGCTCGTACAGGGTCTTGACGAGTTCGCCGACCATCGCGCGCTGGGGTTCGCCCAGCCCCTGACAGAGCTCGGCCACGGAGTGCTCGCCGGTGAGGTGCGGCACGATCAGCGTGGCGAAGCGGTACGCCGTCTTGGCGTTGAGGCGGAAACCGCCGTCGGAGTTGTGGAACAGCACTCCCTCGGGCGTCTGCGTGAAGAGCACGTCCCGGCGGATCCGGGGCCGGGAGGTGGCGACGGCTTCGTAACTGGCTTGGGACATGGAACACCTCTGATTGCGGTCTGGGTGGGACGGTGACGTGAGGTGGGAAATGCCGGTGAAGGGTGTGCGGGGGCGGGGCAGGGGTGTGGAGGGTGCTCAGTGGGCCAGGGGTGCCACGGCCGCGCCGTCGTGCTCCCGGGCCAGCCACCGCGCGTAGACCCGGAGGAAGGCGTGGATCCGGTACGGCTGGCCGGGCGGGCCGTCCTCCAGCAGCCCGGCCTCCACCAGCTGTTCGAGCACCGGCCCGGTGCCCGCGGCGCAGGGGCCGGGGCCCGGCTCCAGGGAGCCGAACCGCAGGAAGGTCTCCCGGAGTTCGGGGGCGAGGGCGCTGAGGGCCTGCCCGAACACCTCCGGGACGGAGAGCCGGGGGTCCTCGGCCAGCGCGAGCCGCCCGGGGGTGTCCTGCGACAGCCAGGCGGCGCAGTCCGCGACGGACAGCCCCGGCCGGGTCAGCAGCCGCCCGGCGGCGATCCGCAGGGCGAGCGGGAAGTACCCGCAGACGGCGGCCAGTTCGCGGGCCGCCCGCTCCTCGGCGGCGATCCGTTCGGCGCCGACGAGCCCGGCGAGCAGCCCGTGGGCTTCGGACGGGCCGAGGACGTCGAGGCGGTGGACCGCGCCGCCGTGCGTGGCGACGACCGCCGCGAGCCCGCGCCGGCTGGTCACGAGCACCGACGCGTCACCGGACGCGGGCAGCAGCGGCAGTACCTGGCCCGCGCCGGCGGCGTTGTCGAGGATCAGCAGCCTTCGCCCGGCGCCGGGCGCGGGCAGCAGCCCGCGGGCCTCCCCTGTCGGCACGCCGCTGCCGTCGGGGCCGGACAGGTCGATGCTGAACACCCCGCCGGGGAAGGCGTCCTGGACCTGGTGCGCGCACTGGCGGGCGAGGGCCGACTTGCCGATCCCGGGGGCTCCGGAGACGACGAGCAGCCGGGGCCCGTCGGGGTCGGCGAGCCGCAGCGCCATGGTCCGCAGGTCCGTCGCGCGCCCGGCGAAGCCGGGCACGGGCGGTATCCCGCCGGGCTCGGCGGGCCGTACGGAGGGCAGCGCGGGCGCCGTCGCGGGCGCGGGCGGGGCCTGCTCCCCGGGCCGGGCGGGCCCCAGCTCCTCGGACCGCAGGATCGCCAGCTCCAGGCGCCGCAGGCCGGGACCGGGGTCGACCCCGAGCTCGTCGCGGAGGCGGTCGCGCACCGTGCGGTACTCGGCCAGCGCCTCGGCCTGCCGGCCGGTGCGGTAGAGCGCCTCGATCAGCTGCTCGGTGAACCGTTCCCGGACGGGGTGCCGGCGCCCGCTGTCGTAGAGGTCGACGAGCACCTGGTGGCAGTTCCCGGCGGCGAGTTCGAGATCGCAGACCCGCTCCAGCACGCGCAGCCGCTCCTGTTCGAGCGCGGGGACCGCGTCCCGCTGGAGCATGCGCGAGGCGACGTTGGCCAGCGGCTGGCCCTGCCAGAGCGAGAGGGACTCGCGGAGCCGGTAGAGCTCCTCGTCCGTACCGGCGGCGGCCCGCGCCTTGGCCGCGAGTAAGCGGAAGAGCACGAGGTCGAGCGTCCCGGTGTCGTTGAGCATCCGGTATCCGCCCGGCACGGCCTCGATGGTGGTCGCGGATATGCCGTATTTAGCGAATAGCCTCCGCAGTCGCAGCACGCACGTCTGGAGGGCCGCCCGGGCCGTGGCGGGCGGTTCCTCGTCCCATACCGCGCGGAGCAGATAGTCGGTGGAAACGACCGTGCCGGGATGGAGGAGAAGAGCGGCCAGCAGGCTGGTCGGCTTGGACGGTTTGAGAACTACGGTCTCGGGGCCGTGCGCGATGCTCAGGGGCCCCAATAGCTGGAACCGCATGATGGTCCCCCGTGTCGGGTCACATGACTGTCGAGATGGGCGTGACGGGGGCGGTGGTCTGCCGAGCCCCGCCCCCGACACACTCCGGAAATAGTCCGGACCAGTGCCCGAGGATGCCCGCCGCCCCCCGTTGGACGGTGAATGACTGGAACACTACATAACGGATCTTGTGAAAGTCGAGTCGTCGGCTGGCTCAATTCGAACCCACCGTTCGGACTTCTCCTCTCAGTCACCCCGACGCCTCGCGGAGTTACTGTCGACCCGCCAAGACTGTTCATAGCTAAACGAGTTCCGATGGCCGGATCGCTTGAGTCCTAATGGAGAAATCCGCGCCGTCGCATCTCCACCACGACCGGATTGCAGCGCTCCGCCCGGCGGATTCCGACCTCGACAACCGGAATCCGCCCTGATGGCGGCGGGGGAGGGCGGGTTACTCGAACCGTGCGGTGTCGCCCGCGCCCCGGCGAACGATTTCGGCCTCGCCGCTCGAGAAATCGATGACGGTCGTCGGCCGGGTACCGCAGTCGCCCGAGTCGAGGACGGCGTCCACTTCGTGGTCGAGCCGCTCCTTGATCTCCCATCCCTGCGTCATCGGTTCCTCCTCGTCGGGCAGGAGCAGGGTGCTGGAAACCAGCGGTTCGCCGAGTTCCGCGAGCAGCGTCTGCGTCACGAGGTGATCGGGAATCCGGACACCGACGGTCTTCTTCTTCGGGTGCAGCAGCTGGCGCGGCACCTCGGAGGTCGCGCGGAGGATGAAGGTGTACGGGCCGGGGGTCGCGGCCTTGATCGCGCGGAACACGTCGTTGTCCACGTGCGCGAACTGGCCCAGCTGTGCGAAGTTCTGGCACACGAGGGTGAAGTGGTGCCGGTCGTCGAGGTCGCGGATCGACCGGATCCGGCCGAGGGCCTCCCGGTTGCCCAGCTGGCATCCGAGAGCGAAACAGGAGTCGGTCGGGTACGCGATGAGCGCCCCGGAGCGGATGCTGTCGGCCACGCTGCTGATGGTGCGCCGCTGAGGATTCTCGGGGTGCACGTCGAAGTACTTCGCCATCCGCCGAGCCTACGGGACCGGAACCCGCCGTTCGGCCGCCGTCGCGCGGGACGCCGCGGGGGCCCCGGCTGCCGCGAACGGCCCGCCCCCGCAAGCGGAAGTGCTCCGTCCGGGTTCTCTTCGGGGACCCGTTCGGCCCCAGGGCCGAGTTTGTGATCATCGTTTTGGCTCCCGATCGTTTTGATGCTGCCATCCGGCCGTGCGATATCTGGGAGGGCTGCGTGGCGATGCCGCGGACGAAACGGACGAGGGCCTGGAGTGTCGTGGCCGCGGTGACGGGCGCCGTGCTGGTCGTGGCCGCCGCGCCGGGCCGGGCCCCCGGCGCGGACGTCCCGCGCCGCGGCGCGGGTACGCCCCCCGGGGCGGCCGTGACCCTGCTGGTCGCCCGCGCGCTCGACGTCGGCCGCGGGTCCGGCGGGGTGCGGTGCGCCGCGGGGACCTACCGGGCCGGCCTGTGCGGTGCCTGGCGCGAACAGCGGGTGCTGGCGACCGCCCGGGGCGACGGAGCCGTCCTGCGCGGCCCGTACGCGGTCGCGGGGGACGTCCTGCCCACCGACCCCGACGGCCCCCTGGAGATCGCCGCCGAGTCCGCGGGCCGCCTCACCGACGTGAGCGTCCACGACGCCCACGGCCGGCACCTGGCCGGCGAACTGCTCCCCGGCACCGGCCGCTGGCGCAACACCGAACCGCTGCGGGCGGGCGAGAGCTACACCGTGCGGGTCGGCGCCCAGGACGGGTCCGGCGCACCGGTCGGCGCGACCATGGCCTTCAGGACCTCGCCGCCCGCCGACGGGGGCCGCCTCACCGCCGAGTTCGGCCCCCTGCCCGGCACGTACGGCGCGGGCGAGATCGTCACGGCCGAACTCAGCCGCCCGGTGCCCGCGACCGACACCGAAGCCCGCGTCCGGCTGGAGCAGGCGCTCCAGGTGACCTCGGAGCCGCACGTCGAGGGCGCCTGGCACTGGGTCGACGACTCCACCCTGCACTTCCGGCCCCGCACCTACTGGCCCGCCCACACCGTCGTCCGCGTCAGCAGCGGACTCGACGGGGTCGAACTCGGCGACCAGGGGTACGGGGGGCCCTCCGAGCCCCTCCGGTTCACCGTCGGCGACCGGATCGAGGCCGTCACCGACTCCGCCGCCCACGAGATGACCGTACGCCGCAACGGACGGGTCATCAGGACCATCCCCGTCACCACCGGCAAGGCGGGCTTCCTGACCCGCAGCGGCATCAAGGTCGTCCTCGGCAAGGAGCGCAAGGTCCGCATGCGCGGCGACTCCGTCGGGATCCAGCGCGGCACCAAGGAGTTCTACGACCTGCCCGTCCTCTACGCGACCCGCGTCACCTGGAGCGGCGAGTACGTCCACGCCGCCCCCTGGTCGGTCGAGGCGCAGGGCGAGGAGAACGTCAGCCACGGCTGCACGGGCATGAGCACCGAGGACGCCGCCTGGTTCTTCGAGACGGTCCGCGAGGGCGACATCGTGGAGGTGGTCAACAGCGGCGGCGACGAGATGCCCCCCTTCAGCAACGGCATCGGCGACTGGAACCTGGACTGGCGCACCTGGCTGTCGGGCAGCGCCCTCGCCGCCGCACCCCCACGGGACCCCGCCCCGCTCCGCGCGTCCCGCCTCCACCCGACGACCTGACCCGCCGCCGGCCGCCTGACCCGCCGTCGGCCGCCGGGGCGGCCGGGGCGGCCGGCGCCCGCCGGGCCGGGGCCGATGTGCTGAACCGCACGGCCCCGAGGCATCCCCGCCCCGCGCACCGGGCACCCACCACCGGTGACCCCTCTCCAGCTGCGCAGCCCCGCACCGCAGGCCGTCACCCGCCCGCGCCGGGCCCTGGTCGCCGGCGCGGCGGGCAACTTCGTCGAGTGGTACGAGTTCGGCGTCTACGGCTGCTTCGCCACGGTCATCGCCGCCCGGTTCTTCACCCCGGACCCCGCGACGGGCCCGGCCGGCGCCGGACCGCTCATCGCCACCTACGCCTCCTTCGCCGTGGCCTTCTTCTTCCGCCCCGCGGGAGCCCTGCTGTTCGGCCGGCTCGGGGACCGCGTCGGCCGCCGCCCCACCCTCGTCCTCGTCATCTGCCTCATGACGGCCGCCACCGCCCTCATCGGCCTGCTGCCCACCCGGGCCACGGCCGGCGACGCCGCCCCCTGGCTGCTCACCCTGCTGCGCGCCCTCCAAGGCCTCTCCGCGGGAGGGGAGTTCGGCGGGGCGGTCGCCCTGATGACCGAGTACGCGCCCGCCGGGCGGCGCGGCCGCTACGGCGCGTGGCAGTCCTTCACCGTCGCCCTCGGCCTCCTCGCGGGCGCCGCCACGGCCGCCACGGCCGCCTCCCTGCTCTCCTCGGCGGCCCTGTACGACTGGGGCTGGCGGATCCCGTTCCTGCTCGCCCTGCCCCTCGGCGCGGTGGCGCTGTGGCTGCGCACCGGCCTGACGGAGCCACCGCCCCCGCCCCGGGCCCCCGCGCCGCCCCCGCCGGATCCCGCCGCCGCGGCGCCCGCGGCCCCCGGCACCGCCCGCGCCGTCGCGCTCGGCATCGGCCGGATCATGGGCTGGTCGGCGGCCGGGTACACCTTCCTCGTCGTGCTCCCCTCCTACCTCCAGTCCACCCTCGGCGCGACCTTCCGGGAGGCCCTGATCGCCACCACCGTCGCCAACCTCGGCTTCGCCGCCGCGATCCTGCCCGCCGGCATCCTCAGCGACCGCGTCGGCCGCCGCCCCGTCATGCTCTGCGGCGCCCTGTGCGTCACCCTCTTCGCCCTCCCGCTCCTGCACCTCCTCCAGGACCCGGCCGCCTCCGCGACGGCCAAGGCGGCCGCCGTACTCGGCGCGGGCGCCGCCGTCGGCCTGCTCGCCGGCCCCGGGCCCGCCATGCTCGCGGAGATGTTCCCCGCGTCCGTGCGCTGCACCGGGCTCGGGCTGGCCTACTCCCTCGCCAACGCCGTCTTCTCCGGCTGCGCGGGCCTCGCCGTCACGGCCCTGACCGCCGCGACGGGCGACACCGACGTCCCCGCCTACTACGCCGCCGGCGCCTGCGCCCTCAGCGCCCTCGCCCTGGCGGGCCTGCGCCGCGACGACCACCTGCGGCCCCTGCGATGAGGGTCGTCGGCCTGATGTCGGGCACCTCCTACGACGCGATCGACGCCGCCGCCGCGGACCTCGCGTTCACCGACGGGGGCGACGCCCTGCGGCTGGTCCCGCTGGGCATGATCAGCGCCCCCTACGAGGACACCCTGCGGACCGCGCTCGCCGCGGCCCTGCCCCCCACGGCCACCACCCTGGCCGACGTGTGCGCGCTCGACACCCGCATCGGGCAGGCCTTCGCGGCACTGGCCGTCCGCGCCGACCGCGAACTGTGCGGTAGCCAGGCCGAGTTGATCGCCTCGCACGGGCAGACCGTCTACCACTGGGCATCCGGCGGAACCGTGCACGGGACGCTCCAGCTCGGCCGTCCCGCCTGGATCGCCGAGGCCACCGGCCGCCCCGTCGTCGCCGACTTCCGCCCGGGCGACGTCGCGGCGGGCGGCCAGGGCGCCCCGCTGGTCAGCCTGATCGACCTGATGCTCCTGCGCGGCCGCCCCGGCGCGCCGGCCGCCCTCAACATCGGCGGGATCGCCAACGTCACCGCCCTGCCCGCGTCCGGACCGCCGCTGGCCTTCGACACCGGGCCCGGCAACGCCCTGCTGGACGCGGCCGCGCGCCGACTCGCCCCCGGCGGGCCGGGGTTCGACGAGGGCGGCGCCCTCGCGGCCACCGGACGGGTCCACGCGCCGCTGCTGCGGCGCCTGCTGGCCGAGCCGTACTACCGGCTGCCCGCACCCAAGACCACCGGCAAGGAGCTCTTCCACCCCGGACACCTGGACGCGGCCCTCGCGGGCTTCGGCGGCCTGCCGCCGCAGGACGTCATGGCCACGCTCACCCGGCTCACCGCGCGGACCGTCGCCGACGGGCTGGGCCCGCTCGGCGTCACCGAGGTCTTCGCCTCCGGCGGCGGCACCCGCAACCCGGTGCTCATGGCCGCGCTCCGGGAGGAGCTGCCCGCGGACACCGCCCTGCTGGACTCCGGCGTGCTCGGCCTGCCCGCCGGCGCGAAGGAGGCGTACGCCTTCGCCGTCCTCGGGTTCCTGGCCCTGCACGGGCTCCCCGGCAACGCCCCCGCGTGCACCGGCGCCCGCGGTCCCCGGATCCTCGGCTCCCTCACCCCGGGCCGGGGCCCGCTGCGCCTGCCGCCCGGGCCGGCCTACCCGCCGGCCTCCCTGGTCGTCGTCCCGCCCCCGACGGAAGGATCCCGGCCCGGATGATGCACCGTCCGTGAGGGCAGTACGGAGGCGACGGCCGCCGTCGTCCAGCTCCCGTGCGTGGGCAGGGCGGACCAGGAGTGGCGCCTCGCCCGCTGAACCCCGGCCGGCTGTCGAACGTACATCCGAACGGCGGGTGCCCCGCCTCGCCGGAACGGTCCGCCGTCCGCATAGTGAGTGGAGGAACGGCAGGCGGAAGGGGACGTCCCGTGCCATCGGTGCGACCGGGGGGCGAGCAGGCTCAGGGCCCCTTCCGGTCCGAGCCCGGAACCCTGCTCGAACACGTCTCCGTGGCCGTCTTCGGCATCGACGACCAGGGACTCGTCTGCTACTGGGGCCCCGGCGCCCACGACCTCTTCGGCCACCACGCGGGCGAGATCCTCGCGCGGCCCGGCGGGCTCCTCCTCGCCGAGGGCCCCGCGGCGGCCTCCCGGCTGGTGGAGCGGGCCAGGACCGAGGGCTACTGGCGGGGCCGGCTCACGGCACGCCACCGCGACGGCACCGCCTTCGCCTGCGGATTCCGGGTCTTCCCCGTGACCGGCACCGGCGGCCGCTCGGTGGTCATGGGCCTGGCCAGCCGCAGCGAGGAGCTCGACCGGGTCAAGGGCAACCTGGCCTTCCTCGACGCGCTCTTCGAAACCTGCCCCATCGGCCTGGTCATGCTCGACCAGGACCTCCGCTACGTCCACCTCAACCAGGCCCTCGCCGACATGGACGGCCTGCCCATCGCGGAACACCTCGGCCGCCGCATCGACGAGGTCATGATCGTGACCGACGGGGACGAGTTCCGGAGCATGCTCCACGCAGTGGCCGACGAGGGCGCACCCGCCGTCGGGGTGCTGACCGGCCTGCACCCCCTCGGCCATCCGGACCGTGACCAGGTGCGCTCGGTGAGCTTCTTCCCCCTCAGCGGCGCCGTCGGCACGCGGCCCGGGCTCGGCGGACTGATCCTGGACGTCACCGACCGGGAACGGGCCATCCTGGAAGCGGCCGCGGGACGCCGCCGCCTCGCCCTGCTGGACCGCGCCTCCACCACCATCGGCACCACCCTGGACGTGGGGCGGACCGCCCAGGAGCTGGTCGACGTGGCGATGCCCGAGTTCTGCGACGGCGCCGTGGTCGAAGTCGTGGAGTGGATGGACGAGACCGAGCTCTTCGACCCCGACCGCCCGCTCCTCACCCGCCGCATCGCCTCCGGGACGGTCCTGCCGCCGCCCGCCACCGAACTCGTCAGCGGAGTGGAGCGGGTGCGCTGCCCGCCCGGCTCCGTCATCCACGACATGCTGCGCACCGGCCGGCCCGTCTCCGCCACCGTCGACGAGGACTTCCTGACCCGCACCGTCTCCATCGAGTCCCGCGCGCGCCTCATGGCCGAGAGCGGGGTGGCCTGCGTCCTCGTCGCACCCCTCATCGCCCGGGGCACCGTCCAGGGCATCGCTGTGTTCGGCCGTTCCGGCGGCCGCCCGGCGTTCACCGGGGACGACCTCGCCCTGGCCGGGGAGCTGGCCTCCCGCGCCGCGATCTGCCTGGACAACGCCCGCCTGTACAGCCGCGTCCAGGACATCTCCCTCACCCTCCAGCGAGCCCTGCTGCCCAGCGCGCAGGCGACCAGCCCCTACGCGGAGGTGGCGCACCGCTACGTCCCCGGCGGCCGCGTCACCGAGGTCGGCGGAGACTGGTACGACGTGATCGAACTGCCCGGCCACCGGGTCGCCCTGGTGGTCGGCGACGTGATGGGGCACGGGGTCCCGGCCGCCGCGGCCATGGGCCGGCTCCGCATCACCACCAAGGCCCTGGCCCGGCGAGAGGTCGAACCGGCCGCCATGCTCGGCGAGCTCGACGCGCTCGCGCGGGAGGCCGGCATCGAGCTGGCCACCTGCCTCTACCTCGTCTACGACGCGACGACCGGACGCGCCCGCATCGCCAGCGCCGGCCACCCCCCGCTCCTGGTCCTCCACCCCGACGGCACGGTACGGACCGTCGACGAGGTCCTCGGCGTGCCGCTCGGCGTCGGAGGCTTCCCCTTCCGCACGACGGAGATCGAACTCCCCGAGCGGGCGGTCCTCGCCCTGTACACCGACGGACTCGTCGAGGCGCGCGGCCGGGACATCGAGGCCGGGCTCGACGCGCTGCGCGCCGAACTCGGCCGCCCGGGCGGCCCGCAGGACACGCTGGAGACGACCGCCGACCGCATCCTGGCCAACCTGCTGCCCGACCCGGCCGCCGACGACACGGTCCTGGTCCTGGCCCGCGTCCGCCGCGCGCCCTGACGGGACGGGGAGGTGCGCCGCGGGCCCGCCGGGTCCAGGGTGGAAGGGGGACGTACGCACCACTGACCGAGGTGAGCGAGGGACGATCCATGACGGCGACGACGCGCGAGAACACACCGGTGGAGATCGAGGGCGGCGGCGTCGAGCTGCGCACCCGGGAGATCGGCGGCGGCCTGTCCGTCGCCTTCGTGCGGTTCCCCGCGGGGACCGACATGGCTCCCGCCCTCAAGGGCATGCCGGACGACCTCTGCCCCTGCCCGCACTGGGGCTACCTGCTCAAGGGCCGGCTGAAGATGGTGACGAAGGACGGCGAGGAGGTCTACGAGGCGGGTCAGGCCTTCTACTGGCCGGCCGGCCACGCCCCCGTGGCCCTGGAGGACTGTGAGTACGTCGACTTCTCCCCGACGCGGGAGTTCACCGAGGTCGTGGACCACATCAAGGCCCAGGGCTGACCCGCCCGCCGCCGCCCCCCCGGCGGCCGTTCGCGCCGCGGCCCGCGCCCGCCGAACAGCACGAGGCCCCGGGGCGTCGCGGCCCCGGGGCCTCGTACGGTCACTTCGCTTGACCGCCTGTTCAACGATCCGGGGCCCGGTACGTCACGCCGGGACACCGCCTAGGGTGGCGTCGTGACGAAACCGAACACGGGCGCGAGCGGGTACCGGGTGCTGTACGGGTGCATGGGGCTGGGCGGGAGCTGGGATCCGGCGCCGTACGGGCCCGCGGACATCGACGCCGCCGAGGCGGCCGTCGAGGCGGCCCTCGACAGCGGCATCACGGCCTTCGACCACGCCGACATCTACCGCCACGGCAAGTCCGAGGCGGTCTTCGGCGAGGTCCTCGCGCGGACGCCCGGACTGCGCGAACGCATCACCCTCCAGACCAAGTGCGGGATCCGCCTCGCGGACGGCACCGGCCCGGGCCGCTACGACCTGCGCGGCGAGAGCATCACGCGGCGGGTCGAGGAGAGCCTGACCCGGCTGCGGACCGACGCGGTCGACGTCCTGCTCCTGCACCGCCCCGACCCCCTCGCCGACCCCGACGACATCGCGCGGGCCCTGACGTCCCTGCACCGGCAGGGCCTCGTACGCGCCTTCGGCGTGTCCAACATGGGGGCCGCGCAGATCGCCCGGCTCCAGGCGGGGCTCGGCCTGCCGCTCGTGGCGAACCAGCTGGAGATGAGCCTGCACAGCCGCGACTGGGTCGAGGCCGGGGTGCTGCTCAACACCCCCCGGGCCGCCGCCAACGGCTTCCCCTTCGGCACGCTGGAGCACTGCGCCGACCACGGCATCCGCCTCCAGGCCTGGGGCGCGCTGGCCCAGGGCCGCTTCACCGGCCGCCAGGAGACCCCCGCCGAACGGGCCACGGCCGACCTCCTGGCCAACCTCGCCCACCGCAAGGGCACCACGCCCGAGACGGTCCTGCTGTGGTGGCTGATGCGGCACCCCGCCGGCATCGCCCCGGTCATCGGCAGCGCCCGCCCGGACCGCATCCGCGCCTGCCGCGACGCGGCCCGGCGCGAGCCCGACCTCACCCACGAGGAGTGGTACGAGCTCTGGGTCACGGCCCGCGGGGTACCGCTGCCCTGAGCAGCGGCACCACCGCCCCGAGCACCGGGTTCCGCCGTGTCGTAACACCTCCGCGACCTCGCCCGGGGCCGATAGTGGGGCGGTGAGCGAGAGCGCGGAGGGACCCGGCCCGGCCGGTGACGGCGGCGGCGCGGCCTGGTCCGGGAGCGAGGGCGCGCAGGCCTTCGCGGCGGTGGAGGCGGCCACGGACTGGCTCCTCGGCTACCCCTTCGTCTTCCGGGCCCTGTCCGACCGGATCGGCGCCGGCTCGGTCCTCGTGGACTACGGCTGCGGCCCCGGCAAGGTCGCCGACCGCGCGGCCCGCCGGCTCGGCGCGTACGTCATCGGGGTCGACACCTCGCCCGAGATGCTCGACCTGGCCCGCGACGGGGCGCGGGCCGTCGCCGAGTTCCACCTCGTGGAGGACGGCCGGGTCACCGCCCTCGCGGACGGCTGCGCCGACGCCGTCATGTGCAACCACGTCCTGGCCTCGCTGCCCACGCGGGAGGCGGTCCTCGCCGTCTTCACCGAGATCCGCCGGCTCCTGCGCCCCGGCGCCCCCTTCGCCCTGCTGAGCACCGACCCCGCCCGCAGCGGCACCGCGTACGCGTCGCTGCGCATCGGTGAGGCGGGCGAGGAGTACGGGCCCGGCGACCCGCTGACCGTACGACTGCTGCGCACCGACGGCTCCTGGCAGGAGATGAGCAACCACGCCTGGCCCGTCGGCGTCCTGCCGGCCCTGCTGGACCGCGCCGGCTTCGGGGACGTAGTCCAGCACCACCCCACCGTCGACGAGGCGCTCGACGTCGCGGACCCGGACCTCGTCCGCAGCCGCCCGTGGCGGGCCGAGCGGGCGGACCCGCCCCTGGTGGTCACCACCGCCCGGGCGCTCTGACCACCCGTCGAACCCGGCCGGAGGCCCGCTGGAGCCCGGGCAGCGGCCCCCGGCTCCCCGCCCCCGGCCCCGCCTAGGATGGCCGCATGACTGCTGCCTCCCCCGGCCCGACGGCCGCCCCCGCCCCGAGGAACCACGGCGGCTCGCTGGCCAGGTCCCAGCGGTCGTTGGGCGATCCACGGCTGGAGTACCCGCTGTGGCCGCCGCTGCCGCGCGGCTGCCCCGGTACCCGGACGGAGCGGACGGACTTCCCCCTGGAGGTCGACTACGCCTACGAGGACACCCCCGCCGGCCTCTTCGACGCACCGGTGCGCGCCGGACTGGAACGCTGGGCGCCGCTCCTGCCCCCGCTCGACGCACCCGGGCTGGGGGAGGGCGCCACCCCGCTGCTCCCCTTCGGCGACGGAGTCTGGATCAAGGACGAGTCGCGCAACCCCACGTGGAGCCACAAGGACCGGCTCAACCGGGTCACGGTGAGCGCGGCCGTCCACGAGGGAGCACCGGGCATCGCCGTGGCCTCCTCCGGGAACCACGGCGCCTCGGCCGCGGCCTACGCCGCCCGCGCCGGCCTGCGGTGCGTGGTGCTCGCCTCCGCCGGCGCCCCGCCCGCCGTCGCCTCGTTCCTGCGGGCGTACGGCGCCGTCGTCCTGCCCGTTCCGGCGCCCGACCGCTGGCCGCTGCTGAACGAGATCACCGACCGGCTCGGCTTCCACCCCGTCAGCAACCTGACGCGCACGCACACCGGACACCCCTTCGGCGCGGAGGGGTACAAGACCATCGCCTACGAGATCCACGCCGAGATCGGCGTCCCCGCCGCCGTGTTCGCCCCCACCGGGTACGCCGAGATGCTCTTCGGCATCGGGAAGGGCTTCGCGGAACTGCGCCGGCTCGGCGTCACCGACCGGGTGCCCCGCATGATCGGCTGCGAACCCGCCGCGGGCGGCCCGCTGTCGGCGGCGATCCGCTCCGGCACCCCCGCCGCCGTCGTACCGGTCGGCCCCACCGACGCGTACGCCATCAGCTGCGCGGCGGGCGGACACCGGGGGGTCCGCGCCGTCCTCGACAGCCGGGGGGCCGCCCTGCTGGTGACGGACGCCGAGCTGTCCGGCGCCCAGGCGGCCCTGGCCGCCCAGGGGATCTGGGCGGAGCTGTCCGCCGCGGCCGGACTGGCGGGGCTGCGGCAGCGGACCGCCGCCGGAGAGGAGTTCGACGGGCCCGTGGTGTGCGTGTCCACATCCAGCGGCTTCAAGGGCCTCGGCGTGGGCGCCGAACCCCTGGAACCCGTCGACCCCGCCTGGGACACGGTCTCCCGGCTGCTGGAGGACGCCGGCATCGGCTGACGCGCCCGGGGGAGTATTCCGGTTGCCTCCCGGGGCCCCCGCTGACAGGGTCCCAGGATGCCCACCTTCACCACCACCGACGGAACCCGCCTCGCCTACCGCGTACTCGGGGACGGCGATCCGCTCCTCTGCGTCCCGGGCGGACCGGCCGACTCCCGCTACCTCGGTGACCTCGGCGGACTGTCCGCGCACCGCCGCCTCATCGCCTTGGACCTGCGCGGCACCGGCCGCTCCGAAGTCCCCGCAGACCCCTCCTCCTACCGCTGCGACCGGATCGTCGACGACGTCGAGGCCCTGCGCGTCCACCTCGGTCTCGACCGCACCGACCTGCTCGGCCACTCCGCCGGCGCCAACGTCGCCACCCAGTACGCGATCCGCCACCCGGAGCGCCTCGGCAGGCTCGCGCTGATCACCCCGGGCAGCCGGGCCGTCGGCATCGAGGCCACCGGCGAGGAACGGCGCGCGCTCGCCCGGCTGCGCGCGGACGAACCCTGGTTCCCCGGGGCGTTCGCCGCCCTGGAGGCGATCACCCGCGGCACCGGCGGCGACTGGGAGGCCGTCAGCCCCTTCTTCTGCGGCCGGTGGGACGACGCGGCGCGCGCACACCAGGCGGCCGCCCGCCCGGCCAACGGGCAGGCCGTCGCCGGATTCGGAGCGGAGGGAGCCTTCGACCCGCCGGGCGCCCGGGAGGCGCTCGCCGGCTGCGGGGTGCCGACGCTGCTGCTGGCCGGGGAGTACGACCTGAACAGTCCCCCCGGGACCGTGGCCGCGTTCGCCGGCCTGTTCCCCGACGCGAGGCTCGTCGTACAGCCCGGGGCCGGGCACTACCCGTGGATCGACGACGCCGACCGGTTCACGGCGGCGGTACGGGCCTTCCTCGGCTGACCGGAGCCGCCCGCGGAACGCCGCTCAGCCCGTCGGACGCCGCTCAGCCCGCGGACGGCAGCGGATGGCCGTCGTCGTCGGTCGGGTCGAGCTGGCTGGAGAACCGGTTCAGGAAGGCGTCGTACCAGCCGTCCGGCCGCCGGGTCAGGGTCGCGCCGTCCTGCCAGGTGCCGTTGTCATCCCACCACTGGCTGTCGTACGGGTCGCCCTGGTTCTGGTGGATGTTGTGCATCCCCAGGCCGTGGTGGCGGAACGGCTCCCCGAAGACCAGGATCTCCCTCCCGGGTACCAGGATCGGCTCCAGCGCGCGGGCGGCGTCGAGGTTGGAACCGGAGGTCCACGGCCGCTGCGGGCTCCACCGGTCCGCGAGCGCCCGGAGCAGGGCCGGAGGGCGGCGCAGGAAGAGGCAGCCGGACCGGTCCGCGAGCGCCGGGTGCCGCAGGTAGTCCAGGGCGCCCGAACCGGAGCTCATGGAGAGGTCGTGGTACCCGGGAGCCAGGGACGGCACCGGATCGAGCACCGACGGCGCGAGCACGAGCGTCTTCCACCGCACCCCGGTGGCCGACTCCTTGCTGTCCACGTCGACGGCGCACCGGTAGCGCCCGGCGGGAGCGTCGACCTCCAGATTGACGTGGAACCAGGCGCCCTGGGTGTCGGGCCGGTCGCGGAAATGGCGGTGCAGCGTCCCTGACAGCACGCCGTAGGCGTCTAGTGGCATGCCGTCCAGTCAACCACCGGCCCGCCGCCCGCGCCCGGGACGCGCGGGGAACCGGTACCCGTGATCCGGTCCCCGCGCGGCCTCCGGTCCTCCGTCCTCAGGAGGGGCGGCGGCGCAGACGCGTCGTCAGGTGGTGCTGGAGCGGCTGCCCCACGGCCGCCATGTCCTGCAGCACCGTCAGCTCCCCCTCGCCCAGCGTGTAGTGGCGCCGGGTCGCGGTGACCTCCTTGGCCCGCGGGGTCAGCGCCACCTCCTTCGTCGCGATCTCGATCTCGGAGCCGGTCACCTGCCCGACGTACGTCTCGACGATCCCCGTGGGGTGGGCGAGCACGACCTCCAGGGACGCGTCGGGCAGCACCCGCCACCAGCCGGCCTCACGGCCCGCCGGCCGCACCGGGGCACCGGAGCCGTCGATCAGCCAGGCCCGCGCCTCGTACCGCAGGAAGGGGCGCCCGTCGTGACTGAAGGTGATCTCCTGCTCGTAGCGGAAGTCCGCGTCGAGGGTCGGGTACTCGCCCTCGCCCCGTCCGTGCCAGCGGCCCAGCAGCGGCAGCACCGGAGTCAACTGCGGATGCGGGGCCGGTCCTTCACCGAGGACGTGGGTGTCGGGGTAAGGATTTTCCTGCACCGGATCGAACATGTTCACCTTGTCTCTACGGGGCGTCGCGCGAACCGCAGCCTAGTGCCGTGACCGGAAAGGTCCACCGGCCACCGACCTAGCGGGACGGCCGGCCGGCTCCGCGTCCCGTCCACCGGGCGATCTCCTGGTCCAGTACGCCCGGGGGGAGGTACTCCGCCGGACCGTTCCACGCGTCCCGGTCCTCGTACGGGGGGATCCCCGGGAAACCGGGGTAGCCGGGCTCACCCAGCCGGACGCCGAGCCGGACGGCCACGTCCTTGCGCAGGCGGGGGAGGAGCGCGTACAGCCGGTCGCCCGGGCACGCGGTGTCGTTGAAGTCCCGGTGCCCGTGGATCTCGGACGGATCGATGCCGTACCGGTCGCAGACGTGCGTGCACAGCGCCACCAGGGCCTCGAACTGCTGGGCCGGCGGCTCCTCGCTGGTGTACGTGCCCTCGTTCTCGATGCCGACGGACACGTCGTTCTGGCCCACGCAGTGCGCGGACCGCACCTGCCGGAGGCCCGAGGTCAGCTCGGCGAGGGAACGGTGGCGGCCCTCGGTGACGAAGGCGCCCCGGCTGATGGTGAAGTGCTGACCGGTGTCGATCCAGCCCTGCACGTCCATGTGGTAGTTCTGGATCGCCCGCGCCAGCGCGAACGCGCGCTGCTGCGAGTAGTCCGTCACGTTCTTCGTCGCCGTGTGGTGCACGACGATCCGCCGCGGCGCGGAAGCCAGGACCACGACGGACTCGGACGGCTCCCGGGCACCCCACGCCTCACAGCCGAAGACCGCGGGACCGGTGGCGGCCGACGCGTGGGCACGTCCGGCCCCCGGCCACCCGGCCGCCGCCCCCAGCCCGAGCGCGCCGGCCAGGACCATCCGGCGGCTGAGGCCGGGCGAAGCGAGGGCGCGAGCGCGCATGGGAAGCTCCTTCTCACGAGGACGGGGCACCGCGGGGCCGCGGCGCCTACCGCCCAACGAGCAAAGGATCACCGGGGAACGGACCCGCCCCCGGACGGCGGAGCGACCGGACCCGGCCGGCCGTACGCCCGAACGTATGATCATCCTCCGTCGGACCCGGTCCGGGACCGTCCGCCCCCGCCCCCGCCCGTGCCACCGCCCAGGAGACCCGCGCATGACCGGCACCGCCGACCAGACCGAGCAGACCGGCCGACCGGACGGGGCCGACCAGGCCGAGCGGATCGCCCGCCGTCTCGCCGGCTACGAGAGCCACTTCGCCCGGCTCTTCGCCGCGTACTTCGACGGACTCGAAGGCACCCTCGACGCGCCCCCGCACAGCGCCTTCGCCCCCGAATGCCTGTCCCTCCTGCGGGACCTGTCCCTGCGCGGCGGCAAGCGCCTGCGCGTCGCCCTGCTCCACGAGGCCGCCCGCCTCGTCACCACCGACCCCCTCCCGGGGCTGGACGACGCCGCGCTGAGCATCGAACTCCTCCAGACCCACGGCCTGATCCACGACGACATCATCGACAACAGCCCCACCCGCCGGTCCGGCCCCTCCACCCACCACGCCTACCGCGCCCGCTTCCCGGACCACCCCCGGGCGGCCCTCGGCCTCGCCGTCCTCGCCGGAGACCTCGCCGCGTTCCTCTCCCAGCAGGTCCTCCTCCGCTCGGCGGCGCCCCTGCCGCTGCGCCACGCCATGCTGGAGGTCCAGACCGGGGCGGCCACCGCCACCCTGCTCGGCCAGATCGCCGACCTGGAACGGGACTTCACCGCCCTCCCCGACGAGGCGACCCTGCACGAGGTCGCCGAGTGGAAGTCGGCCCGCTACTCCGTCCTCGCCCCGCTCCGGCTGGGCCTGCTGGCGGCCGGCGCCGACCCCCGGCGGCACGACGCGGAGCTGCGCCGCTACGCGCGCCTGGTCGGGATCTGCGGGCAGATGCGCGACGACTACCTGGACCTGTTCGGCGACGCCCCGGACCTGGACAAGGGCGCGGGCAACGACCTGCGCGAGGGCCGGCGCAGCTACGCGGTCACCGCGGTCCTCGCCGCGGCCACCGGCCCGGACCTGGCCGTGGTCGAAGCGGCGCTCGGCGACCCGGACTGCTCCGCGGACACCGTCGGCGCGGTGCGGGACATCGGCCGGCGCCGCGGCGCCGAGGACCGCCTGCGCGCGGGCATCCGGCGCCACGCCGCACTCGCCTCGGCGGAGGCCGCCGGCTGGCGGCCCCGCTGGCGGGAGGAGGCGGTGACGTTCTTCGAACTGCTGCCGCTGCAGACCCTGGCCGGGATCGCCTAGTGCCGTGACCGCACCAGTGCCGTGACCGGCACCGGCCCGGCCGGCCCTGCGGGGCGCCCGAGGTCCTACGCGAGGCCGGCGCCCGCCGGGGACAGGTCCCGGAGCCGCTCTAGACGGGCGCGGGACTCCTCGTCCTGCGGGACGTAGGCCACCAGCCGGGGGCCCGCCGCCGGGCCCAGCCACAGGTCGGTGTGCCGCAGGTGCAGCAGCCCCACGTGCGCGTTGCGGATGTACTTCGTCTTCCCGCCCTGGGCCACCACCTCGTGCCGCGCCCACACCTCCCGGAACTCCGCCGACGCCCCCTCCAGCCGGGCCAGCAGCGCCTTCCAGGCCGGCTCGGCCAGATGCTCGGCCATCGAGGCCCGGAACTTCGCCGCCATCAGCCGGCTCGCCTCGGGCATGTCCACGATCGCCGCCCGCCAGTCCGGGTCCGTGAACGCCAGCCACAGGCAGTTGCGGTCCTCGGGCGGCAGCCGGTCCAGGTCCCCCAGCAGCCGCCCGTACGTCGTGTTGTACGCGAGGATGTCGTAGCGGCTGTTCTGCACGCACGCCGGGATCGGCCCCAGCTGGTCGAGCATCGCCCGCAGCTCCGGCGTCACGCTCGGGCAGCGGGTGTGCGGGGCCGGATCGAGGCTGCCGGCCAGCGAGAACAGGTGGGCCCGCTCGCTCCGGTCCAGGAGCAGGGCGCGCGCGAGGGCGTCCAGTACCTGCGCGGACACCTGGATCTCGCGGGCCTGTTCGAGCCAGGTGTACCAGGTGACACCGACCGCCGAGAGCTGCGCGACCTCCTCGCGGCGCAGCCCCGGGGTGCGGCGCCGCCGGCCGCGTACGAGGCCGACCTGCTCGGGGGTGATCCGCTCCCGGCGGCTGCGCAGGAACTCCGCCAGCTCGTGCCGGCGCACATCGGATTCGGGGGCCACGGTGGTCATGGGTCCAGGGTGCCGCACCCCGTAGCCGGTTGCCAGGTACTGCCTGTACCAGGATGAGGAGACTCTGGTACCAGGCTGAGGGCCGGAGGATCGTCGTACCCGTGACCGAAGCAACCGTACGCACACCCCCACCGTTCCCGTCGGCCTCCGCCGCCCCCTCGGGCCCCGCCGCGCCGGATCCGGCCGGCCCCGAGCCCGCGGCGCTGAGCACGCCGGGACTGTTCACCGTGCTGCTGGGCGCGGCCCTCCCGCTGATCGACTTCTTCATCGTCAACGTGGCCCTGCCCGCCATCGACGCCGACCTCGCAGCCGGACCGGCCATGCTGGAACTGGTCGTCGGCGGCTACGGCGTCGCCTACGCCGTCCTCCTCGTCCTGGGCGGCCGCCTCGGCGACACCGTCGGCCGGCGCCGGCTCTTCCTGGTCGGCATGGCCGCCTTCGGGCTCACCTCCCTCGCCTGCGGACTGGCCCCGACCGCCTGGACCCTGGTCGGGGCGCGGGTGGCGCAGGGAGCCGCGGCCGCGCTCATGCTGCCGCAGGTCCTCGCCACCATCCAGGCCACCACACGGGGCTCGCGCCGGGCCCGGGCGATGAGCCTGTACGGGGCGACCGCCGGGCTGTCGATGGTCGCCGGGCAGATCCTCGGCGGCGTCCTCGTCGCCGCCGACCTCGCCGGGTCGGGCTGGCGCTCCGTGTTCCTGGTCAACGTTCCCGTCGTGCTCCTGGGCCTCCTGCTCGCCGTCCGCGCCGTGCCCGAGACCCGCTCGCACCGCCCGGCCTCGATCGACGTCCCCGGGACACTGCTGCTCGCCCTGTCGCTGGTCTCCCTGCTCCTGCCCCTGACCGAGGGCCGGGCGGCCGGCTGGCCGCTGTGGACCCTGCTGTCCCTCGCGGTGTTCCCGTTCGCGGCCGCGGCCTTCTACCTGACCGAGCGCCGGGCCGACCGGCTCGGCCGCACCCCGCTGGTGCCGCCGAGCCTGCTGCGGCTGGAGTCGCTGCGGCGCGGACTGGTGATGGTGGTGCCCTTCTCGATCGGCTTCAGCGGGTTCATGTTCGTCATCGCGGTCGCACTCCAGCAGGGGCTGGCGATGGGGCCCGTACGGGCCGGGCTGGCGCTCGTCCCCATGGCCGTCGCCTTCTTCGCGGCCTCGCTCGCCGGACCCCGCCTCGTCGGACGCTTCGGCAGCCGGGTCGTCACCGCGGGCGGCGTGCTCCAGGCCCTCGGCATCGTCCTGCTCCTGATCTCCCTCCGGCAGGGCTGGCCCGGCCTCGGCCTGGCCGCACTCGCGCCCGGCGTCGCCGTCGCGGGCCTGGGCCAGGGCCTCCAGCTGCCCGTGCTCATGCGCCTCGTGCTCTCCGACGTACCGGCCGACCGGGCCGGAGTGGGCGGCGGCGTCATGATCACCACCCAGCAGTCGGCACTCGCGCTGGGCGTCGCGACCCTGGGCAGCCTCTTCCTGGCGCTGACCGAGTCCGTGGGGATGCGCGACGCGCTCCTGCTCACCCTGCTCGTCCAGCTGGGCCTGATCGCCCTGACGACCCTCCTCAGCCTGCGCCTGCCGCGCCTCGTGAACTGAGCGCCCGCGGCCGCTACGGGGTGATGTTCTGGTTCAGGTGGAAGAGGTTCCCGGGGTCGTACCTCCGCTTGACCTCGACCAGCCGGTCGTAGTTGCCCTTGTAGTTGACCCGGATCCGGTCCTGGTCGTCGTCGGCCATGAAGTTGATGTAGCCGCCCTCCTGCGAGTGCGGGGCGGTGGCCTCGTAGTAGTCGCGGACCCAGGCGATGTTGGCCTCGTTGTCGGCCGGGTCGGGCCACATGCCCGCGATGACCGTCGCGAACGAGGCGTCGCGGTAGGCGAAGGCGGTGGCGTCCTGCGCCACCCGGTGGCAGGCCCCGTTGATGGGGTAGATGTGCACGGTCGAGTTCACCGCCGGTACGCGCGGCCCGTGCACCAGGTGCGCCTCGATCGCCTCGTCGGTGAGCTCGGTGACGAAGTTGGCCTTCCAGTAGTGCTGGAGGCCGGGCGGCACGAGCGCGTCGAACGCCGAGTTGAGGGCGGGGTACGGCATCGGGCCCACGTGCTCGGCGACCACCGGCGCGATCTCGTGGAAGGGACGCAGGGCGGCCTCGCCCTCGTCGAGCGGCCCGGCCCAGCAGGCCACGATCAGGATGAACGTGTCACCGTGCCGGTTCTCCGGGATGAACGGCAGCGGCGGCGCGATCTGGAAGGCCGGGAACGCGCCGAGCTGCTCGGGGGCGTCGGCGATCAGCTCGCGGAACCCCCGCAGGACGGCGCCCGCGTCCTTCAGCTCGAAGAGCATGGGCCCGCCGTGGATGTCCTTGACCGGGGCGAGCCGGAACTCGAAGGACGTCACCGCGCCGAAGTTCCCGCTCCCGCCGCGCAGCGCCCAGAAGAGGTCGGGATGCTCCTCCTCGCTGGCCACGACCAGCCGGCCGTCCGCGGTCACCACGTCCGCCGACACCAGGTTGTCGCAGCTCAGGCCCAGGCCGCGGGCGAGGTATCCGATACCGCCGCCGAGGGTCAGCCCGCCGACCCCGGTGGTGGAGATGATCCCGCCGGTCGTGGCCAGGCCGAAGGCGTGGGTCGCCGCGTTGAAGTCTCCCCAGGTCGCCCCGCCCTCCGCGCGCGCGGTGCGGCCCACGGGGTCGACACGGACCCCGCGCATCCCGGACAGGTCCGCCACCACACCGTCGTCGCAGGTCCCGAAGCCGGGCACGCTGTGCGCGCCGCCGCGCACCGCCAGGTCCAGGCCGTTCTCGCGGGCGAAGTCGACGGCGGCCATGACGTCGCCCGCGTTGACGCAGTGCACGACGGCGGCCGGCTTCCTGTCGATCATGGCGTTGTGGACCTTGCGCGCCTCGTCGTAGGTGGCGTCACCCGGGGTGACGACCATCCCGCGGACCCGCTCGCGCAGCTGGTCGGTCGAGAGCTTGCCCATGGCTCTTGCTCCTCGTGCCCTGCTCCCGCCCGTCGCGCGCGCGGGAGGAACCGCCTCCGTGGCAGCGGGGCGGCGGAGTGGGACGCCCCCGCAGGGCCGCGCTGCCGCCTGCCACTGGAGCGGGCCCAGATTTCACGCTACGCCGATGGGGCGGAGCCTCAACCCGGGGCCGGTGGGCCGTGCGGGGGACCGTGCCGGAGGCGGCACCGGAGGCGGTGCCGAATCGTTTCTCCAGCGGGTCGGCTGACCCATCGGGGTGAGGTCCCGTGCGCGGTACCCGGGCCGTCCCGCCCGTCCCGCCCACCATGGGCCCGTGATCACATCGCTTCGCGTAGCGCTCAGCGCCGCCGCCGTGACCGGAACCCTGCTCAGCCTCGGCCTCGCGCCCTCGGCCGGCGCCGCCACCTCCATCCCCTCCGCCCCCGGAGCCCCCTCGGACCGGGTGACCGTGGACGTCGCCACCGTCAACGGCTCGGGCTGCCGGCCCGGCAGCGCCGCCGTGGCCGTCGCCCCGGACAACTCCGCCTTCACGGTCACCTATAGCGAGTACGTCGCCTCGGCGGGAGGCAACAGCAAGGCCACCGACGGCCGCAAGAACTGTCTGCTCTCGCTGAACGTCCACGTCCCGCAGGGCTACACCTACGCGGTCGCCCAGGTCGACTACCGGGGCTTCGGCAACCTGGCGCGGGGCGCGGTCGGCACGCAGAAGGCCAGCTACTACTTCCAGGGCATGCGGCAGACCGACTACCGCACCCACAAGTACGTCGGCGCGCTCAACAACAACTGGCAGGCCACCGACACCACGGGCATCGAGGCGCTCGTCTTCGCCCCCTGCGGCGAACTGCGCAACTTCAACATCAACACGGAGCTGCGCGCCGAGGTCGGAAGCTCCGACCCGAGCAGCACCAGCTACATGGCCCTCGACTCCACCGACGGCAGCATCAACAGCGTCTACCACTTCACCTGGAAGAAGTGCCCGGCGCGCTGAACCCGCTGAACCGCCGAACCCCCGCGGCCCGTCCGGTGAGGCACCGGACGGGCCGCTGCGCGTGCGGTGCTCCGTGTCAGCGCCGACGGAGCAGGGAACAGACGAAGTCCTCCTGGACCTGGCGGATCCGCTCGATCAGTTCGGGCTTGTAGGTGAGCGAGGCCTGCGTGGTGACCGAGAAGGTCAGGGAGCGGCGGCCGTCCGCCGTGGCCGCCGCGAGCTGGGTGTAGCCCGGGGTGTTGCCCGTGTGGCCGTACACCGCCCCGCAGCGGGTCGTGTACCGGTAGACCGCCAGCCCCGCGTCGGTACGTCCCGGGCCCGGGGGCTGGGAGAGCCCGCCGGGCAGGAACGTGAACTGCTGCCGCCGGGTGTTCTTCGAGAACAGCTTGCCGCCCGCGTAGGCCCGGATGAACTTCGTCAGGTCCTTCGGGGTCGAGACGATGCCCCCCGAAGCCCACGCACCGGAGGCACTGATGGCCTCGCTCACGTCCAGGGGCTCCTCCGGCGGCTCGACCACGTAGCCGTGCAGGAAGGGGACGGGCAGCCGGTAGCCCCGCGGCAGGCTCGTCCGCTCCAGGCCCAGGGGCTCGTACACGAGCTTCCCGAGGAGGTCCTCGTAGCGGTGCCCGGTGACGGCCTCGGCCATGAGAGCGACGGCGATGTTGTCGGAGTTCGAGTACTGGTACCGGCTCCCGGGAAGGAACGCGAGCTCCTCGCCGGAGACGAACTCCAGCAGCCGGCGGGAGTCGAACCGGTGCCGGGGGTCCGCGGTGACGATCTCGCGGAACTCCGGGGCGGCCGAGTAGTCGGGCAGCCCGCTGGTGTGGTTGAGGAGTTGACGGAGCGTCACCGCGTGCCAGGCCTCGGGCTGCCCGGGCAGCACCTCGCCGATGGTGTCGTCCAGGTGCAGTCGGCCGCGGTCGACGAGCCGCAGGGCCACCGCTCCGCTGAACGCCTTCGCGACGCTGGCGATCCGCATGTGGTCGGACGGCGCCGGCTCGCGGCCGGTCTCCAGATCGGCCACCCCCGCCCGGTACACCTCGGTGCGGTCCCCGTCCGTGAGGACGGCGATCGCCCCAGGGGGGCCGCCGGGGGTGTCGACCAGCTCCTGGAGTTCCGCCCGGAGGCCCGTTCCCCGGCCCGGGTCGTGGTCCGTGCCCGCGTGCGCGGGCGGGGCCAGCACACCGGCCGCGGCCGCGCACAGCACGGCGGCCGCGACCAGGCGCAGCGGCGGGCGGCTTCGGCCGCCGTCGTCGTTCGACCGTGGGGACATGGCGGTACCTCCGGGTTGGGGGATCGGGCGCGTGGTCACGATGGCAGGGCCCGGACGCGGGCGGGCGACGACGCGGCCGTGCGCCGGCGGGCCGTGCTCCATCCGGACCCCCGGCCCGTGGCGGCCCCGTACCCCCTGGCCGGGACCGTATGGCGGATCCGCGGCCCGATCCGGGGAGGCGGCGCCCCGAGTGGATACGGATGTCGGGTACCGCTTCGCGCAAGGCACCCACCGGGAGGCTCCGTGACCCGCATCAACCGACGTGACCTGGCCCTACTGGCACTACGGACCGGCACCGGCGCGGTGCTGATCGCGCACGGGACGCAGAAGCTGTTCGGCTGGTTCGGGGGCGCCGGCCTGGACGCCACGGCGGCCGGGATGGAACGCATGGGCTTCACGCCGGGCCGGCCGAGCGCGGTCGCCGCCGCCCTGGGCGAGGCCGGGGGAGGGGCCCTGCTGGTCCTGGGCCTGGCCACGCCGGCGGCGGGCGCCGCGGCCGCGGGCGCCATGGCGGGGGCGGTGGCGGTGCACGCGCCCGCCGGGTTCTTCGCCCAGGACGGCGGCTACGAGTACCCCGCCTTCCTGGGGTTCACGGCGGCCGCCGTGGGCCTCGCGGGGGCGGGCCGGTACGCCGTCGACCACGCGACCGGCCACACCTTCGACCGGCCGTGGACGCTGGGCCTGGCCTTCGCGGGCAGCGCCCTCGCGGCCGCCGCGGTGCTCACGAAGCGGGCCCGGGCGCAGGAGGACGAGGAGTAGGCCGGACGAGCCGGCCCGGACCGTCGCTTCCGGATCTTGCCGGGCGACACCGGCCCGGCAAGATCCGGCGACCGCCCCGCGGGAGCCGTCCCGCGGGGCGGGGGCGGCTACTTGCAGACGGTGCCGTCGGCCGGAGCGGTGCCGTCCACGAGGAAGGAGTCGACCGCCTTGGTCGCGCAGGCGTTGGTGCCGTAGGTACCGTGCCCCTCGCCCTCCACCGTCACGTTGACGCCGACACCCTTGCCCAGCGCCTCGGCCATCCGCTTCGCGCCCTCGACGGGGGTCGCCGGGTCACCGGTGTTGCCGATGACCACGATGGGCGCCGCACCGGCCGCGCCGACCACCGGCTTGTCCGTCGTACCGCGCACCGGCCATTCGGCGCAGCCGATCAGACCCTCGGCCAGGAACGGCCCGAACACCGGGGAAGCCGCGCGGAAGGCGGGCTCCTGGGCCTTCATCTCCTCGACGGTGTAGCGGCGGTTGGTGTCGGCGCAGCTGATCGCCATCTGGGCGGCGTGGGAGTTGTCGTAGCGCCCCTTCTCGTCACGGCCGTTGTAGCTGTCCGCGAACAGCAGCAGGTTGTTGCCCGTACCGTCCTGCATCACCTCGCCGAGGCCCTGGACGAGGTAGTCCCAGCCCTCCTCGTCGTAGAGGGTGGCGACGATGCCGGTGAGGGCCAGCTCGGAGGTCAGCTTCCGGCCGCTCTGCGTGGGAGCGGGCTTGGTCTTCAGCTTCTCCAGCAGGGCGGCGATCCGCTTGTTGCCCTCGGCCGCGCTCGGGCCGGTCGGGCAGTTGGCCGTGTACTTGTCCCGGCAGTACTTCATGGCGTGGTCCAGGGCCAGCTGGAAGCCCTTGGCCTGGCCGAGGGACCGCTGCACCTCGTCCGAGGTGGGGTCGACGACGGCGTCGAGCACGGTGCGGCCGACGTTCTGCGGGAACAGGTGGGCGTACACGCCGCCCAGTTCGGTGCCGTACGAGATGCCGAAGTAGTTCAGCTTCTGGTCGCCGAGGACCTGCCGCATCAGGTCCATGTCGCGGGCGGCGTTCGCCGTGCCGACGTGGGGGAGGACCTTGGCGGAGTTCTGCTTGCAGGCCTCGGTGATCTTGCGCACGTCCTCCAGGGGGTCCGCGCTGTCGGCGGCCTGGTCCAGCGTCTTGTCGTCCTGACAGGTCACCGGGGCGCTGTTGCCGACGCCGCGCGGGTCGAAGCTGACGAGGTCGTAGACCGTGTTCAGCTTCTTGTACTGGTCGCCGAAGCCCGGGAGGGAGCGGACGCCCGAGCCGCCGGGTCCGCCGAAGTTGTAGACCAGCGAGCCGACGCGCTTGCCCGAGTCCGTGGCCTTCTTCCGGATCAGCGCCACGTCCAGGGTCTCCCCGTCCGGCTTGGCGTAGTCGAGGGGCGCCTTCATGGTGGCGCACTCCCAGCCGCTGCCGGGGGCCTTGCCGCCGCCCTGGGCGACGGACGGCGCCGGGCACTTCTGCCAGTCGGGCTTCTGCCCGGTCAGTGCCGCGGGCAGGACGGCCGGCTTCGTCGCGGCACTCGGGGCGGCGGACCCGGAGGGCTTCGGGTCGGCTTTGGCCTTCGGGTCTCCGTCGCAGGCCGCCAGGGCGGGCACGGCCAGGAGGACCGCGGTGGCGAGGGCCGCCGACCGGAGGGGGCGACGTATGAGGTGAGGCATGGTGTGGTGCTCCTGCGCGAAAGGACCCGGTGAGTAAGCAGACGATAAACGCTACGAGCTGCTCGTCAGACCACCGAACGGCCCATTCCGGTTCGGGGCCCCACCCTCCGACCGGCCGAACGGCGCGGTGACGTCCCGTTGACAGCCCGCCCGGCCGCGTGCGACAAAGACATCGAGGCCGTTCGGCCGCAGTGCCCTCATCGCCCTGACCGTCTTCTCCTCGATGTGACGTTCACCTCGCGACCCGCCCGCCTCGCCGCTCCGCTCCCGGAGCGAGGCCGCTCGCGCGAGACCCGCCGTCCCCGGACGCGAAGACGTCGAAAAGCCGGCACACCACCTCATATGTGAACGGACGGCCCTCCCTTGACGATGATTCCCGGATCCCGCGTACCCGGTCGGACCTGGACCGTCCGGCTGATCGGCCACGGCGACCACAGCGTCTCCGTCACCTGCAGTGTCGAGGCCTGCAGGATGCCGCCCCGGTCCAAGGACACCGGCGCCATGCGGCGCTTCGCCGCCGAGCACGCCCGCGCGCACGCCCGCCTCGCCACCGTGCGCCCGAACGCCGCGTGCGCTTGCGGAGCCGCCGAATGCGCCTTCCACGAGAACAGCCGGGCCTCCTGCACCGGCGCCCCGCTCCTCGTCCTCGTCCACAACCCGGCCGTGGGACAGGTGTGGACCCTCGCGGAGATCTGCCAGGCCTGCGCACCGCTGATCGGCAACCTCTCCGTCCTCGGCCGCGCGCAACGCCCCGCCGCCACCACCGCCGCGGCCCCGGTCGCAGCGGCCCCCGCCCAGCAGACCCGTACCCCGGTGCCCGGCGGTTTCTCCTCGCCGCAGGCGGCTCCCGAAGCGTCACCCGCCCGCCGTCGCCCGCACCGCGGCGGCCCCCGGCGCGCCCGCTGACCCCACCGCACCCGTCGCCGCCCGAAGGCCCCGCGACCAGGCAGGATGACCGGCTGCTACCGTGCAGGGCATGCCCGAACTGATCGCACCCACCGCCGGGCTGCACTCCTCCTGGCTCGCCGCCCGCGCCGAATGGGGCGAGGAAGCCCACATGGACGGAGCCGGCCTCGGCTCCGAGGACGACGTCGAAACCCCGGAGGGCTTCGCCGCCTGGGTGGAGCGGCTACGGGGCTACGCGGACCGTACGGTGCCGGTCGAGCAGGGCCGCGTCCACGCCACGTACTGGTGGATCGCCGACGGCGACACCTACCTCGGCGCCATCGACCTGCGGCACTACCTCAACGCCTTCCTCCTCGACGCGGGCGGCCACATCGGCTACAGCGTGCGCCCCTCGGCACGCCGCCGCGGGGTGGCCGGCCGGGCACTGACCGCGGTGCTGCACGAGGCCCGGGTGCTCGGCATGGACCGGGTCCTGCTGACCTGCGACCCCGGCAACGCCGCCTCGATCCGCACGATCGAGCGGGCCGGCGGCGAACTGGAAGACGTCCGCGAAACCCTCATCGGCCCCAAACGCCGCTACTGGATCGACCTCTAGGCGAGGCCCGGGGGCCTGTGCACGGCGAGGTGGCAGGATGACGCGGTGTCCGACTCTCTCCGTGAACCGTGGCTGCGCGGCATCGCCTTCAACCCGGCGGCGCCCTCCGACGTACTGATACGACTGATGGATCGAGCGGCCGGTGAGGTCGGCCCGCTGATGTGTGAGGGCCGCGACCTGCCCGACGACGCTATCGAGGCAGCCCTGCGCCACCCGGCCAGGGGGATCCGCCGCGCGCTCGCCGGTAACCGGCACGTAGACCCTTCGCGACTCGTCCCCTTGGCAACGGACCCGTCGGGGATCATCCGTGCGCGGCTCGCCAACCCCCACCCCCGCCCCCGATGGGTCCGACCGCTGCCGGACGACATCCTCGTCACCCTCCTGACCGCCCAAGACGGGGGCGAGGACGGCATGCTCACCGAACACGAGATCACCCAGGAGCTCAGCTTCTCTCGGCAGATCCCTCTGTCCTTCTACCGCTCCATGGCCGGGCACGAGCACCCCGAGCTCCGCATACGCGCCGCCTGGAGGTGGCAGTCGCTCACTCCTGGAGAGCGGGAGGCACTGCTCCACGACCCCGACCCCGACGTACGGGAAGCGGCGCGGAAGAGCAGCTGGGAGCTGGACCCGGAAGCGGTGGAAGCCAAACTGCCGTCCATCGGCTCGCACAGCAAGCCGTTCGTGCTCGGCACGTGCGCCCTGTCACCCGCGCTCGTCGAACAGTGCTTCGCGGACGGCACGGTGCACCCCCTGGCCTGGAACCGCCACACTCCGGCCGACGCCGTCGCCCGGCTCGCCCGCCACCCCGAGGCGAAGGTCCGCGCGATGGTCGCCGCCCGGCCCGACCTGGGACCGGAACTGGTAGCGGAGCTGAGGGAGGACCTGGAGGAGGACGTGCGGATGCGCGCACGCCTCCACCCCTTCCCCCGTACCTGGGCCGAGTTCTGGGCGATCCACGGGGTCATTGGGCACGGTCCGGACTGCACCTGCCCGATCACCGAGCCGGCCACCGAGCCGTCCCCCGACTGGTTCGCCGCCTGCGCCGAGTCCGAGGAACCCGTACTCCGCCGGGTTGCAGCGAGCTGGCCCGGCCTGCCCGCGGAACTCGTCAGCGCACTCGCGCGGGACGACGACGAGGAGGTACGGATCCGGCTGGCCTGCCACCACCCCCTGGCCCCGCAACACCTCCTCCTGGACGTCTTCGCCACCCGCCCGGCCCACCGACCGCACCTGCTGGCCCTGCCCGGATTCCCCCGCACCGGCCGCACCCACCTCATCGGCCACCCGGACCCCGAGGTGCGCGCCCTGGCCGCAGCCGATCCCTCCCTGCCGGACCTCCCGTTGGACGACCCTGACGAGTCGGTGCGCCGGGCAGCCGCCGCCAACCCGAGCCTGGAACCGGAAGCCCTGGAGGCTCTCCTCGCCGACCCCCGCACCGCGGAGGGCGCTGCGGCCAACCCATCGCTGCCCGTCCCCCGCATACGCGCACTCCTCGACCACTGCCTGAACAGCGCCGCCACCCCCGCGACGACAGCCGGACGCCGAGGGACGACGTCCAAGTAGCGATCACAGCCGTGGCAGCCTCCGTCCCCCACTGCACACGCCGCCGCTGCTCGGCTCGCATAGTGATGAGGCTGTGACCTGCGGCTGTTCTGTTCGGTGGCGGAGATCGCTACGGTGCCACCGTGCCGCAGAACGATCAGATACCGCCGGGCGGGAACGCACCGGACGACGACAGGTGGAACGCGTTGCTGAGCGAGGTGTCCGCAGGGGGCGCCGCGCCGCACGAGCCGGTGGCTCCCGCGCGCAAACGGCTGGGGGCGGGTGCCGCCGCGCTGGGCCTGGCGGTGGCGGGCCTCGCCTTCCTCGCCCTGCGGTTCGTGGGTTCCCCCTCGGGCGAGGACGGCCGGGACACCGGGAAGCCGGCCGCCGCACCGGCGGCCCCCGCCGCCGTGCCGACGCACGAGGCCGCGGGGCGCCCGATGATCCCGCTGGCCGACGCCTTCCCGGCCGAGGTACCGGACGGAGCCGGCGGCACCTACACCAAGGTGGGCGCGGCCACGCTGGGTTCCTGCCCCGAACCGGGTGCGATGGG
This sequence comes from Streptomyces sp. NPDC006512, assembly GCF_040611935.1. NCBI lineage: Bacteria > Bacillati > Actinomycetota > Actinomycetes > Kitasatosporales > Streptomycetaceae > Streptomyces > Streptomyces sp. NPDC006512. Next base: position 92,786 of record NZ_JBEXPG010000004.1, on the reverse strand, counting down.
GCCGCGGCTCGCCGGCCTCATCGAGGCGAGCGCGGGATGCGTCGGGGAACAGGTCGCGCTCTACAAGGACGCGCGCGACAACCAGTTCAACCTGGCCCTGTTCACGATGAAGGACCCCCAGGACACCGTGACGCTGGTGTTCGAACTGAGCCGGGCCTTCGACGACTACCAGGTGGCGGCGCAGGGCCCGCCGCCCGGGTCGGGTCTGCCGACCCTTCCGGCGGACAGCGGGATGGTGCAGTCCTTCGCCGGGGACGGCCGGGTCATGGTGGTCGGAATGGGCCAGTGGTCCGACGGCCGCACGGCCGACTACCAGCAGCTGGTCGACCGGCTGAAGCCGCTCCAGGACGCGGTCGCCGCGAACGTCGGCCGCCACGAGGCCCGGTAGCCCGCAGCGGTCTCCGTAACCCGCCCTCGGCGTCAGTCCGGTGCCGGGGCGGGCCGGACTCCGGAGGCGGCGGGCTCGCGCTCGCGCCCGCCGCCGTCAGCGGTGAGTTCCAGACGGCGCCCCCGGAACGCCGCGCGCAGGCGGCGGTCGTGGGTCACCAGGATCAGCGTTCCGGTGTAGTGCGCCAGCGCGGCCTCCAGGTCCTCCACCACCGCCGGGGCCAGGTGGTTGGTCGGTTCGTCGAGCAGCAGCAGGTCCAACGGGCCCGCCACCAGCCCGGCCAGCTCCAGCTTGCGGCGCTGCCCCGCCGACAGGGCCCGTACGGGGCGGGTCAGGTCGGCGGGGGAGAGCAGCCCGAGGTCCGTCAGCCGCTCGGCGTACTCCTCCCCGTAGGCCCCGACGACGCTGCGGGCCTCGCCCGCCCGGGGATCGCCCTGCCGCAGGTACCCGGTCCGGGGCGGGACGGCCACGGCTCCCCGGGCCGGGCGCAGTTCGCCCGCGAGCAGATCGAGCAGGGTCGACTTCCCGGCCCCGTTGGGCCCCGTCACCAGCAGGCGTTCGCCGCGGTCCAGCCGGAAGGAGACGGGCGCGAGTCGTCCCGGTACGGACGCGCCGTCCACGCGGACGCCTCCGTCGGCCCCGGCAGCGGTGCCCGCCCCCAGGTCCGAGGTGATGCGGCCGGTGAAGCGCAGCGGTCGCGGAGGCGGCGGTACGGGGTTCTCCGCGAGCCGGTGCAGCCGCTCCCGGGCGGCGCGGATCCGGCCCATCGCCCCGTGGGCGCGGGAGCGGGCCCGGAAGGCACCCGCCCCGCTGAAGCCGCGCGGCATCTTGCGCGGGATGTCGGCGAGTCGCCCGCTGTGGCTGTCGGCGAGCCGCTCGGCCCTTCGGGTCTCCTCCCGCCACTCCTCGTACGTGCGCTCCCAGCGGGCCCGGGCCGCCGCGCGGCCGGTGAGGTAGCCCGTGTACCCGTTGCCGTAGCGGTGGAGCGTGCGCCGGTCGTGGTCCACCTCCAGGATCGTGGTCGTGACGCGGTCGAGGAAGAGCCGGTCGTGGGTGACGGTGACGACCGTGCCGCGGTGGGCCCGCAGGTGCTGCTCCAGCCAGTCGACGGCCTCGTCGTCGAGGTCGTTGGTGGGCTCGTCGAGGAGCAGCAGCTCCGGCTCCGGGGCGAGGGCCCCGGCCAGGGCCAGCCGGGAGCGCTGGCCGCCGGACAGGGTGCCGAGCCGGCGGTCCGGATCGAGCGCGGCCCGTTCCCCGAGCCGGCGCAGGGTGCTCGCCACGCGGCGTTCGGCGTCGCGCCCGCCGCGCGCCTCGTACACGGCGAGGAGGTGGTCGTACGCGGCGAGTTCGCCGGGGCCGGCCCGGTCGAGGCGGCTCTCCGCGGCGCGGATCCGGCGCTCCAGGGCGCGGAGTTCGGCGAGGGCCAGGTCGACGGCGTCGCCGACGCGGGCGGTGGGCGGCAGGCCGAGGGTCTGGGCGAGGTGTCCCACACCGCCCGGCGCCAGGACGGAGACCTCTCCGTGGTCGGGCGGTTCGAGACCGGCCAGCAGGCGCAGGAGGGTGGACTTCCCGGATCCGTTCTCCCCGACGACGCCGACCCGCTCGCCGGGCCGGACCGTGGTGCTGACGCGGTCCAGGACGACATGGGCGTCGTAGCGCTTGGTGACCTCGGACAGGACGATGCGGGTGCCGGCGGACGCGGGTGAGGTGCGCAAGGGCGGTTCCTTCCGATGGGGGCCAGATGCGAGGCGAGACGTTCCGTCTCGCCTACTTCCCCGTAACCTAGCCCACCCGCCAGCCCGTCGCAAGACGTTTCGTCTCGCCAGGGGCGCGCGGCTGGGAACGGGACGTAGCTGCGAGCGAAACGCAGCTGGTCAGAGTGGGTACGACGGCCATAGCCGCAAGGGGTTCCGTATGCCACGGTGGGCTTCATGGAGGCGAATCAGCGCAAGCACACGGCCGGCCACCACCACGATCACGCCCACCACGCCCACGCCCACGCCCACGAGCACCAGCACCAGCGCGGGCGCGGCGGCGGCTCCCGCGCCGCCCGGACGCGGCACCGGCTCGGGCACCTGCTCAGGCCCCACCGCCACGAGGCCGCCGACAAGGTCGACGCGGCCATGGCGGCCTCCCGGGACGGGCTGCGCACGCTCTGGATCTCCCTGGCCATCCTGGGGGCGACCACGGCGGTCCAGGCCCTGGTCGTCGTCCTGTCGGGGTCGGTGGCCCTGCTCGGCGACACCGTCCACAACGCCGCGGACGCCCTGACCTCCGTCCCCCTGGGCATCGCCTTCCTCCTCGGGCGCCGGGCCGCCAACCGCCGCTACACGTACGGCTACGGCCGGGCGGAGGACCTCGCGGGGATCGTCATCGTCGTCACCATCGCGGCCTCCGCGGGCCTCGCCGCCTACGTGGCCGTCGACCGGCTGCTCGACCCACGCGACATCACGCACCTGTGGGCGGTCTCCGCCGCCGCGCTCGTCGGCTTCGCCGGCAACGAATGGGTCGCCCGCTACCGCATCCGCACCGGCCGGCGCATCGGCTCGGCCGCGCTCGTCGCCGACGGACTGCACGCCCGTACCGACGGGTTCGGCTCCCTGGCCGTGCTCCTCGGCGCCGGCGGCGCCGCGCTCGGGCTGCCCGCGGCCGACCCGGTCGTCGGACTGCTCATCACCCTCGCCATCCTGTTCGTCCTGGCAGAAGCGGCCCGCGAGGTCTGCCGCCGGCTGATGGACGCCGTCGACCCGGCCCTCGTCGACGCGGCGGAGCACGCCCTGAGCCAGGTGGAGGGGATCCTCGGCACCGGCCGGATCCGGCTGCGCTGGATCGGGCACACCCTGCGCGCCGAGGCCGACATCATCGTCGACCCGCGGCTCACCGTGGCCCGGGCGCACGAACTCGCCCTGGCCGCCGAACACGCGCTGATCCACGCCGTGCCCCGGCTGACGGCCGCCACCGTCCACACCGACCACACCCATGACGGTCCCGCGGGTACCGGCCCGCACGCCGCCCTCGCCCACCACGGCCGCACCGACTGACCCGGCGGCTCAGACGTCGGGGGCCGCCTCCGTGCACCACCTGACCACCTGCGCCGTCAGGGCGTCGATCGAGTGGTCGATCCGCGTCCGGCTCCCGTCCGGGCCGAGGAACACGGCCTTGAACGGCCACGGCCCCTCCAGGTGGCCGACGTACCGCTCCGTGTCGTCGGTCAGCACGGCCGCGCGCCCGCCCTCCGGGGTGACGACCCAGTAGGCACCGCCGTCGTCCGCGTCGTGGAAGACCCGGATCCGGGAGGCGTCGACACCCGCCCCCAACAGCACGCGCAGGACCCCGTACCGGTGGGCGGCCGCGCCGGGTTCCGGCGTCCCGCCCCACGCCACCGGGGCCGCGCCGGGCGGCACGTGGGCGTCTCCCGCGTCCATGTCCACGGGACCTCCTTCCGTCGGGACCGGTCCGGTCACACGCATTCGAATATATGGGCTCATTCCAAGCATGAGTTCTACTTTTCCTCTATTCCACCGAAATTCAGACAATCCTGTGACTCGTATGGGAATCTGCTGCGCACGGCCAGGCGCGAACGCGCACGGCCGTACCAGGGGAGGTTTCATGCGTGGATCGCTGCTCCGGAAGAGCCGCTCTGTGCTGGTCGGCTCACTGATGGCCATGGGGGTCGTCGGCCTCAGTGCCGCTCCGGCCAGTGCGTGGACAGGGGGGAACGTCTGGGTCAACTTCGGCAGCTGGAACTGCCCGGGCGGGGGATCGGTCGTCGGCGTCTACTGGGGCGTGGACGCCTATTCGAGCGGCCCGGCCGGGGGTGACTGGGGTGACAACGTCATCTACCCGCGCGTGCGCGTGGGTTCGGGCGCGTACAACACCCTGAGCTACCAGGTCATGTGCAAGAAGTGGGGCTGGTACACCTACCGCGGCGTGGTCAGCCAGCGGACCCTGACGCCCTACAAGTCGGGCCTGAGCTACACCTACTGACCGGCCGGCGGCCGGCGGCGGCACCCGTCCCACGGGCGCCGCCGCCGGCCGCTCCGTTGCCGCGGCCGCGGGCGAAGGGCGGCTCGCGCCGGGTCACACCGGGGTCTTCGAGCCCGCTCCGCCGGGCTCCGCCGGGATCCAGGGGGCCGGCGGCGCCGCGGCCTCCTCGGGGCCGGGTTCGTCCATCTCCGCGCGCCAGCCGCCGCGTTCGGCGTTCCCGTAGCTGCTGACCGTGATCGCCTTGATCTGCCGGGTGTTGTGGAAGTACAGCACGACCAGCTGCCGCTTGGACCCCTCGTCGTAGAAGTCCGCCGTGACCCTTCCGCGGGCCCCGTCGCCGAACGCCTCGACCCAGTTCTCGGCGGTGGCCCTGGCCTGCGCCGTTCCCGCCCGGTCCCCGGCGAGGAAGGTGAGTTCGCCCGGGTCCTCGTCGGCGATCCTCCCGACCACCTCCTGGACGATGTCCAGCGTCTGCGGGCTCGGGTAGCCGACGACGGCCAGCGGCCGGTAGGTCCCGTGGCCGCTCGTGCGGCCGATGGGGGTCTCGTCCACCGGCGAGCAGCCCGTCAGCAGGGCGAGGCTCACGACGGCACCGAGGTGTGGCGGAGCGGCCGCCCAGCCCTTCCTCATCGGTTCCCCCTGGTCAGCCGGTGTTCACCGGAGCGCGTTCTCATGGCGTGACGGTAGCCGCGCTGGCCTGCGGCTCCGGCGGCGGGGTCACCGGCCGGTCCGGTGGTGAGGCATGATCGGGGGATGTCTGAACGCATCATTGCCGCCTGCGACGGGGCCTCCAAGGGAAATCCCGGACCGGCCGGATGGGCCTGGGTCATCGCGGACTCCCAGGGGCACCCCCAGCGCTGGGAAGCCGGCCCGCTCGGCCGTGCCACCAACAACGTCGGCGAACTCACCGCGCTCCAGCGACTGCTGGAAGCGATCCTGCCCGGCAAGGCGGTGGAGATCCGCATGGACTCCCAGTACGCCATGAAGGCGGTGACGCAGTGGCTCCCCGGATGGAAGCGCAACGGGTGGAAGACCTCCGGCGGCAAGCCCGTCGCCAACCGCGAGCTGGTCGAGGAGATCGACCGGCTGCTGACCGACCGCGACGTGACCTTCCTCTACGTTCCCGCCCACCGCGAGGACGGCGACCACCTGAACGCGATCGCGGACCAGGCCGCCAGCGACGCCGCGGTCAGCCAGCAGCCCGCGGGCACCGCCCTGGGCGGGACGGACTTCCCCGTCCCGGCACCCGCGACCGGAGCCCCGGCCCGGGCACGGACCGCCAGGACCGGCGCACCGGCCTCCGCGGCCCGGGCCAAGAGCGGCGCGCCGCGCCCCCTCAAGGCCAAGTTCCCCGGAACCTGCCCGTGCGGACGGCCCTACGCGGCGGGCGAGATGATCGCCAAGCACGGGAAGCGCTGGGGCCACGAGGCCTGCGCCACCGCCGCACAGGACGACGGCAACACGGCCTGACCGGCGCACCGTCGGCCCCGTACCGACCGGGTCCGCACGCACCGGGCGCGCACCTGCCGGGCATCCTGTCCTGATGGACACTCAGCAGCAGACCCACGTCCCGGACACGGCGGGCCCGATGGTGGTGTGCGGAGACGACGGACTGGCCCGCAGGCTCGCGGCCGAGCTCGTCGAGGTGTACGGCGAGCGGGTGACGCTCGTGGTACCGCCCGCCGCCGACCGGCCGCTCGCCGTGGGCCGGACGGCGTGGCGGGGGCTCTTCGGACGGGTCCCGCCCGCGAGAGCGCCCCGGGGACCGGCCGGCGACCGGCCGCCGGAGGCACCGCGGATCGTGCGGGCGGCCGAACCCGACGAGGACGTGCTGGCCGCCGCGGGCACCGCGGGTGCCGCCGCCCTCGCGCTGGTCTACGAGGACGACGACAGGAACGTACGGGCCGCCCTGGTGGCCAGGCGCCTCAACCCCAGGCTGCGGCTGGTGATCCGGCTCTACAACCGCAAGCTCGGCCAGCACCTGGAGGAACTCCTGGACCAGGCGGCGATCATCGCCGGGCCGGACGCCGGCCCCCGCGCGACGGATTCCGCCACCACCGTGCTGTCCGACGCGGACACCGCCGCCCCCGCCCTCGCCGCCAGCGCCGTCGCGGGCACCAGCAAGGTGATCCAGGCGGACGGCCTGTTGCTGCGCGCGGTCGAACGCACGCCGCCGGGCCCGGGGGAGGTGGCCGACCCGGGCCTGTGCACCCTGGCCCTGCTGTCCGCGACCACCAACGACCCGGCCGGCAGCGAGAGCTCCGTCCTGGGCGGCGAACGCGGACTGCGGCTCCTGCCCGACGACCGCGCGGTGGCCGCCGCCACGGGACGCGCCACCGTGGCCCTGGAAGCCGTCTCGTACACCGGCCGCGGCCGGACGGCGCCCCGGCTGAGCGCCGCCTCCCTCCCGGTCGCCTCCCTCTTCTCCCGCAGGCTGCGCTGGTCCCTCGCCGGCATCACGGCGGCCGTCGCCGCGCTCGCCGTCGGCTCCTGGATCACCACGGGGGACCACCCGCTGCACGCCGCCTACATCACCCTGCTCGACATCTTCGCGATCAACGACCCGGCGGTGGGCGACCCGACGGTCCGCCAGGTCTTCCAGATCCTCTCCGGCTTCGTCGGCCTGCTCCTGCTGCCCGTCCTGGTCGCGGCGGCGATGGAGGCCCTCGGAGCCTTCCGCACGGCCACCGCCCTGCGCCGCCCCCCGCGCGGCCTGTCCGGGCACGTGGTGCTCCTCGGACTCGGCAAGATCGGGACCCGGGTGCTGGCGCGGCTGCGGGAACTGGGCATCCCCGTCGTGTGCGTGGAATCCGACCCGCAGGCCCGCGGCCTCGCCCTGGCCCGCCGGCTGCGCGTCCCCGTCGTCCTCGGAGACGTCACCGACGAGGGCGTCCTGGAAGCCGCCCGCGTCCACCGGGCCCACGCCCTGCTGGCCCTGACCAGCTCCGACACCACCAACCTCGAAGCCGCCCTCTACGCCCGCGGGGTCAAACCCGACCTGCGGGCCGTGCTGCGCCTGTACGAGGACGACTTCGCCACCGCCGTGTACCGCACGCTGCGCACCGCCCACCCGTCCGCGCTCACCCGCAGCCGCAGCGTCACCCACCTCGCCGCGCCCGCCTTCGCCGGGGCGATGATGGGCCGGCAGATCCTCGGCGCGATACCGGTCGAGCGGCGGGTGCTCCTCTTCGCTGCCCTCGACGTGGCGGGCCACCCCCGGCTCGAAGGCCTGACGGTCACCGAGTCCTTCCGCCCCGGCGCCTGGCGGGTCATCGCCCTCGACACCACCTCCCCGGGAGAGCGCCGCCCCGACCTCGGCTCCGCCCCGCGCGACGGCTCGGCCCCCGGACCGGGCCTGGTGTGGGACCTCCACCCCGGCTACGTCCTCAGGCCCGAGGACCGCGTCGTGCTGGCCGCCACCCGACGGGGCCTGGCCGAACTCCTCGGCCGTACCGGCGCACCCGCCCCGGGGCCCTGACCCGCGGCCGCGGACGGGCAGGGGCGCCGCGTCCCCGACGCGGCGCCCCCTCACACGGTGCCCGCGGCGGCGGGCCCGGGTGTCAGCAGGTCATGTAGCCGATCCCGAAGTCGCTGACGTTCCCGTTCGCGTAGAAGTTGAAGTCGATCCGCTTGCCCTTGGGTCCGACGCGCGGGCCGGTCGTCTCGCCGCCGCCGTGGTGGTAGGCGATCACGTAGGGACAGCGGCCGTCGGCCTTGTCGTCCTGGATCCAGCCGGAGACGTTGCGCCCGTCGCAGGTCTGGGCCCAGCCGTGCCCCTCGCTGCGGCTGACGCTGCGGCTGATGCAGTTCTGGGTCCCGGTCCCCCCGGTGGTGTCCGTCGTACCGGCGGAGGCCGGCAGCGCGGTGCCGAGCGCGATGGCGGCGGAAGCCAGGGCCGTGGCGACCAAACGCTTCTTCATGGTTCGGGTTCTCCCTTGTTTCCGGTCACGTACGAGTGCGGTCACAGGTACGCAGGTCCGTACCTGCCGGGGAGATGTCTACGGCAGCGGGAGGCCCCGCGGGGCTGTCAACCGGGCCCCTGAGCTGGGAGTGTCCCGTTCCGCCCGGGTCAACGGCGCGGGCGGAGTTCTTGTGCGGGCGGCGGTCCGCACGCAATGACCTGATTGGCACCGGACACGTGCACCGTGCATCAGTACCGTTCTCCCGTGCCCTCCCTCAACGTCACGTTCACCGAGCACGAGCTCGCCCTCCTGCGGCTGGCCGCCGCCGACCGCGGCCAGTCACTCGCCCGGTTCGTCCGCGGCTCTGCACTCGCCGAGGCCTGGGAACACCAGCTGAGATCCGCCTACCGGGACATGCACGAGAACCTGTCCGGCCAGCGCGCGGCGCCCGCCGAACACGCCGCCTGCTTCGCGGTGATCGCCCAGGAGGGAACGCTGTGACGGAACTCCGCCGCGGTGACGTCATCGCCATCGGGGAGGAGGGCCGCGGCGGCCTGTGGGTCGTCGTGTCGAACGACACCCGCAACGCCCTGCTGGACACCGTCGTCGTCGCCCAGATCGGGACCGGCTCCGACACGTGGCCCACCGCGGTCCCCTTCGAAGCGGCCGACGACGGGATCCTCCCCGGGCACCTCCCCGACGGGGTCGGGGGCCACGTCCTGACGGACTTCCTCACCACCGTCCGGCCCGCCGCCCACTACGTGGAGACGGTGCAGCTGCGACTGAGCCCCGACGCACTCGAAGCGGTCAGTGCCGCCGTACGCCTGGCCGTGCCCTGACGCGGGCCGGTGCGGCCGCCGCGACCGTGGGGGCCGCGGCGGCCGGGGATCAGCGCGCGTTGCGCTCCGGCAGGTCCACCTCGGCCGGGGCGGCCGTCACGGCGGACGCCGCGGGGGCGGAGGAGAAGCCGCGAGCGGTGGGCTGCGCGGGCTTCTTCCCGCAGAACGCGGCCTCCAGCGTGCCGCCGAGCTCGGTGTTCGCCACACCCCGGTTCGAGGTGTTGGCCATCGCGGTCAGGCTGCGCTTGCCGTCACGGGTGGCGAACGCGTACGTGTAGAAGCCCTGCACGGTACCGGTGTGCCCGTACACGGAGGTGCCGCAGGACAGGTCGTAGCGGCGCAGGCCGAGCCCGTAGAAGCGGGTGTTGGTCGCGTCCGTGGGGGTCATCGTCAGCATCGCGTCCAACTGCTGCGGCGCCAGGAGCTTGCCCGTCACCAGCGCGGACACGAACGTGTTGAGGTCCGCGGCGTTCGAGATCATCGCACCGGCCGACTGCGCCCAGGACACGGTCTGTTCGGTGGAGTCGACCAGCGGCGCGCCCGCCTCGTCGGGGGTGAGGTAGCCGTGTGCGTGCAGCCCCTTGATCTTCGTGCTCGGGTGGACGTACGAGGTGTTCTCCAGCTTGAGCGGCTTGATGATCCGGCGCTCGTACTCCTTCGCGACCGGACGCCCCGTGGCCTTCTCGATCAGCATGCCGACGACGACGAAGTTGGCGTTTGAGTACTTGTACGCCACCCCGGGCTCGGTGGTCCGCGGCTCGCTCAGCGAGAGCGTCACCAGGTCCTGGTAGCTGAACTCCTTGTTCCGGACGGCCTCGAAGCCGGGAACGGTCTTGTCGAACATGGCGTTCGTGTAGTCGGCCAGCCCGCTGCGGTGGGTCAGCAGGTGACGCACCGTGATCCGGTCGTCCGGCAGCAGCCCGGGCAGGTAGCGGTTGACCGGCGCGTCCAGCTCGATCTTCTTCTCGGCCACCAGCTGGAGCAGCACGACGGACGAGAAGGTCTTGGTGACGCTGCCGATCCGGAACCGGGCCCGGGTGTCCATCGGCGCGCCGGTGACGGTGTCGCGCACGCCCACCGTCTTGGTCTGGACGCCGCCGGCCCCGCCGATGCGGGCCATCGCGCCGGGCGCTCCGGCCGCGGTCGTCTTCTGCAACGCCTGGACCAGCGCCTCCAGATCGGGCGCGGGAAGCGCCGACGCGGCCCCCTGGGCCTCGGCCGAAACGGCCGGTGCGGCGTGGGCCGTGGTGGCCGGAGCCACACCGGCCACCACGGCCAGCAGGGCGGCGCTGATGGCCAGACGTCGGTTCATGGGCAGGTGCACGTTGTTCCCCAACTCGGTCGCTACCTCTTTCCGGGGTATCCCGGAGGCCGCCTGAGCGCGTGCCGGAGGGCACGGTCGGCGGCCTGGTCGACCAAGAGCTTACGGAAGATCATCAGTGCTCGGTGACGGCCCCCCGGCCCACCCCGCCGCCCGGCACCGCAGCCCTACTTCGGGTTGGTGACCTCGACCCAGGACTCCCACTTCCCGCTGACCGTGTGGTGCACCACGTACGGCCCGCCGGAGACGGCCGTGGCCTTGGCCAGTTCGCCGAGCACGTGCACGTCGACGGACACGCCGTTGATGTGACCGATCTCGTCGGCGAGCACCTCCCGCACGTATGCCTCGGGGTCGGTGCGCATCGCCTCCAGCCCCGCCTCGTCCGGGACGAGTTCGAAGACTTCCACCTCGCGCGTCTCGACGTCGACGATGCGCCGCACGTTCGCCATGGGCCAGGTCCTTTCGTGGGTGGCCACCAGCTTGCAGCGGCCGGGGGCCCCGGCCGCCCAACCAGGTCGTCCGCCCGGCCGAGGAGCCCTCGTTCGGCGCACGTCCCGCCGATCCCGCCCACGGGGCCGGCCGCTACGCTGTCGCCGTGGTGAACGACGAGGACCGCATACTCGCGGACGCGCTGGGGTCGGTGGGCGCCGTCGGCGGCGGCTCGGGAGGCCGTTTCGGTGCCAGGCTGGCCGCGCGGTACCTGCGCAAGGACGTCCACGAGGACGTTCTGACGCTGGACCTGCCCCTGGCCGAAGCCGAGCGGCACGTCGCCGCGACCCTGGCCCGCATCGGCCGCCTCCTGGACCCTCCGCCCCCGACCGGCCAGGCCGCCGGACCCGTGGTCAGGGCGCTCGTCGGCGGCGGGTTCGCGCAGATGAACCCGGTCCTGATCACCGTGACCCTGGCCGGGGCCGGCCCCCGCACCACCACGGCGTCCCTGCGCGGAGCGGCGAAGGAAGGCCTGATCAAGCAGCGCGCGGGGCAGAAGACCACCCGGTTCGTGGCCGGACTCCTGGCCCCGCGCGACCGCTGACCCCGCCCCGCGCGCCCGGACTCCGGGGCGGCGCAAGCCGCGTGGGGCCTGTCAGGACGCGGCGCGCAGCCGGGCCGCCGCGGATTCCGCCTCCCGCACGACCCGGTCGGGATCCGCCCCGACGAGCCGGCCGCCGCTCTTGAGGGCCCTGCCGTCCACGTACACCGAGTCGACGTTCTCGGGGCGGCCGTTGAACACGATCTGGTTCACCCAGTCGAAGCGCGGCGCGAAGTTGAGCGCGGCGGGTTCGATCACGACGACGTCGGCCCGTTTCCCGGGGGTCAGCGAACCGATCTCCCCGGCCATGCCGATCGCCTCGGCACCCCCGAGCGTGGCCATCCGCAGCACGTCGTGGACCTGGGGGAACACGGAGGCGCGCAGGGCCCGCGCCCGCTGGAGGCCGAGGGCCGTCTTCATCAGGGCGAAGAAGTCCGAGGTGTCGTTGGTGCCGCCGTCCTGGCCGAGCCCGGTCTTCACGCCGCGCCGCGCCAGCTCCGGCAGCCGCATGATGCCGGAGGCCAGGCGCATGTTGCTGAGCGGGCAGTGCGCCACGCGCACGTCGTGGGCGGCGAGCGCGTCCAGCTCCCCGTCGTCGAGGTGGATCGCGTGGTTCATCAGCAGCCGCGGACCGAGTGCCCCGATGTCGGTGAGGGTGCGCACGGGGTCGTCCGCCCGCTGCTCGTCGCGTTCCAGGACGTGCGAGTTGAGCATCACGCCGAGGTCCTGGGCGATCTCCCAGTGGAGCCGGTTCAGTCCCTGGATGGCCCGCGCCGCGTGCGTGGCGACCTGTGCCGAGGCGAGCGGCAGCGGATCGATGAGCTCCCGCTTCGTCCGGGTGATCAGCGCCGCGTCCCGTTCGGCCTGGAACATCGCGTAGGTGAAGCGCACCCCGGTGTCCGCGAGGGCCCGTACGTACTGCACCGTCGTGTCGTACGGGAGGGCGTCCACCCAGTCCACGAGCGTGGTGACACCGGACTGCACGGAGTCGAGCGCCCCGAGGCGGACGAAGCGGTACATGTCCTCCGGGGTGATCCGCGAGAAGGTCCCCCGGTTGCAGTCGGCCAGCCACCCGAAGAGGTCGCGGTCCGCGCAGCCGCCGCGCATGGACGACTGCCACAGGTGGGTGTGGACGTCGACGAACCCCGGCAGCACCAGCTTCCCCGAGGCGTCCACGGTCCGGGTGCCCGGCGGGGCCGGTAACCGCCGCCCCACGGCGGTGATGACGCCGTCCCGCATGAGGACGTCCGCGTGCCCGAGGCTCCCCAGGGGGCCGTCGCCGAGGGCGGGGTCCATGGTGAGGACGAGCGCGGCGTTCCGGAGCAACGTGCTCCGTGCCGAGGGCTCCGCGGGCCCGGGCCGAGGCCGCTCGGCACCGAGGAGGAACGGGGCGGCCGCGGCCGCGCCCAGGCCGGTCAGCACGCCCCGGCGGCCGAGCGCTCCGGGCCGGCGCGCGGTCAGTTCGGTCAGGTCGGTCGAGGCGGCGTCGGGACACTCGCTGTTGCGGTCCATGTCGTATTGCCTCCCAACGAACACGGGTGGGTTCGCATCCCGCGCGCCGGCGGAGCGCCGCACTGACGGCGGACGGGGGGCGCGGAGGATATGCGAATCGTCCGTCAGGAGAAGGCGCTTCCGATAGAGCCGCGTCAACACTTTGTGGAATTCCGGTCTTTCCGCGCCCCCGGCCCGCGCACGGCCGCTGTTAGCGTACGGACATGCGCGCTCCCATCGGACCCTTCGACCACGCCCGGCCCGCCCCCGACTGCCTCGACGAGCTGATCCTCCCGGTCGCCGAAGCCGTCCGCGAACTGGCCGGGGACCTCCCCGTCGAGGAGATCGTCTACGTCGACACCGACCCGGCGATCGCCGACACCGCGGCCTTCGTCGCCCACTACGGGCAGGACCTGCTCGGCACGTCGGCCAACTGCGTCGTCGTCGCGGCCAAGCGGGGCGGGGAAACCACCCTGGCCGCCTGCCTGGTCCCCTCCGCCGCCCGGGTCGACGTGAACGGCGCCGTCCGCCGCCACCTCGGGGCCCGCAAGGTGTCCTTCGCCCCCATGGCGACCGCGGTGGAGCGCACGGGCATGGAGTACGGCGGGATCACCCCGCTCGGCCTGCCGGCGGACTGGCCGCTCCTGGTGGACCCGGCCGTCGCGGACCTGCCGTACGTCCTCGTCGGCAGCGGCCGCCGCCGCGGCAAGCTCATCGTCCCCGGCCCGCTCCTCGCGAGGCTCCCCGGCGCCGAACCCGTCGAAGGACTCGCCCTCGGTTAGGGGGTGCGCCAGGTCGGCATCCCGGCCGAGGGACGGCGGGCCATCACCTGGGCCAGGGCCCGGTGGATCTCCTCGGCATCCCGCCGGACCTGGCCCGGTACATCGCCCCGCTCCCGTATGAGCTGGTCGTAGATCGGCGCGTCGCTGCTGGTGCTGCTCACTTAGGACTTCGCTCCCCTGAAGCCGGCACCTTCGGCCGGGCGGCACAAGTGTAGGGGTGCGCCCTCCCGGCGGCGGAACGAAGACCGGCCTATCCGCGCAGCGGAGGGGTCGGCAGGGCCCTGCCGTCGAGGGCGAGCAGGGACAGCGCCACCAGGGAACCGGTCCACCCCAGCGGAGCCACCGCCGACGGCCGGCCGGAGCCGTTGACCGTTTCGGGCAGTTCACCGAGGGTGTTCCGCTTGGACAGCACCCAGCCGAGGAAGCCGTCCGCCTTCGCGCTCCGGCCGAGGCCCGCCCAGGCGAGCGCGAAGAAGCTGGTGCTGGCCGTCCAGGCGTAGGCGCCCCAGCTGTGCCCGGGGCCGTTGCCCGGGGTGAGGCCCCCGTTGGGCAGCTTCAGGGCGCGCTCCGTCGAGTCGAGGGCGGCGGGAAGGCCGGCGGGCGCCGCGTTGAACGGGGGCGCCATGAAGGCCGCGGCGCTGTCACGGCCCTGCGGCGCGTCGAGGGTGCGCGGGTAGCCGAGCGGCGCGAAGTGCGCGGCGATCCCGGCCGACAGCCGCTTGGCGGCGGCGTTCCACCGGGCCGCGTCGTCCGTCTCGCCGAGCCGCCCGGCGAGGTCGGCGGAGGCGTTGAGCCCGGCCAGCAGCGGCGCCGCCGTACCGATGTTGACCGTGCCGGTGGGCAGCTCCCAGTAGTCCGGGGAGGCGGGCGGCAGGCCCCGCCCGTCGAGGGAGGCCGCCGAACGGTCTGCCGCCCTGCGGATCATCGGGTAGAGCTCCTGGAGCCGCACGGCGCGGGTGTCCTGCGGGGCCTTCTGGTACCACTGCCAGACCGCCCACGGCACCCAGCCGTTGGCGTCGAGCTGCCACGCGCGGGCGTCGGGCGGTCCGGAGCCGTCGAGCTTCGTACGGGCCTCCCAGGTCCCGTCCGTACGCTGCGTCCTGGCGCTGTAGCGCAGGATCGCGAGGGCCTCGGCTTCGTGCCCGGTGTGCGCGAAGGCCGCCGCGGCGAAGCTGGAGTCGCGGGGCCACGCGTACTGCCAGGCGGGCGCCCAGGCCGCCGCGTACGCACCGTTCGGCCGCAGCAGGGCGCGCATCGACAGCAGCGCACGCCCGGCCGCGCTGCGTTCCGCGGCCGTGCGCCCCGGGGTGATCCCGGCGGCCAGCCAGTTGCGGGACTCGGTGATCTGCCGCTGCGCCCCCGCGTCCCCGGCCGGTACGACCACCGAAGCGGACTCCCCCCGGGGCAGGTAGCGCCACCGGCCGGACGGCAGCCGCAGGACGTTGGAGCCGTCCACGTACCGCGCCCCCACGGCGAAGGCCGGTGCGACGGCCTCCGTGGAGGTTCCGTTCGAGAGCAGCCCGGACGTACGCGCGGACAGGGCGGAGGCGGGCACGTAACAGGGCTCGGTCTCACCGCAGCGCTCCGCCGGCGTGGGGTCGACGTAGAAGGCGAGCCGCGCCTCGTAGGGCTCCCAGCCGCCCCAGTAGGCCCGGTCGTAGTTCCAGCTGACCGGCGCCCCGCCCGCCGGCGTGCGGGTGCCGTGCCAGGCGATCGCCCCTCCCGCCGGGACCGAGGCCTGGGCGAACAGGTAGTACGTCGCACCGGGAACGGTCCGCGCGTCGAGCGGGAACTCCACCCAGCCCGCCCCCGCCCCGCCCAGCCGCGCCAGGTCCAGCGTCCGCGTGGCGAGCGCGCCCGCCGCGTCCCCCAGCCGGGTCCGCAGTTGCACGGTCACCGTGCCGGTCGCCGCTCCGCTGCTGAGGAACAGCCCGACCCGGGTGACCCGGGGTCCGTCGGCCGTGAACTCCTGGGCCGCGGCGTTGTTGTCGGCGCGGATGCCGAACAGGGCCGATTCGTGCCGCCCCTGACCGGTCCGCGGGAACGCGGACGCGGTTCTCCCGACGGACCCGGTCTCCCCGTCGGAGCCGGGCACGGAGGCCGAGGGGACACCGAGCAGCAAGGTCGCCAGCGCGGCGGACAGCAGGGCGGAACCAGGGAGCATCGGGGCGGGGCTCCTTCGCGGGTGGGCGGACGCGGGGTCACCCCGGGGTTCTGCCCCGGAGGAAACCGGATCCGCCCCCGGGACAGGAAGTCATACTTTTCGTTCGGTGCGCCGCCCCGGCGCACCTGGGGGAGAGCCACGCCACGGCTCACCTCGTCGGCCCATCTCCCCGCGCACCCGCCCGGCTTAGGCTCCTCCCATGAGCACGCGCAACCTCGTACGCACCTGGGAGATCCTCCCCGACCGCGGACACGCCACCACCTGGGTCCGCCTCACCGAAGGGGGCCTCACGGCGCGGGGGCGGGCCGTCGGCCTGGACCCGGAGCCGTACTGGGTGACGTACGCACTGGAAACCGTCGACGACTACGTGACCTCGCGCCTGTCCGTCACCGTCGAGACGGCGGACGCCGTCCGGTCGCTGGACCTGCGCCACGACGCCGGCCGCTGGACGGCCGACGGCGTCCACCGCCCCGACCTCGACGGCGCGCTCGACTGCGACCTCGGCCTGTGCCCGCTGACCAACACCATGCCCGTCCTGCGCCACGCGCTGCACCGCCGCCCGGCCGGCCCGCCGCACACCTTCCTGATGGCCTGGGTGTCCGTCCCCGCCCTGGAGGTCGTCGCGAACCGGCAGACCTACACCCCGCTGGAGTCCACCGGCCCCGGCGCGGTCGTCCGCTACGAGTCCGGTGACTTCCGCAGCGACATCACCTTCGACGACGACGGCCTGGTACTGCACTACCCGCGGCTCGCGACCGCCCTCACCCGCTGACGACGGCCCGGCGGCCCTCAGCGCCGCAGCGCCCCGCGCAGGGTGAGGCGGTGGTAGCGGTGCAGCCGGTACGTCTCCCAGACGGACAGGACCGTCACCGTGACCGGCGCGCCCATGACGAAGACCAGCCGGACGCCGGGCGGCACCTGGTCGTAGGCGCCGGTGGTCAGGTCCAGGAGCGCCATCTCCCACACCAGTACGGTGGCGAGGACGGGCGGTACCAGCTCGTGGATGTCGGCGGTGCGGAAGACGTGGACGAGCGACAGCCCGATGCCGTACACGGCGAACCCGAGCGCCCACACGCACATCACCCCCAGCGCGATCTTGCCCGGGAGGCCGACGAAGTCGCGCATCGCCTGCGTCTCCGGCACCACCGAGAGCACGAACGTGAACATGGCGGCCATCAGCGCCAGTACGGCCCCGACCGACCGCAGGGCGCGCCGCAGGTACACGCGCCGTACCGGGCCCCGGGAGGCGGCCACGAAGACACCGACCACGACCGGGAGGGTGCAGACCAGTACGAGCACGCTGTGCCAGCTCTGCTCGAGGCGGTCACTGGCGAGGTTCCCGACGTCCGAGGCGCTGCTGACCGCCTTGTACGTGAGGGTCAGCACGACCCACGCGGCGGCGCCCAGCAGGGTCCGCCACAGCTGGAGCTTGCGCACCAGGGGGTCGGGGACGAGGTCGGGGCGGGAGGGCCGGAACACCCGCTGGGCGGCGTAGAAGGGGTTGAAGACGAACCGGACCAGCTTCTGGCGCCGCGTCAGCACCCGGGGCCGCTGCACGGGCGGGTACCCGTAAGGGTGGCCACCGGGCCCGTACGGGTATCCCTGCGGAGGCACCGGCCCGTACGGGTACCCCTGCGGCGGGGCGGACGCGTACGGGTACCCCTGCGGCGGGACGGGCGGGTACGGATACCCCTGCGGAGGCGGCGGCACCGGTGCGCGGCCGGGCCACGGCGCGCGGCCCCCGGGTCCCTCCGGGGGGCCGTGATGTTCGCCGCCCGTGTACATGCTCATGCTGCCCCACCCTTGTCGTACCGTCCTGCCGAGCCTCCGCATGCTACTCGTGACCGTGCCCGCCCTCCGGCCGAGGACGGCCGGAGGGCGGGCACAGGGGCGGTACTACCAGTAGATGACGACGAAGCCGTCGCCGCCGGGACGGCCGTCGGTCCCGGCCACTCCGGCCGGTCCGCCGGCCCCGCCGCCCCCGCCGACCGCGGCACCCGGGGGAAGTTCGACGATGCCGTCGGCGGTCCCGCCGCCGGCGCCGACGGTGGTACCCGGGCCGCCGGTGCGGTTCACGCCGCCCGTGGAGCACGAGCCGGTGCCGCCGGCGCCGGTCGTACCCGGAGCGCCGTCGACGGCCGAGCCGCCGACACCGCCGCCGCCCGCGCCGCCACCCGTGGAGGTGAGGAGCACGGTGTTGTCGCCGGACCGGGTCAGCGTCGTGGACGTACCGGCGCTGCCGGCCGTGCCGTTGACGCCGGGGCCGGCCGGGGCACCGGCGGCGCCTCCGCCACCGTTGGTGCCGCCCTCGCCGACGTCAACGCCGTAGTCGGTCAGCGGCTTGACCTGGACGACGCACCAGGTGAAGCCGCCGCCACCGCCGCCGCCACCGGTCCCGCCGCTGCCCGTGAGCGGGGCGCCGGCCCCGCCGCCACCGCCGCCGCCACCGCCGCCCGCACCCCAGGCCTGGACGAACACCGAAGTGACGCCGGCCGGCGGGGTGAAGGTGTTGTCGGACGTGAACTGCCGCAGCCCGTGCGGGACCGCGAGCTTCTTCTTGTCCTTGTCCTGCCGCTGGTCCTTGTCCTTGGGCGGGTTCTGCTTGCCCGGGGCGGACGGTCCCGTGTTCTGGCCCGACGGTTCGGGACCGTCGGCCGACGCGGCCGGCGCGAACGCGACCAGCTGGCCGGTGAGCGCCGCTGCCGCGGCCAGGGAGGCGAGCAGGACCCGGGAACGCACTCGGGGCCGAGCCGTCGTCGCCTTCAGATGGTTCAGGTTCATGACTTCCTTCCCCACAGCGGCCGGGGGCCGCCACGGGTGTGCGAGGGACGGGTACGTGGACTGCGCGCCTCCCGTGAACCGGGTGCCGCTCCACGCGCCGCTCATCCGACCGCCCCGCACACCGTCGCGGACGGCGGCGGGGCCGGTGCGCTGGACCGGTCAGGTGAGAAGTTCAGCTGACCGGCTCATCCGGAACGGGTGGTTTGCCGTGACGGGCCGGGATCGTCAGGCGTTGTGACGCCATGGACGATTTCATGGTGAAGATCCCGGCCGACTGGCTCTCCCGGGTGTTCCTCTCGCTGCGCCGCGGTACCTCCGACGACGCCCAGGCCTTGGCCGCCGAGCTCCAGCCGTTCACCGAGAAGCCGGGGCAGCGCGTGCCGGTTCCCCGGAGCACGGTGCTGCGCACCGAGCTGGCCCTCCAGGGGGAACTGCGGCTGGTGGAGGAGGACGCGCGGCGCAAGGAGCTGTCCGAACAGGCCAGGTACCTGGTCAACACCCGCCTGAACCCCTAGGCCGGCCCGACCCGCCCGGCTTCAGGCCAGGCGGGCCACCAGGCGGGAGCGCATCTCTCCCGCCGCTCTGCGGACCTCCTCGGTCTGCCGGTCGTCGTCCAGCATGCCGAGGAGGACCATCAGGGCCCGGGCCTCGTCCGCGCTGATCAGCTTCAGGCGCGGCTCGGTCACACCGTCGAGCAGCACGTCCAGCAGTTCGTCCATGCCCGGAACAACGGCGTACGGCCCCGCACGTCACACCGGAACCATCGGCCCCGCTACTCGGCGCGCGTGCGCAGGGTCACCGCCAGCCGGGCGGGCCGGCCGGGCGTGCTCACGAGCGGGCGTGCGAGGCGCGCCGTCTCCACGCACACGAACTGCCGGTAGCCGTCGTCCGTGAGGTCCTCCATCGAGTGCGAGAGCTCCGGGCCGGGATTCCAGACCACCACGTCGCTCTGGTGGCGGTGGTGCACCTCGATGGTGCGCCGCAGCCCCTCGTCGTGGACCAGGGACAGGTCGTCCGGCCGGGTGTAGACCCGCTCCACGCGGCCGACGGGCCGCAGCTCCTTCTCCGCCGTGCCCTCCGCGTGGACGAGGTTGTCGGTGTACCGCTCTCCCAGGTCGCGGAGGCCCACCGCGTCGATGTCACCGACGTGGAGGTAGGTGTGCAGGGCCGCGGTGGTCTCGTAGTCGCCGTGCGCCTCCAGCTCGATGTCACAGGTTTCGCCGAGCACGATCCGGGCGAGGAGCGTGAACTCGTGCGGCCACAGCGCCCGGGTCTCCTCGGACGCCACGAGCTTGAGCGTCAGCCGTACCTCCTGCGCGGACTCCTCGTACGTGTCGAGCTCCCACTCGGTGGTCCGCGCGAACCCGTGGGAGGGGCTGCCGGCCGGCCCGAACCACGGCCAGCAGATCGGTACTCCGCCGCGGACCGCCTTTCCCACGGTCCACGCGGTGTTCTCGCTGAGCCACAGCCCCGGCTCCGCCCCGGTGGGCTGCCAGCCGACGACCTGCGCGCCCTGGAGGGTGACGGCGGCGCGCACGCGGGGGTGGTCGACGACGACCAGGCGGAGCTCTCCGATCCGGCGCAGGCTGACGGAGGGCGCCAGCTGTTCGGCGACGGGGAGGGCGAGGAGGTTCTCGTTCATACCGTGACTCTTCAGAACGGAAGCCCGATCAGTCAAACCGGCGCCTCCCCGCTCCTGCGGGGGCGGCGGTCCGGCCGGACCGCCACCCTCCGCCCCTTCAGCGCCGCCGGCGTTCGGGAGCGGGCCCCACGGCCCTGAGCTCCTCGTCCACCGCGTCGAGTTCGTCCCGGCGGTCCGTCAGCGCCAGCTGCTCCCGGTAGTCGGTCAACGCCCTCGCGAGCAGTTCCTCCCGTCCGGCCTCCAGCGCGCACATGCGGCGCGCGGCGGACACGGCCTCGCCCCTGAGGGCCAGCGCTATGCCGGGCCGGTCCGCGAACTCCTGCCGGCTGTACTCGTACAACGCCTCCACCAGCCGGGGCAGATACGCGAGCGGGCTCACCTGGACGAGCACGCGATAGGCGGCGACCTCCTGACGTACGGGCAGGGCCCCCGATCCGAGGAGGGCCACCCGGGCCCGGAGTACCGCGTCGTGGTTGATGTGCGCCGTGTGATTCATGAGGGAGATTCTGAAAGCCGCACAGGTACCCAAACAAGGGCAATCGCCTGTGCCGTTCGTCCTACGAAAATGCCGTCTGACCTGTCATGATGGAAACGTCTTCACCCCTGTGCCCCTTTCGGACGACCTGTCAGAGCCCTTCCGTCCGGCGGCCGGTGCGCCCGCGATGTGACGAGATGCCATTGGGGGCGTTCGGGTGGAAGGGGATCCCCCGCGCAACCGCGTGCGGAGAGTGATGAGTCATGACGTTCAGTGACGACCTTCGGGAGGTTCCATGAACACCGCACCGACGTACGCACTCTCGTCCCGGACGCCCGAGTGGGCGCTTGACCCCTACCGCTTCCCCGGCCTGTCCGACCTGGACACCGACGAAGCCACCGACGAGGACCCCGGCCGCCCCGCCGACCGCGCCGCCCCGGCCCGCCCCCACGCACCGCACGGGTCCGCGCGCTGAGCCAACTCCCGCGCACCCGAGCCAACTCCCGCGCACGCACCCCGAACGCCGAACCGCCCGCCCGCGCCACCGTGGGAAACGGCGGGCGCGGTGCGGGCGGTTCGGTGGCGGTGCAGGGGGTCGGAAGGGCCGGCTAGACCTCGACCGCCGTCTTGTCCTTCTTCTCCTCAGCCGCCGGTTCGACGGCCGGCTGGTCCGCCGAGGGCTTGAGCGCGGTGTACATCACCGAACCCTGCTTGTGCTCCTTCTCGACGAGCCCCTTCTTGGCGAGGCCCTCCAGGGTGTTGCGCACCACCTGGGTGGAGGTGGTCCGGCCGCCCGCGGCGAGCTCGGCGGACACCTCGCTCACCATGCGGGGCTCCGCGGCGCCGGTCAGGAAGGCCAGGACGAGCTCGCGCAGCGGCGGCTCGGCGGGCTTGACCGGCTTGGCGGGCGCCGGTTCGGCGGCCTTCTCGACCGCCGGGGCGGCCTTCTCCGCCGCTGCCGGAGCGGCCTTGGCGGCGGTGGCCGGGGCGGCCTTCGTCGCGGCGGCCTTGGGCTTCGTCACCGGGGTGGCCTTGGCCGGGGCCGCGGCGGCCTTCGGCTTCGTAGCGGTGGCCGTGGCGCCGGAGGCCTTCCTGGCCGCGGGCGCCGCCTTCTTGGCGCGGGTCGCCGTACCCGGCGCCTTCTTCGCCTGGCGGGGCTTGGGGACGGCCCGGGACAGCGGGGCCTCCTCGGGGAGGGGGAGCGGTGCCCGGCCCCCGACCGCCGGAGCGCCGCCCGCGACCCCGCCCGGAGGCACGGCGCCCTGCACTCCGGTGAGCCAGTCCTCGTCGGCCTTCAGTTGCTTCAGCCGTGCGTCGAGCTCCGCGATCCGGGCGGAGACGTCCTCCTGCTCCTTGCGGTTGGTCTCGAGATCAGCGGCGAAACGCTCCGCGTACAGGCTGTGGATGGGCGTGGTGTCGGACTCGTCTGCCATGTCGGCTCGCTCTCCTGTGAGACCTGGTGTGTTGCTGCCGGATGGTACTCACCTCAGGGCGGCCGTAGTTGGCTCACGACGAGATCCGCACCGATCGGGCTGCGGCAACGCGACTTCCGGGCAGGGAAAGACACCGACCGGCCGCTTCGGCCCAGATCGGGCAGGGGGGTGAAGGCCACGGGGGAGATGGTGCCCCCATGGCCTTCACCTGTCGCGCGCGCCGCGGGGGGTTTGCGGGGTGTACACCTGGCGCGACATGAAGAGAAACGATCCGCCACGCCTGTGGTCACGGGGTCACACCGACCGGTTCCACCCGTGTCCGCGCGCCGGGGGCACTCGGCGCACGGCGCGGCGTACCGGGATCCCGGGGGCCGGTGGTTCTAACCTCGGCGCATGGCTGAGACGTTCGACCACACTCCGCAGGTATGGACCGCAGGACGCCTGCGCGAAGCCCTCGCAGACCTGCCCGACGAAACGCCGATCCACATCGGGGTCGCGGACGGGCCCGGAGATTTCGAAGGATACGGCGAGTACGTCCTGGTGGACGCCGAGCCGGTCGAGATGGACATCAACGGCGTGGAGGGGGTGCCCCAGGTGCAGTTCACCCTCTTCGCCGACGCGAGGGCCGGCGCCTACTACCTCGACGTCGACTGAACCCACCACCGCCGGGGCCCGCCCCGGCGGCAACCACCCCCGCCCGCCCGGCGCCCGTTCGCGGCACCGGGTCGGGCAAGATGCACGTGTGGACACGACGCACCCGGAACCGATGCCGCCGACCGAGCTGACGGAGCTGACGGACCGGGCACGGGCGCTCGCCGCCCGCGGCGGCCGCCGGATCCTGGGGATCGCCGGACCCCCGGGCGCCGGAAAGTCCACCCTCGCCGAGCGGCTGGCCACCGCCCTCGGACCGGCACTCGCCACGGTCGTGCCGATGGACGGCTTCCACCTCGCCGGCGCCGAACTGGCCCGCCTGGGCCTGGCCGACCGCAAGGGAGCACCCGACACCTTCGACGCGTCCGGGTACGTCGCCCTGCTGCGCCGCCTGCGCGAAGCCGACGGCACCACGGTCTACGCCCCCGCCTTCGACCGCACCATCGAGGAACCGGTCGCCGGGAGCATCCCCGTCGCCCCGGCCGTCCCCCTGGTGATCACCGAGGGGAACTACCTGCTGCACGACGCGGGGCAGTGGGCCCGGATCCGGCCCCTCCTCGACGAGGCGTGGTACCTCGCCCCCGACGACGCCCTGCGCGTCGACCGGCTGGTCGACCGGCACGTGCGCCACGGCAAGACCCCCGCCCGCGCCCGGGACTGGGTGGCCCGCTCGGACGAGGCCAACGCCCGGCTCGTCGCCGCCGGCCGGGAGCGGGCCGACCTCGTCCTCGACCTGGGCTGACCGCCGTACGGCCGCGGGTGCGACCATGGACGGGATCCTCCTCGGACGACGAACGAACGGGACGGCCGACACCGTGAACGACAACGCGGGATCCTCCCCGCCCCCGCACGGCCGGCCGCCCGCGCGGCGGGTCGCCCTCGCCACCGACCGGTCGGGCAGCGCCCACGACACCGAACTGCCCGTGCTGGTCGCGGCCCTGCGGGCGCGGGGGATCGACGCGACGGCCGCCGGCTGGGACGACACCGGCTTCGACTGGGCCGCCCAGGACGCCGTGATCATCCGTTCCACCTGGGAGTACACCGAGAGGCTGGCGGAGTTCCTGGCCTGGGCCGACCGCGTGGACGCGGTGACCTCCCTGCACAACCCCGCCCGGGTGGTGCGCTGGAACAGCGACAAGAGGTACCTCAGGGAACTCGCCGCCCTCGGGGTGCCGACCGTACCGACCCGCTTCATCGCGCCCGGCGACGAAGTCGACCTGCCCGGGCACGGTGACGTCGTCGTCAAACCCTCGGTGTCGGCGGGCGCCCGCAACAGCGCCCGCTACACCCCCGGGCAGCGCGACGCCGCCAGGGCGCACGTACGCGCCCTCCAGGCGGCCGGCGAAACGGCCATGGTCCAGCCGTACATGGACCGGATCGCCGACGGCGAACGCGCCCTGGTGTTCCTGGACGGGCGGTTCAGCCACGCCCTGCGCAAGGGGCCGGTACTCACGGACACCGGCCGGGTCGACAACACCCGCACACCGCACCCGGACCTGACCGCGCACGTACCCGACGCGGCCGAACGGGACGTGGCCGAGGCCGCCCTCGCCGCGGCGGGCGTTCCCCGCGTCTACGCCCGGGTCGACCTCGTGCGGGCCGCCGACGGCAACCCGGTGGTGATGGAACTGGAACTGATCGAACCCGACCTCTTCCTCACCTACGCCCCGGGTGGAGTGGAACGCTTCGCGGACGCCGTCGCCCGGCTGGTGGGAGCACCCGGCGCGCCCTGACGGCCGGTGCGCGCCCCGACGCCGCTACACCCCCTTATGGCCGGTACACCCTCAGCTGGGAGACCTCGTACGACATCTCCGTGGCCGAGGGGTCCGGAGCCGGGTGGTACCTCCCCGCGCAGACCGACAGGTTGACGATGAGGTAGGCCCGCCAACTGCGCCCCACCCCCCTGCCGTCGCCGAAGACGCGGGCGCCGTTGACCCACCAGACGACCGAGTTCCGCCCGAACTCGACCTTCAGGTCCACCCACCCGCCGGGCCGCACCGACGGGTCGCGGTGGTAGCGGTGCCCCTCCCGGACGTGGTTGGACAGCTCCAGCAGGTCCGGGTTGTCGGGGTGGTACTCGAAGACGTCGATCTCCTGGCCGCCGTCCCGCCAGGTCCAGATCGCGGGCCAGGCCCCCCGTTCCACGGGCAGTTTCACCCGGGCTTCCAGCACGTCGCCGGTGCGCACCATGAAGCCCTCGTCGCTGCCCTCGGTGGTGAGCAGGCCGCTGTCCCAGTTGCCGTCGGGGCGCAGCGTCGCCCTGAAGACGCCGCTGCGGCTGTAGGCGGGGTCGGCCGTGAGGTGGTCGAGCTTGTTGTCGCGCGGGTTGACGGGGCCTCCGTCGGGATACGCCCACGAGCGTCCGGCGACCCACTGGGCGGGAGAGGCGAAGTCGGCGGTGAAGACGGGGGCGCGGCGCGGTGTGAAGACCGACGCTCCGCCGCCGCCCGCCGTGGGAACGAGGCGGCGCATCAGGCGCCGCAGCCATCCGGGCATGTCCGAGTCCATGGGCCATATCTGCCCACGGGGCACCAAATCACCCGCGATTCTTACGGAAAGTGATGGAGTGAATGCGTTCGGATACCTGGGCGGGTGCGGTGAGAAGCCCTGCCGGACGGGGCGTTGCCGGTGTGCGGGGGAGTGGGCGAAGATCGGTGCGAGGCTTTTCATCCGTGGGAGGGGTACCCGTGTCCGTGTCCGACGTGAAGACCGAACTCGACGCGCTGATGCGGACGTTCCTCGGCGCGTTCACCACCGTCGGCGGTGTCCGGCCGCGGCTCGACGCGGTCCGGGAGGTGTTCATCCCGCAGGGGATGATCATCAAGAACGTGGACGCGGGGGACGGGCCCGTGGTCTACGACCTCGACGGGTTCATCGGGCCGCGGGAGAAGATCCTCACCGACGGAACGCTCACGGAGTTCCGGGAATGGGAGGTCGCCGAGCGGACCGAAATCTTCCAGTCGATCGCGCACCGGTTCAGCGAGTACCGCAAGTCCGGCTTCCTCGACGGGGAATGGTTCGAGGGCTCCGGCCGCAAGACCACCCAGTTCGTCCGCACGCCCGCAGGCTGGAGGATGAGCTCGATGGCCTGGGACGACGTCTGACCCGGCCGTGGCCATGGGCGGCCGCGCGCAGTCAGGCTCCGGGGCTTTGGTGACGGACGGTGGGGTGGGTCATGGGACTGGTCGAGGGGCTCTGGAAAGCCGGGGAAATGCCGCTGTGCGACGGCCTGTACCGGCCGGACGACACGGGCTTGGAGTTGCACGTCGACGGCCCGGGGGCGTACCACCCGGATGCCGGGCAGCTGATTCCCTTTCGTATCGGAGGGCCGTTCGACGTGGCCCAGGCCCTTGAGGAGCACAACACCGATGAGGTGAACACCAACTTCGAGGGCCGCCCGCTGCCGGACGGATCAGGATGGATGTCCGGCGGGGGTGGCGGGATGGGCAACATCGGTTACCTCGCCCGTCTCAACGCCGACGCGTCGTTGCGGTGGGTCGCCGTCATGTTCGTTTCCAACCCGTTCGTCAGCGTGCGCTACGAGGGCATGCGTGCCACCTTCACCAACGACTGGGGGAACCTGCTGATCCTCGACCTCGCGACCCCCGCTCTCGGCTGACCACCCGCGCCCGCCAGGGCAGGTCGCCCTTTCACGGCCATTTCCGGTCACGGCACTAGCGTCCGTTGAGCCAGCCGCAGACCCAGTAGTTCTGCTCGGCGTCGCGCTCGATGATCCACTGGTAGAGGACGTCGCCCGCCGGCTGCCCGGTTTCCAGGTCGCGCCGGGTGACCTTCGCCTCCACGCTGAGCTGGTCCACGAACGGCGGGATCTCGTACGGCAGGAGCGTCCAGCGGTCCACGAAGTGGTCGTTGAGGACGAATCCGAGCAGCGTGGACCGCAGCCGCGGGCAGGTGCCCCGGCGCAGCTCGGTCATGTTCTGGTCCTGCAGCCCGTTCATGTAGACCTCGAAGACCCGGTCGATGGCGGCGCGGTCCATGGGGGTGCGCAGGGACGGGGCCGGGCGCGAAGGGGTGCGGGTGGGCGGCGGGGGTGAGGACGCGGGGGTTTCGGGTGTGCGCACCGGAGCCGGGGAGGACGGGCCGGTCGAGGGGGTGGGGCTCGCGGGCGCCGAAGCGCCCTTCCCGCGGGCGTCCGTGCCGGTGGCACCTGAGCCGGTGCCGCCGGAGGAGTCCGGCCACAGGATCCACGCGGGGACGGCGATGACGGCGGCGGTCACGAGCGACGTCAGCGCGCCGAGGCGGTACGTCCGCCTGCGGTCGGGCTGCCGGGCGTCGGGCGCGTGGGCGTCGGGCCGGCGCCCGCCCGCCCACGGCTCCCGCGCGGGTTCCCCGTACGCGGGGTCGTCGTGGCCGGCGCCGTCCGTCAGCCGCTCCGTGGGCGGTACGGGAGGACCGGGCGGCGGCGCGGAGAGCGGTGTGAGCGGCTGCGCGTCGCGGGCGAGTCCGGCGAGCAGTCCGTGGGCGGCCTCGGCGGACAGCCGCCGCGCGGGGTCCTTGTGGAGGAGGCCGGCCAGGAGCGGGGCCAGCGGCCCGGCGTGTACGGCGGGGGCGGGTTCCTCGGTGGCGACGGCGACGAGGACGGCCCCGGCCGTGCTGCCGGGGAACGGAGGGCTGCCCTCCACGGCGTTGAACAGCGTCGCGCCCAGCGACCACAGGTCGGACTCGGCGGTCGCCGGGAGTCCGCGCACCTGCTCGGGGGCCATGAAGGCCGGGGTTCCCATGAGCGCGCCCGACCGGGTCAGGGTCGCGTCGCCCTCGACCACGGCGATCCCGAAGTCGGTCAGGACCACCCGCTCGCCTTCGAGCAGCACGTTGGAGGGCTTGATGTCGCGGTGGGTGATGCCGACGCGGTGCGCGGCGCGTACGGCGGCCAGGACCTGGAGGCCCACGTGGGCGACCTGGTCCGGCTGCAACGGTCCCCGTGCGGCGATCAGATCGCCCAGGGAGGGGCCGTGGACCAGTTCCATGACGATCCACGGACGTCCGTCGTCGCTGGTGATCCGGTCGTGGACGGTGATGACGCCGTGGTGCTTGAGCCGCGCGGCGGCGCGCGCCTCGCGGTCGAGCCGGGCTATCCAGGAATCCCGGGCGTCGCCGTCGAGGTCCTCGGGGAGGCGGAGTTCCTTGACGGCCACTTCCCGGTCGAGCTGTACGTCGTGGGCGCGCCAGACCGTACCCATGCCGCCCCGGCCGAGTAACCCGGAAAGCCGGTACCGCCCGGCCAGCACCCGCCCCAGATCCTCCGTCACGACACGGAACCTAGCCCATCGGCCCGGCGTACGAAACGGCGGGCGCCCCCGGCGGGCCGTTCTTCCCGTCGGGGGCGGCCCGGCCCGGCGCGCGGCCGGGGGCGGGTCAGGTGCCGAATCAGGCGGCGGCGGAGCGGGACCGGCTGGAGTCGCTGCACAGGGCCCAGATGACGAAGCAGGCGAGGGCGATGGAGATGATCGCCCAGACCGGGGTGTAGGGCAGCCACATGAAGTTGATGATGATGCTGATGGCCGCCAGCACCACGCCCGTCGCACGGGCCCAGAGCGCGTGCTTGAGCAGTCCGGCGCCGACCACCACGAGGACGATGCCGAGGATCAGGTGGATCCAGCCCCAGGCGGTGACGTTGAACTTGAAGACGTAGTCGCCCAGTCTCGTGTAGACGTCGTCCTCGGCGATGCCGGCGATGCCCTTGATGATGCCGAGGACGCCGTCCACCAGGAGGAGGACGCCGGCGAACATGGTGCCGCCCGACGCCCATGCGCTCCGGCTGTCGTACACGTCCCGGCCGCGCGGAGCGCCGACGGGAGGGGTGGAAGGCGATTGCTGTGCCACGAGAAGCTCCTTCATGCGGCGGAGCGCCCGAACGGGACGCACCACCAGCCTCCAAGGCGCAGCGGACTCCTGACACCCGGCCGCGTCCGTTCGGGTGACGCGGCCCGTGACCGGTTGTAGGTGGCCGTCTCACTCTCTGAGTACGGCAGGGGGAACTTCAACATTTTGTTTAAGCTGAGCGCCGCTCTTCATCGCGTCCCCAGGAGTCCTTGCATGTCCACGCCCCAGCAGCCGGGTTACGGCCACTCCCAGCAGCCCTACGGCCAGCAGTTCCCGCCCCCGCCGAAGCCGGGCATGAGCACCGGGAAGAAGGTCGCCCTCGGCTGCGGCATCCCCACCGTCCTCGGTCTCCTCCTGCTCGGCGGGTGCGCCGTGCTGGTGGGCGAGGCGGCCGAGGAGGTCGGCAAGGAGCTGGACAAGAGCTACGACTCCGCCTCGGTCGCCCCCGACGCCCAGGGCAAGCCCGGCGACACCTCCACGGCCGGCAAGGACCCGGACATCACCCAGGACGTGAAGGTCACCAGCTGCAAGGTGCAGACGGGCGAGTACGACATCAAGGAACTGGACGTCGCGGTCGACTACGTCAACAGCGGTGACCGCCGGTACACCTACCTCGTCGAGGGCGAGATCCTCGTCAACGGCCAGAAGAAGGCCGACCTGACCTCGCTGGGCCAGAACCTCGCGCCGGGCCAGAAGTACACCGACGACACGGCCGGCGTGCTCGGCTACGAGGTCGCCCGGTCCGCGAAGGCGTCCGACAAGATCGAGTGCAAGATCCTCAAGGTGTCCCGCAACTCCTACTGAGTTTCCCCGCCTTCCCCCTTCGAGGCCCCCGCCGGCAGCCGGCGGGGGCCTTCGTCGTCGTGAGCCGCGTCTCACCCGGGCAGTGCCGCTTGTATGTGCAACGAGTTGCATAGAAAGATTCGGGGCATGGCCCTTGAGCACGCGATCCTCGTCTCCCTGCTGGAGCAGCCGGGCTCCGGCTACGAGCTGGCCCGTCGCTTCGACCGGTCCATCGGCTACTTCTGGACCGCGACCCACCAGCAGATCTACCGCGTGCTCAAGCGCATGGAGGGCGACGGCTGGCTCGACGTCCGCGAGGTGCCCCAGCAGGGCAGGCCGGACAAGAAGGAGTACTCCGTGGCCGACGCCGGCCGGAGCGCCCTCTCCGCCTGGCTGTGCGAGCCGATCCAGCCCGACACCGTCCGCCACGAGCTCGCGGTGAAGATCCGCGGCGCGGCCTTCGACGACCCGGCCGCCCTGATCCGCGAGGTGGAACGGCACCACCGGGCGCACGCCGACCGGCTCACGCACTACCTCGCCGGCGAGCGGCGCGACTTCACCGGCCCGGAAGCCCCCGAGGGCACCGACCCCGGCCGCGAGCTCCAGCACGTCGTGCTCCGCGGCGGCATCGCCTACGAGCGGATGCAGCTCGCCTGGCTGGAGGACGTACTGGCCACGCTCCACCGGCTCGCCGAGCACTGAGCCGCCCGCGCGTCCCCACCCCGACCCCCGACCCGAAAGGCGCACACCGATGACCGACCCGCTGCTGTTCAACCCGCACACCTACGACCCCGCGCACTTCGACCCCGAGACCCGCCGGCTGCTGCGCGCCACCGTGGACTGGTTCGAGGACCGCGGCAAGCGCCGGCTGATCGAGGACTACCGCTCCCGTGCCTGGCTCGCCGACTTCCTCGCCTTCTCCGCGAAGGAGGGCCTCTTCGCGGCCTTCCTGACCCCGGCGTCCGCCGCGGGACCGCAGGAGACGGACAAGCGCTGGGACACCGCGCGGATCGCCGCCCTCAACGAGATCTTCGGCTTCTACGGCCTGGACTACTGGTACGCCTGGCAGGTGACCATCCTCGGTCTCGGCCCGGTCTGGCAGAGCGACAACGCCGCCGCCCGCGGCCGCGCCGCCGAACTCCTCGCCGAGGGCGAGGTGTTCGCCTTCGGCCTGTCCGAGAAGACCCACGGCGCCGACATCTACTCCACCGACATGCTGCTGACCCCGGACGGCGACGGAGGCTTCCGCGCCACCGGCTCCAAGTACTACATCGGCAACGGCAACGCCGCCGGACTCGTCTCCGTCTTCGGCCGCCGCACCGACGTGGAGGGCGCCGACGGCTACGTGTTCTTCGCCGCCGACAGCCGCCACCCGGCGTACCGGCTCGTGAAGAACGTCGTCGACTCCTCCAAGTACGTCAGCGAGTTCCGCCTGGAGGACTACCCGGTCGGCGCCGATGACGTCCTGCACACCGGCCGCGCGGCCTTCGACGCCGCCCTCAACACCGTCAACGTCGGCAAGTTCAACCTCTGCACGGCCTCGATCGGCATCTGCGAGCACGCGATGTACGAGGCCGTCACCCACGCGCAGAACCGCGTCCTGTACGGCCGTCCCGTCACCGCCTTCCCGCACGTGCGCCGGGAGCTGGCCGACGCCTACGTCCGCCTCGTCGGGATGAAGCTGTTCAGCGACCGGGCCGTCGACTACTTCCGCTCCGCCGGCCCCGACGACCGCCGCTACCTGCTGTTCAACCCGATGACCAAGATGAAGGTGACCACCGAGGGCGAGAAGGTCATCGACCTCATGTGGGACGTCATCGCGGCCAAGGGCTTCGAGAAGGACACCTACTTCGCCCAGGCGGCCGTCGAGATCCGCGGCCTGCCGAAGCTGGAGGGCACGGTCCACGTCAACCTCGCCCTGATCCTCAAGTTCATGCGCAACCACCTGCTGGAGCCGGCCGAGTACGCGCCCGTCCCTACCCGCCTCGACGCGGCCGACGACGACTTCCTCTTCCGCCAGGGCCCCGCCCGCGGCCTCGGCTCCGTACGCTTCCACGACTGGCGCCCCGCCTTCGACGCGTACGCCGCGCTGCCCAACGTCGCCCGATTCCGCGAGCAGGCCGACGCGCTGTGCGAGTTCGTCACGACCGCCGCCCCCGGCGAGGAGCAGAGCCGTGACCTCGACCTCCTCCTGGCCGTCGGCCAGCTCTTCGCGCTGGTCGTCCACGGCCAGCTGATCCTGGAGCAGGCCCGCCTGACGGACCTGGACGAGGACGTCCTCGACGAGCTGTTCGCCGTGCTCGTCCGGGACTTCTCCGCGCACGCGGTCGAACTGCACGGCAAGGACTCCGCCACCGGGGAGCAGCAGACCTGGGCGCTCGGAGCGGTCCGCCGTCCGGTCGTCGACGCCGACCGCTCGGCCCGCGTCTGGGCGCGCGTCGAGGCGCTGTCCGGCGCCTACGAGATGAAGCCGTAGCACGGAACGGGCCCGGCCCCGTCGCAGGATGCGACGGGGCCGGGCCCTCCCGCACGCGTCAGGCCTGTTCGCCCTCCAGCCCCTCCAGGCTGTCCATGAACGAGCTGACGGAGAACACCGCGCGGCCGGGACCGGCCGGGCCGTAGCCGGGGGGCGAGCTCAGGCCGAACTCCTCCAGCGTCGCCCGGTACGTCTCCAGCAGCCGGATGTGGTACTCGAGCGGCGCGCCCAGCGGGTTGGCCTTGCCGAGCGGCGTCGTCGGTTCCGGGCACCAGGTGGTGAACCGCGGTACGACTCCGTGCGACATGAAGAACCGCAGCCCCTCGGCGGTCGAATCGATCGCCTCGCTCACCTTGGTGAAGCCGAAGGGCTCGGCCATCTCGATGCCCGCCACGAAGTTGGGGATCACGTTGCGGGCGCCGAACACCTCCGCGGAGTCCAGGATCCGGCGGTGCCACTCGTCGCGGCCGACGTAGCGCTCCTTGCCCGGGCAGTGCAGTTCGAACAGCCGGCGGTCCCACACCTCGAAGTTCGGGTGGTAGATCCGGATGCCGTAGTCGTGGAAGCGCTGCACGTCGTCACGGGGCAGTGCCTGGGCGACGACCTTGCCGGTCCAGCGGCCGGGGAAGCGCTCCTCGATGGCCTTCGCGTAGTGGCCGTAGAAATCGGCCTCGTCGCGGCCGGCGACCTGGGAGGTGATCGAGCCGCCCGTGAGGGTGTAGGCCTTGGAGGCGCCCGCCGTGTCGTACCGGTCGATGATCTCCAGGGCCTCCAGCACCTCCTCGACCGGCTTGACGCCCGTGTAGGGGCGGCCGGCCGCCTTGTGCTGGCGCCAGTTGTGGTTGATGTCGCAGAACTGGCACTCCTCCTTGGCGCCGAAGTACTGGCACACCCGGAACACCGTCAGGTAGATGAGGTAGCCCCACTGGATGGTCGGCGCGACCTCCATCACCGACTTGCCGTTCGACAGCTTGTGCCGGTAGTACTCCGGCATCGGCGGCAGGCCGACGTCCGCGATCCGCGCGCCGTCCAGGTACAGGCCGAGCGTGCCGTCCTCGCCGCCCCGCACCACGTACGGGGAGTCCGGGTTGACCCGTACCGACACGACCGTGCGGCGCAGGTCGTACGGGCCGCCGGTGAGCACGACCTCCTCGGGTGGCCGGTTGAGCGCGGCCGCCCCGAGCTCCGGCAGGGTGCGGTGGTCGAAGGAGAAGATGAAGTACGACTTCGGCTTGACGTCGCCGCTGCCGCCGTCGGCGGTGCCGCTGAGCGCTGACTCGTCGAAAGCCATGCCGCCCCGCAGGAGGTCTTCCTTGATCACGGCTTCCCGGGGCACGTGGGGGAAACGGCCCATCAGGTCCTCGATCAGTGCGGTGCGGCTCGTGCCGTCCGCGTCGTGCGCGCCGTTCGCGTTTCGCTTCATTTCCGACTCCTTCGAGGTCGCGCGCCGGGGCGCGCGGAACTGACCGCGTGCTGTGTCCGTGCCGGTACGGGTCACTTCGTCCGGGCGTCCAGTGCCGGTGCCATCATCGCGAAGGCCCGTTCGGCCAGTGCGGCCGGGTCCTCGTCCCCGTCGCCGGAGCTCCACCGGTGCAGCACGGCGTCGAAGGCGGTCAGCGCCATTCCGGCGGCCAGCCGCGGGTAGAGATCGGCCTCGGGATCGAGCTCCAGGCGGCGCGCCAGTTCCACCGTCAGGCCGTCGCGCCATTCGGCCTGGCGCTCCAGGAAGCGGGCGAGCAGGGCCGGTGTGCGCAGGATCAGCCGCACCACCGGAAGTGCCCGGTCGGAGTGGTCGCCGCAGGCGCCGAGGGGGACCGAGACGGCGTGCCGCAGCGCCACCGACGGCAGCTCCCGCGGCGGACGCGCCGCGAGTTCCGCGGTGATGCCCGCGCCCATGTCGGCCAGGAACTGGACGACCACGTCCTCCTTGGACGCGAAATAGCGGAAGAACGTCCGCTTGGAGACGCCGGCCGTGGTGGCGATCTCGTCGATCGTGACCACGTCGAAACCCTTCAGCGCCAGCAACTGCAGTGCCGCTTCGGTCAGCTCGTTCGAGACGAGCAGGCGTTTGCGCTGGGCCATGGAGAGGTCGGGGCGGGAGGTCACCGGCTCATCGTACCCCCATGCCTCAGATGGCGTTCAGCAGCATCCTTGACACCAAGTGCCACATTCGACAATCTGTGCCGCATGACACCGCATCAGAGCTGGAGCGCCGAACGGATACCGGACCAGAGCGGCCGGGTCGCCGTCGTCACCGGAGCCAACAGCGGCCTGGGGCTGACCACGGCACGGGCGCTCGCGAGCAGGGGTGGCCGCGTGATCCTCGCGGTCCGCGACCTGGAGAAGGGCCGCCGGGCCGCCGCCGAGATCACCGCCGGGCAGCCGGACGCCCGCCTGGAGGTCCTCCGCCTCGACCTCGCCGACCTGGAGTCGGTCCGCGCCTTCGCCCGCGAAGTACGCGCGGGCCGTCCCCGGCTGGACCTCCTCGTCAACAACGCCGGAGTGATGGCACCGCCCCGCACGCTCAGCGCCCAGGGCCACGAGATCCAGTTCGCCGCCAACCACCTGGGCCACTTCGCGCTCACCGGACTGCTGCTCGACCTGCTGTCCGCGGGCGACCGGCCCCGGGTGGTGACGGTCAGTTCGGCCAACCACCGGCGGGGCCGCCTGCACTTCGACGACCTCTCCGGCGAACGCGCCTACGCGCCCATGAGGTTCTACAACCAGTCCAAATTCGCCAACGCCGTCTTCGGGCAGGAGCTCCACCGACGGCTCTCCGCCTCCGGCAGCCCGGTGCGCAGCGTGCTCGCACACCCCGGCTACGCCGCCACCAACCTGCAGACGAACGGCCCGGTCGGCCTGGTGAAGCTGCTGTTCGGCCGCGTCCTCACCCCGCTCGCCCAGTCCCCGGACCGGGGCGCGCTGCCCCAGCTGTACGCGGCGACGGCCCCGGACGTGGAGGGCGGGCAGTTCATCGGGCCCGACGGCACGGCCGAGCTGCGCGGAGGCCCGACGCGGGTGGAGACGGCTCCGGCGGCGGCCGACGGGGAAACCGGCCGCAGGCTGTGGGAGCTGTCGGAACGGCTCACGGACGTGCGGTTCGCGTTCGCGACGCCCGGGTGATCCACCGGTTCACCCGGCCCGGTCCGGCCGCCTTGCCGGTGTCGATGGCGGTGCCGGTGCGGGGTGCGGTTCCGGCGGTGACCGGCGGGGCGGCTTCCGCCGGGGCGGGCTCCTCCGGAGTGGGGTGCGGCCGGCGGTGCCACCAGTGGTGGCGCCTCGGGTGGACCGCGCGGCCCATGCGGCGGCCGAGGAGGAGGTAACCCAGCAGCGCTCCGCTGGTGTTGAGGATGACGTCGTCCACGTCGAACGCCCGGCCCGTGACCAGTGCCCCCTGGATGAGCTCGACGAGCGTCATCACGACGGAGGTCGCCAGCGCCACCCGGAGCAGCCCCCGGGCCTGCGGCAGCAGCACGGGCAGCAGCACCCCGAACGGGACGCCCAGCAGGAGGTTGCCGCCGAGCTGCTTGGCGGCGTCCTTGACGGACGCGCCGTCGAGGTAGGCGCGGATCGAGGCGCCCGGGTGGACGTTGCTGTGCACGAGGTCGGCGGAGGCCGCCGACGGCTCCAGGGTGACGCGGGCCAGGGCGAGGCTGAACAGGACCGTTCCCGCGAAGGCGGCCAGCACCGCCAGGGCGCGCAGCACCGGGTGGACGGGCGGACGCGGCGGGGCCGGCGGAACCGACGGCCGCCGGCGCGGCCACGGCCGGCTGCGGGGCTCGGCGGGGACCGCCGGGCGGGGCTCGGCGGGGGTCTTGGGATCGTCCATGGTCACTCCCTCGGGAACCGCTCGGATGCTGGCGGGCCGTGTACCCCGCCGAGGGGCGTCCACGCCCGCCCCGCGCCGACCGGTGCCGACGTGCACGGGATGACCATGAACTGACGGGGCATCCGCTCCGCATGGAGACCCACGCGAACGACACCGCGCCGTCCCCCGGACCGGACGTACGGCGAAAGAAGCGCAGACGCCGGGCGGTACGGGCCGCCGTCGCCCTGGCGGCCGTCGCCGTCCTGCTCCTGGTCGCCGGCCGGCTCCTCCAACTCCCCGGCCTCGGCGACCTCTTCGGCACCCGCACCCACGACCGGACCGGCTCGGCCGTGCTCACCTCCCTGCGCGACATGAGCCGGCTGGAGGGCGCCGCGGGCGACTACCAGGTCGTGGTGGACCTGGAACACGACGCCCCCTTCCTCCCGGACGCGGTCCGCGGGACCCGCACCCTGTACGTCGGCGCCGGAACCGTCTCCGCCTACGTGGAACTGGGCGGACTCGACGAACGGGCCGTGACCGTCGACAAGGACCGGACCGGGGTCGTCCTGCGGCTGCCCCACGCCGCGCTCGGGACCCCGGCGCTGGATCCGGAGCGCTCGTACGCCGTCTCCAAACAGCGCGGCCTGCTGGACCGGCTGGGCGACCTGTTCTCGGACAACCCGGCGGGCGAACAGGCCGTGCAGAAGCTCGCCGTCCAGCGGATCGACGGGGCGGCCCGCGCGAGCGGGCTCACCCAGCGCGCCGAACGGAACACCACGGCGGTCCTGGAGGGCCTGCTGCGGTCGCTCGGCTTCGAACGGATCTCCGTCTCCTACGTGTGACCGCCGGGCGGCCGGGGGCTCAGCGCGCCCGGCCGGGCCCGCGCGGATCGACGGGGGTGAGGACCCCGAGCCGGTCCTCGACCGCCTGCGCCGCGTCCAGGCACAGGTCCTCCCGGAAGGCCCGCCCCACGATCTGCACCCCGCAGGGCAGCCCGTCCGTGATCCCGGTCGGCACGGCCACGGCGGGCACCCCCACGAAGCTGGTCACCGTGCACAGCCGCATCCCCGCCCCCACCCGGTCCCGGCCCGCCCCGTCGCGCGACTCCAGACCCGGCGCGACGGGCGGCTCGGTGAAGGACGGCCCGAGCAGCAGCGGGTGGGCGTCGAGGAACTCGGCCCAGGAGCGGCGGATGCTCATCCAGGTGCCCATCAGCCGCACGAGCTCCTCCGCGCTCGCGGGCGGCGTCCGCTCCATGGCCATCGCGATGTACCGGTCCCCGCCCGGGCCGAGCAGCGTGCGCACCGCGGGCCAGGACGGGGCGAACTCCGTCATGGTGATCCGGCCGTACGCCTCCAGCGCCTCCTCGAGCCGCGGTACGTCGGCCACCTCGCGCACGTCGTACCCGGCGTCCCGGAGCGCCCCGGCGGCGGCCCCGACGGCCGCGCGCACCGCCGGGTGCACGCCGAGCCCGCCGGGATCCGGCACCACGGCTACCTTGACCGGCCCCGGGAGGGGCTCCCCGTACGCCGGTACCGGCACGGCCCGCGGGTCGCGCGGATCGGTACCGGCCAGCACCTCGTAGGCCAGGCGCAGGTCGGCCACCCGGCGGGCCAGCGGGCCGTCGGTGACCAGCATCTGGGAGGCCGGCCCGGGGTCGTCGGGGCCGAGGACGCGGTGGTCCGCCGGGAAGCGCCCCGTGGTCGGCTTCAGCCCCGCCACGCCGCAGAACTGTGCCGGGACGCGGATCGAGCCGCCGGAGTCGTTGCCGAGGCCGAGCGCCGCCATGCCGGTGGCGACGGCCACGGCGTCACCCCCGCTGCTGCCGCCCGGGGTCAGGGCGGGGTCCCACGGGTTGACCGTGTCGCCGAACAGCTCGCTGCGGGTGTGCATCCCGGCCAGGATCAGCGTGGGTACGTTGGCGTGCCCGATCGGGACCGCCCCGGCGGCCCGCAGCCGGGCCACGGGCGGGGCGTCGGCCCGCGCCACCAGGTCGCGGAAGCGCGGGACTCCGAAGGTCGTCGGCACCCCTTCGACCGGGGTGCTCTCCTTCACCGTGAACGGCACCCCGGCGAGCGGCCCGAGCGCCTCGCCGGCGGCCCGGCGGCGGTCGGTGTCCGCCGCGGCCTCGCGGGCCCGGCCGGCCATGAGCTGGGTGACCGCGTTCACCGCGGGGTTCACCTCGGCGATGCGTTCCAGGTGGCTCTCGACCAGCTCCGCCGCCGAGACCTCCCCGCTCCGCACGGCCGCCGCCTGCCGGCCGGCCGGCATCCTCCACAGGGCGTCGGGCATGACCCGTACCGCCTTTCCCGTCTTCGTTCCGATGCGCTTGCATCGGTACTGTAGCGCGTCATCCGATGCGGTCGCATCGGATAAAGTGCGGGGAGACGGAAGCACACGCGCGCCACGACGGGGAGGGCGGCCGGCATGCCCAGGCAGGTGGACCACGAGGGCCGGCGCCGGCTCATCGCCGAAGCGGTATGCCGCCTCGCCGACGAACGCGGCCTGGAAGGGGTGACCCTGCGTGATGTCGCCGCCCGCGCGCAGGTGTCGATGGGCGCCGTCCAACGGTGCTTCCGCACCAAGGACGAGATGCTCGTCTTCGCCCTCGGACACGTCGGCGAGCAGATCACCGGACGGGTGCGGGCCCGGCTGCTGCGGAGCCCCGCGCAATCGGCGGCCACCGCCCTGGGCGGAGCGGTCACCGAACTGTCCCTGCTGGGCGAGGAACACCGCGCGGAGGCCCGGGTCTGGCTCGCCTTCGTCGCGCAGGCGGCCGTCAGTCCGTCGCTGGCCGAGACGCTGAAGGCCAACTACGCCGCCCTCCAGGAGGCGTTCACCGGACTCGTCGCGGAAGCGGCCGGGGGGACCGGGGCGGCCGGGGCGCTCGACGCCCGCCGCGAGGCCCGCACGCTCCTAGCCCTCGCCGACGGGCTCACCGCGCACGTCCTCGTCGGACACCTCACCCCGCAGGACGCCCAGGACGTCCTCCACGCCCACCTGTCCGCGCTGTGGGAACGCTGACGCCGACCCGTTCGGATGAATCCAGGGCTCACGGCCGTCACCGTGGGTAGTTCACCGGGCGAGGCATCCGTGCACCATGCACGGGCCGATCGTCCTGGCCGCCCCTGGAGGGCTCATGTCCGTTTCGCACCGCACCCACCGGCTCCTCACCACCGCAGCCGTCGCCCTGCTGCTCGGCGCGGGGCTCGTCGCCCCCGCGACGGCCCACACCGTCACCACGGCCGCCCCGTCCGCGTCGGCGTCCCTCCGGGCGCCCGGGTTCAACGCCGGCGGTGTCTGGGACATCTACCAGACCAACGCGACGGTACGGGTCAACCTGTCGCAGGACGGCGGCGGAAACCTCTACGGAACCGTCTCCTCGGGGAGCACGGTCGGGACGCTCGACGGCGGAGCCGTGAACGGCAACGACATCCACTTCACCGTGCGCTGGTCGCACGGCCCCGTCGGCCGCTACACGGGGACCCGGGGCGCGGACGGCCGTCTCTCCGGTCTCACCGTCGACCTGACCAACCCCGGCAGCCAGGCCACCTGGTACACCCGCCGCACTTTCTGACGGCGCCGCCGACCCGGTGCCACGCACCGGCGCGAACGCCGGTCCGGCCCCGCGCACTTCCCGTGCGCGGGGCCTCCTGCACGTCCGGCCGCCCCGCCGGGCGGCGCGACCTCACCCGGAGGGCCCACCCTGATGGTCCCTCGGGGCGGCACGCCCCAGGGTGGAGGCGGGACGCCTCCCGCCGCTGCCGGGCCGGGCGGCCTCCACAGCCGAGGGAGACCGCCGATGCGCCGCTACCCGCCGATCGCCGAGCACGGCCTGATCGGAGACCTCCAGACCTGCGCGCTCGTGTCCTCCGACGGCGTCCTGGACTGGTTCTGCTCGCCGCGCTTCGACTCGCCCAGCATCTTCGCCGGCCTCCTCGACCACGACAGGGGCGGCCACTTCGCGATCACCGCCGACGCCCCCGACGTCACCACCCGCCAGCTCTACCTCGCCGACACCGCCGTCCTCATCACCCGCTTCCTCACCACGGACGGAGTCGGCGAGGTCATCGACTACATGCCCGTCGTGCGCGAACCCGTCGCCACCGACCGCCACCGGGTGGTGCGCGTCCTGCGCGCCGTACGCGGAACCGTGCGCTTCGCCCTGGAGTGCCGCCCGCGCTTCGACTACGGCCGCGCCCCCCACACCCTGGCCCTGGACGGCGCCACCGCCCGCTTCGAGGGCCCGGACGTCACCGCGTACCTCCAGAGCGTCGGCCCCGTACCGCTGGAGGCCGAGGGGAACGACGTACGCGCGGGCGTCACCCTGGTGGCCGGCGAGCGCGCCGCCGTCGTCCTCACGGTCCGCGACGCCCGCGGCCGCGCCCCGGACCCCCCGACCGAGGCCGCCATGATCGAGGAGTTCACCGGCGTACGCCTCTTCTGGCACGGCTGGATCGGCCGGTGCACCTACCGGGGCCGCTGGCAGGAGATCGTCAACCGCTCCGCCATCACCCTCAAGCTCCTCACCTACGCGCCCACCGGCGCCCCCATCGCCGCCGCCACCCTCGGCCTGCCCGAGCAGGAGGGCGGCGAACGCAACTGGGACTACCGCTACACCTGGGTCCGGGACGCCTCCCTGTCCGTACGGGCCATGCGCGACCTCGGCTTCACGGAAGAGGCCGACGCCTTCCGCGCCTGGCTCGGCCAACGCCTCTACGACGGCGGCGCCCCCAACGGCGAACCCCTGCAGATCATGTACCGCGTCGACGGCGACCCGTACCTGCCCGAGGAGGTCCTCGGCCACCTGGAGGGCTGGCGCGGCTCCGCCCCGGTGCGCGTCGGCAACGGCGCCGCCTCCCAGCTGCAACTGGACATCTACGGCGAGGCCGTCTACGCCCTCGCCCAGGTCGACCACGCCACCCACGTGATCGGCTACGACGGCTGGAAGCTCTTCGCGGGCCTGCTGGACTGGCTCTGCGAGAACTGGGACCGCGCCGACGAGGGCATCTGGGAAACCCGGGGCGGCCGGCAGCACTTCACGTACAGCCGTCTCATGTGCTGGGTGGCCTTCGACCGCGGCATCCGCCAGGCCACGGCCAACGCCCGGCCGGCGGACCTGCCCCGCTGGACCGCCGCACGGGACGCGGTCCTGGAACAGATCATGACCCGCGGCTGGAGCGAGGAACGCGGGGCGTTCGTCCAGCACCACGACACCACCGTCCTGGACGCCTCCCTGCTGCTGATGCCCCTCGTCGGATTCGTCTCGCCGAAGGATCCCCGCTGGCTGTCCACGCTGGA
Organism: Streptomyces sp. NPDC006512; assembly: GCF_040611935.1. NCBI lineage: Bacteria > Bacillati > Actinomycetota > Actinomycetes > Kitasatosporales > Streptomycetaceae > Streptomyces > Streptomyces sp. NPDC006512. Next base: position 51,688 of record NZ_JBEXPG010000004.1, on the reverse strand, counting down.
GGCCATGGACGCCGAACTCGTCGCCGACAGCCTCGTCTACCGCTACGACCCGCGAGCCTCCCCCGACGGCCTGCGGGGCACCGAGGGCACCTTCTCCCTGTGCAGCTTCCTGTACGTCTACGCCCTCGCCCGCGCCGGACGGGCGGAACAGGCCCGCTACGCCTTCGACAAGATGCTCACCTACGGCAACCACGTCGGGCTGTTCGCCGAGGAGATCGGCCCCACGGGCGAGCAGCTCGGCAACTTCCCCCAGGCCTTCACCCACCTCGCCCTCATCACCGCCGCCCTCACCCTCGACGCCGAACTCGACGCGGCACCGGGCGCCGGCTGACCGGGCACCGCCCGGCGGCGTACCGCGGGGCTCAGCCGGCCCGGCGGCCCCAGGCCGTGATCAGCCCGGGCGACAGGTCGGCGCAGTCGGGGGAGTCGAGGTAGCGGACCGCCGCGTCGATCCCCGCGTCGTCCACCAGCCCCGTCGCGGTCATGGCCGCCCGGGCCCGGTCCCAGGTGTCGGCCCAGAACCGGCTGATCGGGCTGCCGGGCACCAGCGGCGGGACCCGGACCTCCGCGGCCACGTCGGCCAGCCCGGCGGCGCGCAGCAGGTGTGGGTAGTGCGGGGTCCAGGACACGTCGGTGCCGATCGTCTCGCGCAGCCCCTGCCACATGGCCCGCATCGCCAGCGCGTACGGGGTCGTGGGCGCGGCCCCGCCCGTCACGTCGACGGCGTCCCCGAGGACCAGGACCCCGCCGGGGACGAGCAGTCCGGCGAGGCGGGAGATCAGGCGCTCCCGCCCGGGCAGGTGCATCAGGACGAACCGGGCGTGGACCAGCCGGAACCGGCCGGGGTCGAACCCCGGGTCGAGGACGTCCGCCTCCAGGACGCCGAGCCCGGGCTCGGGGCGGGCCGCCAGGAAGCGGACGTCCCGGTCGACGGCCAGCACGCTCGAAACACGGGCCTCCCGCAGCAGCCGCCGCGCCACGCTGCCGGTGCCCGCCCCGAGTTCGAGGCACTCCCAGCCGGGCCCGGCCCCCAGCTCCCGCAGCCGGGCGAGGGTGACGTCGTCGTACGCGAGGGCGCCGAGGTCGATGCGCCCCTCCTCCCCGGCCCGCCCGGGCTGGAAGACCTCGCTGCCGTAGCGGCCGGGCGCGGCGGGCCCCGCAACCGCTCCGTCGTCGGCCGGGCCGGTTTCCGGCATGGCGCTCACCCCTCCTGGAGGTAGGCGGCGATCATGGCGACGTCGTTGGCGACGCTCAGGATCCCCTCCGGGTCGGTCGTGGGCGTGGCGGCCCCGGTGACGCCCGCGTAGAACACGTCGAAGCGGCCGTCGCCCCGCTCCAGGTACCCGGCGATCGTCATCGCGCCCACGCCCAGCCGGTTGTTGAGGGCGTCGAAGCCGACGGCGGCCCCGGTCTTGGCGAACACCTTGCCGCGGGCCGGGCAGTCCCGGCAGTTGGTCGCGAGCAGTCCGTCGACGCCGAGGACCGGCAGTGCCTCCCGGAAGCGGCGCGCCTGCGGTGTGCGCGTCCAGTAGGTCAGCATCTGGATGTCCGCCTGCGGTGTCGCCCGGTCGACGGGGTTCCCGCCCCGGCCGTCCAGGAGCTGCACCTGCTTCCGGTCCACGCCCGCCCCGTCGAGGAACCGGGCCAGGACCGGGAAGCCGTCCATGCACGCGTGACTGCCGGCGTCGACCGCCATCAGGCAGATCCCGAGGTTGGCGCCCAGGTTGTGGCTGACCTTGAGGATGAGCTCGGCGTAGTCCGCGTACGGCGGGGAGGTGTACAGGGCCACCCGCGGGCGTCCCTCGTACGTCCGGGGCAGCACGGCCACCGGGTTGGGGCCCGCCGGGTCGGCGGTGACCTCCACCCCGGCCCGCCCGAGCGCCTCGATCAGCGCGGTGCGCCCGAACGCCGCCGGGTCGGCGACGGGGGACACCCGCAGCACCGGGGCGGCGCCCACCGCGATCGTGCCGGACAGCTGGATCCGGGTGCCGTTCTCGGAGGCCGTCACGTTGACGGAGCCCGTCTGCCCCGCCGCCACCGTCTTGACCGTCGAGGTCACCCGGTACGGGGCGACCTTGGGCCGCCAGTCGAGCCGGGCGGGGGCGTCGGGCCGGTCCCCGGGGGTGGTCAGCAGGTCGATGAGGTTGTCGTTGACGATCATCGGGGTCGGCGTGGGATCGAGGACCGGGTCCGGCGCGAAGAGGCGGCTGTCGACGACCACGTCCCCGTCGACCCGGGTGATGCCCGAGCGCCGCACCTGCCGAGCGAGCTGGTCGATCCCGGCGAGGGGGTCCTCGGGGGTGAGCGTCGCGCCGGGGACGTCGTTGGCGTAGGTGTGGTCGAGGTCGGTGAACGCCACCGTGCCGTCGGGGCGGGTGCGGCCGCCCATCGTCAGATCGCCCTGGGCGACCAGGGCCAGGTTCCCGTCCAGGGTGGCGCCGTCGCGCTCGCCGACCGCGTAGACCGGCGTCTCGAAGCGGTGCTCGGCGCCGAGGGTGTGCCACGGCCCGGACACGCTGAACAGCTTCGCGGTGGACCCCGGGATGAACACCTGCCCCGGGAACGCGGAACGCACCACCCGGCCGTCCGGATCGACCTGGAGGAGACCCCACTGGGCGTGGCGGTACTCGGGCTTGCGCATGATCTCCGTGATGCGCGGGTCGAGCGGGGCCGCGTCCCCGGCCGGGGACGGCGACGGTGAGGGGGTCGGTCCGTACGCGGCGCCCGAGGTCAGGGCGACGAGCAGCAGGGCCCCGAACGCGGCGGACACGCGCCGCCGCAGGGGACCGGAGCATCTTCCTCGCACCACAGCACACCCCGCTCGTCTCGACGGGATCCGGCCGCACCACCCGGCCGGCGTGGCCCGGGGTTCAGACCAGCGTGGCACGCCCGCCCCGCGGGCGCACGTCGCCGGGGGAGCGCCCGGCCGGGGGCCTGCTCAGCCCGCGCTCCGGCCCGTCAGCTGATCGCCGAGCGGGCTGCGGCGGTAGAGGACGTGACGTCCGTCGCGCGCCCGCGTGACGAGGCCGGTGGCGTACAGCACGCGCAGGTGCTGCGACACGGCACTCGGGGTGACCCCGAGGCGGCGGGCGGCCTCGACGGTCGGGAGCGGTTCTTCGAGGAGGCCGAGCAGCCGCGCCCGGGGTGCCCCCAGCAGGGAGGCGAGGGCGGGTGCGGCGACCACCGGCGCGGGCCCCCACAGCGTGGCCACCCCACGGCTGGGGTATGCCAGCGTCGGCGGTTCGTCCGGGCCGACCGGCGGCGCCGGCTTGTGGGCGAACACGGACGGTACGAGCAGCAGTCCGCGCCCCGCGGCCTTGACGTGGTGCCGGCTGATCATCTTGTCGACGTGCAGGACCCCGCCCTGCCAGCGCAGGTTCGGATGCATGTCGGCGAACAGCAACCGGGCACCTCCCAAGGCCAGTTGACGGGCCCGGTAGGTCATGTCGGCCTCCAGGACCAGCCGCATCTGCGGCCAGGCGGGCCTGACGGCGGCCTCCCAGTAACGGCGCAGCAGTGCGCAGAGCGCGTCGCGCAGTCCCACCACCGGGGCGTCCCGCGCGGCGAGGGCGGCGTGCAGCGGCGCGGGGAGCGGGTCGGGGGCGTGCGCGGCCAGCAGGTCGCGGCGCACCACGGCGGGGGAGGTGCGCCGGACGACGGCCAGTTCCTCCTCGAAGGACGCGTCGAAGCGCGTCGGCCGCGGCGTGAGGAAGTCGGGCAGGGTGCGCCGCACCGGCATCAGCGACATCAACAGCTCGGTGTCGGCCGCGCGGAGCCCGGCGGGTCCGCCCCCGTGCCCGCCCGCGCCGCCGAGGACCGACCTGCGCCACGGCAGGTGCAGCGCGGACAACCCCGGCTCGCGCAGCACCCGCAGGCTGAGCACGGTCTCGTACAGGGGAGAGAGGGCGAACCGGGTGTCCGCCAGATCCTCCACACCGAGTTCGAAAGTGATCATTAAGCTCCACGCTACATCCGTTGGCCGCCGGACACCGATGCCGTGGACTCTCCGCATGACACCCACGCCCCCCATGCGGAGCCCCCACGCCGGTCACGGGGCGGTGCACTGACGTGAACCGCCGGATGCTCCTGCTCCTGTCCCTCACCTGTGCCGTCGGCGTGGGCAACGTCTACTTCCCCCAGGCGATCGGCCCCCTCGTCGCCACCGGACTGGGAGCCCCGCCCGGCTCCGCGGCCCTGATCGTGACGGCCACGCAGATCGGCTACACCGCCGGGATCTTCCTCCTGGTGCCCCTCGGCGACCGGCTGCCGTACCGCCCCCTCCTCGTCACCCTGCTCGGACTTACCGGAGCGGGCCTCCTCGCCGCCGGCTGCGCCCCGGCCCTGCCGCCGCTCGTCGCCGCGAGCGCGCTCGTCGGCCTCACCACCGTCGCCGCCCAGCTCGTCGCCCCGCTGGCGGCCGGGCTGGTGGGCGACGACCACCGCGGAGCGGTCATGGGCACCCTGCTCAGCGGCTCGCTGGGCGGGATGCTGCTCGCCCGCACCTTCAGCGGGACCCTCGGCGAACGGCTGGGCTGGCGTGCCCCCTACCTGGCCGCCGCCGCCGTCGTCCTGCTCCTCGCCGCCGTCCTCGCCCGCGCCCTGCCGGTGACCGCCCCGCCCTCGCGCCGCCCCTACCCGGCGCTCCTGGCGGAGCCGCTGCGCCTGCTGCGCACCGAGCCGGAACTGCGCCGCTCCTGCCTCTACCAGGCCACCGTGTTCGGCGGCTTCTCGGCCGTCTGGACCTGCGTGGCCCTCCTGCTGACCGGCCCCGCCCACGGCCTGGACGCCCGGGCCGTGGGGCTGCTCGCCCTCGTCAACGCGGCCACGATGCTCTGCACCCCGTACGCCGGCCGGCTGGTCGACCGCAGGGGCTCCGACGCGGTGAACCTCGCCTGCCTGCTCGCCGTACTCGCCTCCGCCGCGGTCCTCGCCGCCGGTTCCCGGGGCGGAGCACCGGGCCTGGCCGCGCTGGTCACCGGCACGCTGCTGCTCGACGTCGCGATGCAGTCCGGCATGATCGCCAATCAGGCCCGCGTCTTCGCCCTGCGCCCCGACGCCCGCGGCAGGCTCAACACCGCCTACATGACCTGCGCCTACCTGGGCGGCAGCGCCGGCTCCTGGCTCGGCGTACGGGCCTACGGCCTGGCCGGGTGGGGTGCGGTGTGCGCGCTCGTCGCGGCCCTGGCCACCCTCGCCCTCGTCCGGCACCTCACGCCGCCCCGCCGCCGCGGGACCCCGGCCGGGCCGTGCGGAACGCCGCAGGGAGCTCCCGCCCCCGGGTACGACGCCGGTGGACGGCCGGACGCGCCGGGCTCGCCCGCCCGGCCGGGACACGGCGGCGCGTAACCTGCCCGGGTGAAACGGATCCTCGTCACGGGCATCAGCGGAGCCGGGAAGACCACGATGGCGCGGGCGCTCGCCGCCCGGTTGGGGCTGCCCTTCCACGAGATGGACACCCTGAGGTACGCCGGCCCCGGCTGGGCACCCAACCCCGGCCTGCACGAGGAACTGGCCGCCATCGCGGCCGGCCCGCGGTGGGTCCTCGACTCCGTCGGCCCCGCGGGCGGACGCGATCCGCTGTGGACGCGCGCCGACACGGTGGTCTGGCTCGACTACCCGAGGTCCGTCGTCATGCCCCGCGTGCTGCGGAGGTCGGTGCGCCGGACCCTCACGCGCGAGCGGATCTTCGGCGGCAACGTGGAATCCCTGGCGGACTGGTTCACGGCCGACCATCCGGTGCGGTGGGCGTGGTCCCGGCACGCCGCGCGCCGCGCGGAGATCGACGGGCTCACCCGGGATCCGCGCTTCGCACCCCTGCGAACCCTCCGCTTCCGGGCGCCCCGGCAGGCGGACCGGTGGCTGCGCACCCTCTGACGGGGGCTCACCCCCGCGAAGGCGGGCGGCGCCCACCGCCGACGGACAGCGGTGGGCGCCGCACGCGCGGACGTCAGTCGCCGCCCCCGCCACCCCCGCAGCCTCCGCCGCCCCCACAGGAGGAACCGCAGCCCCCGCCACCGCCGCCGTCCCCCCACGAGCGGGAACGCCGCCTGCGCGACGACCCCCCACCGCCCCCGCCACCGCGCTTCACCGCGATGAGCACCACGATGAGACCGATCACCACGAACAGCAGGATCTCCATCACGACCACCCCCCATGCCTGGGCCATCCGGCCCGTACCAGCGGCATCCCCCGTCCGGCCGGCCCCCAAATCCGACTTGAGGAACTCCAGAGCTTGGGAGGGCGGCCGGGGGCTCACTTCGCGCAGAGGGCGGTGTCGACGACCGCGTCCGCGTTCTTGAAGCCCGCTTCCGTGGGCGGCCAGTCGGCGGTGACGGCGATCGTCGCGGCGCGCCCGTCATCGGTGGCACCGGGGAACGTGTGGTAGCCCGGGGTGTCGCCGCCGTGCCCCCACATCAGGCCGCCGCAGCTCAGCGGGGTGCTCGTCACCCCCAGCCCGAACCGGACGCCGGTCCCCGCGGCGGAGGCGTCCGGCACCGGCACGGTGGTCCGCATCTGCGCGAGCTCCTCGGCGCGCAGGAGCTCGCCGCCGATCAGCGCGGAGAAGAACCGGTTCAGGTCGCCCGGCGTCGAGACCAGCTGGCCGGCCGCCCAGCCCCACGAGGGGTCCAGCTCGGTGATGTCCGCCAACGGAGCCCCGGGCTCCGCGGCGTGGTAGCCCCGCGGATGGGCTTCCCGTATGCCCCGCTCGCCGACGGCGGGGAAGTAGGTGTGGCGCAGCCCGATCCGGTCGATGACCCGGTCGGTGATCTGCTCGGCGAGCGGGCGGCCGGTGACCTTCTCGATGAGGAGGCCCGCGAGGACGTAGTTGGTGTTGCTGTACGACCAGCCGTCGCCCGGCGCGAACAGGGCCTTCCGGGCCAGCGCCAGGTCGAGCAGGGCGCGGGGCTGGTAGTAGGTGTGCCGGCCCTTCCCGAAGACGTCGTCCAGCAGGGCGTCGGTGTAGTTGGGCAGCCCGCTGGTGTGCTGGAGGAGCTGCCGCACGGTGATGCCGCGGCCGTCGATCCCCTCGCCGCGCACCAGGCCCGGCAGGTACTCCTCGATGGGCGCGTCGAGCCGGACCCTGCCCTCGCCGACCAGTTGCAGGACGACCGTGGCCGTGAACGCCTTGGTGTTGCTGCCCGCCCGCACCTGCCCGTCCACCGGAACCTTCCCGCCCGTCCTCAGGTCCCGGACGCCGGCGGTGTGGTTCCGGGTGCGTCCGTCCTTCCCGGTGACGGCGACCAGGGCGGCGGGGAACCGGTCGTCGGCCACCACGCGTTCCATTGCCCCGCGCACCGCGTCGCGCGGCCCCCGCGGCTCCGTCGCGGACGCGGGCAGCGCCCCGGTCAAGGTCAGGACGGCGGCCGTCACCGCCAGCGCGGCGACGGTGCGCCGCGGCCCTGAAGGTGATGCGGTGCGGGCGGTGCGGGGCTGCCGCGAGCGAGCGGACATGGGTGAACTCCTCATGTGCGTGGGCTGGTTGGACCGGCGGACCGGATGTGTCCAGCCTGCCCGGGCAAGATCGTCCGGACGAACCGGCCGGCCCGCCCATCCGGCGTGGGGGCAGCCCCCGGGCCCCTGGTCCCGTGCCGGGGGCCCCGTAGGAACGTGGTCCCGGGGCCGAAAGGCGCGCGCCGTACCGAGAGCCCCGTCCGGTGTGCCTACGCGTATCGTGAGTAGGCGTACTCACGACCCGGGCGGCCCGGGTGCCGATGATGGGGACAGCCCACCGTCCGCACCGCCGCACCAGCGAGGCCACCGTGCTCAGCCGTATCGCCGACGCCCTCTTCCCCGCCTTCGGCAACCTCTCCGTGACCGCCGACCCCGACGGCATGCCGTCGCGGGGCGGCTGCGTCCTCGTCGCGAACCACACGTCCCTCAGCGACCCCGTCGTCGTCGCGGCCGCCCTGCGGCGGCTCGGGGCGGAGCCCGTGATCATGGCCGCCGCCGGCCTCTGGCGGATCCCCGTCCTCGGCGCCGCCCTCGCCCGCGAAGGGCACATCCCCGTCCATCGCGGCACCGCCCGCGCCGCGGAGGCGCTCGACCGGGCCGCGGAGGCGCTCGCCGAAGGACGTCACGTCCTGCTGTACGGAGAGGGCCGCCTGCCCGCCCGCCGCGACCCGGGCGAAGCCGCGCCGGGCCCGTTCCGCAGCGGCGCGGCCCGCCTCGCGCTGACCGCGGGCGTGCCCCTCGTCCCCGTCGGTCAGGCCGGCGCGCGCAGGCTCTGCTCCGGCGGCCCCGTCAAACAGCTCGCGGGCGCGCTCACCGCCCCCGCCCGCCGCCCGCGCCTCCACGTCCACGTGGGCGCGGCCGTCCGCCTGCCCGGCCAGGTCCCCGCGGCGAGCGCCGACGCCCACCGGGCCGTGACGCGGGCCTGGCGCACCGCCGTCGACGCCCTCGCCGTACCCGCCGCCCGCTGACGCGCCCCGGGCCGGAGGGTGCCCGCGCGGACCGCCCGTAGACGCCGGACGGCGAGGCAGGGGCCCTCGTCCGGGGTTCCGGAGGGGGCCCGTACCTCGCCTGCGGGCGGTGGGGGTAGGGGAGGAGAGGGCTAGGTGATGTCGGCGGAGACGGACCGGGCCGCGTGTTCCTGGACCGCCGTCCGGAAGGCTTCCATGCAGGGGGTGCAGTAGCGTTCGCCGGCGGTCTCCGCCGTCGTGCTCCGGGTGGAGGCCGAGGGGGGTGCGTGGCGGCCGCACAGGGTCCCTGAAGGGGACTCCTTGGACAGGACGTGCCACAGGAGTTCACCGCGGCCGTCCGTGGAGTCCGCGCGCATTTCGTACATGAGGATGCCCTTCGCGCTCGCTGGGCGGGCGAGAGGTCGCCCGTCGTCCATGAGAGCCCGGTTCCGCCGCAAGGGCCACTCGGCCTCGGCCGCCCGGGGGAATCCGGGGCGGAGCAGGTTTGAACCCGGCCGGCCCGCTCCCGCGGCGTGACCGTGGGGGCGGCCCGGGGCCGATCCCGCATTCGGATGAAACGCGGGCAGCGGGACGGCCCGAGGTGGCCGTCGCGGGCGGGGCGTGGGCGAGGATGAGGGGCGGGCTGCCGAACGGGGCCGTTGCCCTGGCCCACCCCGAGGACGGGCAGCGTCCCGTCGCGGCAGCCCGTTCCCCGGGCGGGCCGCACCCGCACCCTCGCCCCCTCACCGTCCCCCATGTGTGCGGGTTGTGACGGCACGTCAAAGCGGTGCTTCTCCCGCCGGCCCGTCCGGCCGCGGGCCTCACTTCCCCTTCCCGGACCGGCCGTCCGGGTGCGTGGGGGCGGGCGCGGGGGTGGCGGCGATGCGTTCCAGGTCCGTCATCAGCGAGTCCAGCCACGACGCGGCCGCGTAGTACAGACGGGGTGCGCCGGGCGGTTCCGCCGCGAAGCCCTCGAAGGCCGGGTCGCGCAGCGGGATCGGCGCGTACGGGGTGTCGCCGCCCGGGTCCAGGCGCGCCGAGACCAGCAGCATCCGCCCCGCCACCCGGTCGCCGAGCCCGGTGACCGCCGTCGCCGGCTCCCGGTCCAGCGGCGGGGCGACGACCCGTACGGGCGGTACGAGCAGCCGGTCGGCGCCCCACAAGGTGTGGTGGCCGGCCATCAGGGTCGCCTGCCAGTCCCGGCCGCCGGCCGCCGCCCCCAGCCCCTTCGGCTCGCTCAGGTACTGCGCGTACGCCGACTCCGCCAGGGCCAGCGCGTGGCGCAGCGACCGGTGCCCCGGCGCGGTGAGCACCGGCTCCCGCACCCCGCCCGCGGCGATCTGCGCGGTGGTGGCCACCACGATCTCCGCCGCGCCCCGCAGCAGCACCGCCACCGACCGCCGCAGCTCGTCCTGCGCGCCCCGGGGCCAGGCGAGCAGTCCGAACACGGCGCCGATGGCGCTGCCGGTCAGTACGTCCAGCAGCCGGAACTCGGCGAGCTGCCAGGTCGCGGGCGCCAGCTGGGCGAACACCAGGGCGACCACCAGTGTGAACATCGCCTGCGCCCAGCCCACGCCCTTGACGGGGCCCAGGGTGAACGCGACCAGCATCAGCGGCGGCAGCGCCCCCGCGTACACGGCGATGTCCGTCCCCACCAGCGCCAGCAGCCCGGCCGCGACGAGGGCGCCCGCCAGGGTCCCGATGAGCGCCGTCCGTACGGTCGACCGGGTCTCGGCCACCGTCGTCCGGGTCAGGGTCAGGGTCGCCAGCAGCACCCAGAATCCGTGCGGCAGCGTGTCGATCCCGGCGATCACCCGCGCCGCGGCCAGGGCCAGGCTGAGCCGTACCGCGTTCTGGAAGAGCACCGACCGCCGGCCGGCGTGCCCCGCCAGCCGGAACCACCACAGCTGCGGCGCCCGCATCCGCGCGTACCAGAACCGGCCCGGCGCGGCCCGCGAGGCGCCCGCCCGCCCGTCCACCGCGATCCCGGCGCCCGTCGACATCGCCAGGGCGGCGTCCGCGACCTCGATCACCGCCGCGTGCCGCCGCAGCAGCGCCGGGGAGGCGTCCTCGGCCGGGCCCGCGGCCAGTGCCGTACGGGCCCGCAGCAGGTCGGCGTGCGCGTCCCCGGCGGGCTCCCGGCCGCGGAGGCGGCCGGCCGTTTCCGCGGCCGCGTCCCGTACGGCCCGCAGCACGTCCAGCCCGGCGCTGCCCGGATGCGGGCCGCCGGGGGCAGGGGGGAGCAGCGTCAGACGGCTCAGGAGGGTACGGGTGGCCAGGCCGGTCTGGGCCAGGGCCCGGTCCCGTACGCCCGGCCCGGCGGGCCGCTCGGCCTCCGGCACCTGGGACGGCCGCAGCCGCGTCCCGGCCTCCTCCGCCGTCCGCGCCGCCGCGCCGGAGACCGCGTACGGCGGCCCGGCCAGTTCGTCGGCGCACCGCCGTACGGCGTCGGCGGCCCGTGCGGCCAGTTCCCGGTAGGGCACGGTCGGGGGATCGGGCAGCAGGAACGCCTCGGCCAGGACGAGCAGGGCGATGCCCACCGTCGCGCCCACCAGCCGTTCGCCGAGCGAGCCGGGATCGTAGGGCGGGAACGACGGCAGGATGTACATCAGTTGCAGTCCCGGCGCGGCACCCGCCGGCCGGGGGCCGCCCACGGCGGTGAAGGCCAGCGCGAAGCCGACCACCAGCATCCCGAGGGCCGCGCTCCAGGTCCGTACGGACAGGTAGGTGCCGATCGTGATCAGCACCCAGCAGGCGGGCAGGGTCCGCATCAGCACCGCGGCGCGCTGCCGCCCGGTTCCGGGGATGTGGGACAGGCCGGCCAGCGCCACGGCGGCGAACAGCGCGTAGGTCGCGCCGGTGGCCGAGCCGAACCCGTAGAGGAGCAGGTAGAACCCGGCGCTCCCGGCGAGGGTCACCCGTACCGACCGCCGGGCCGCCGCCGCGTAGTCGGGGGGCATCCGTGCCCCGCGAAGGCCACCAGCCATGCCACCAGCATCGCCCCGCACCGGCGGACCGGCACGCGGGTGTGCCGGAGCCCGCTCCGTGCGCTATAGTGATCTTGTTCTCGCGGCCGCGATCGTCGGTGGTGGGACCGGCGTTGGTGGTCCAAGGAAAGACGTCCCACTTCCCGTGGGGAAATGCAGGTGCAAGGCCTGCCCAGCGCTCGATCACGAAGGCCCCGGCCTCCTCAGGGAGGCCGGGGCCTTCTGTCTGCCCGCGGCCGGTGCGCCGGCCGCCCCGGAGGGGGTTACGGGCGGGTGGCGGTGACCAGGTAGTAGTCCAGGACGCGTTCCTCCCAGGCGGCCAGGAAGTTCCGCGGCCAGGTGCCGGGCTTCCAGAGCCGGGACAGCCAGCGGTCCCAGCCGGGCCAGACGTGCGGGCCGATCGAGCGGGTCCGGACGTCGACGAGGCCGGAGCCGGTCAGGGCGTCGGCGAGCGGCGAGACGGGCCGGGCGATGTCCAGTCCGCTGGCGAACGAGTCCAGGAGGCCGGCGAGCCGGTCGGCCTGGGCGGGGGTGCCGTCGACGCTGAAGAAGCTGGCGACCGCCACCCGTCCGCCGGGGCGCAGGACGCGCGCCGTTTCGCGGGCGAAAGCGGACAGGTCCGGGAAGTGCTGGGCGGCCTCGACGCTGTACAGGCAGTCGAACTCCCCGTCGCCGAACGGCAGGTCCTCGGCGGCCCCGAGGGCGAAGCGCAGCCGGTCCGGCTCGGACGCCAGCAGTCGGGCGTTGGCGTTCCGGGCCCGTTGGAGCTGTTGGGGGTGGATGTCCACCCCGGTGATGCCCGCAGGCCGGTACTCCTCCAGGGCGAGCGCGCAGCCGAGGCCGAGTCCGCAGCCGATTTCCACGGCCCGGCCGTTCGCGGGGGCGGCGGCGTCCAGGACGTGCCGGTACAGGTCCTGTTCGCTGCGGATCCGGTCCCCCTCCGACAGGGGGCTTTCGAGGTCGACGGACTCCCAGTAGCCGAAGTTGATGAACCCTCCGGCGAACACGGGCACGGCACTGAGGTCGGCCGGCCCGTACGTCTCCCACACGGGGGGCCGTACGGCCGGACCGGACTGCTGCCGGGACTCACCTGTCAACGCCCCACCACCTCCGCGGACTCGGGGGACGGTCCGTTCCCCGGGGTGCCCAGTGTGGCCCGAGGAAGGCCCGCCGCGACAGACCGCCCCGACGGCGCGGCGTGTGCCGGGTCATGGTGGATCGCTCCTCGTGCCGACGGCCAAGCTCTGGAGTTGCTCAAGTGCGCTGGCGCGCGGGCCGTGCAGGGCATTTCCTTGGCGCAGGAAAGACCTGAGGCACCAAAAAACGGGGGTGGCGGTCGTGGGGCTCGTAGTGGTTCTGGTGGTCGTGGGCATCGTGATCGTCGTCGTCGCGGTGGGGGAGTCCAAGACGGGCGGCAAGGCGAGGCGCGACGGCTCCTCGGACGGTGGCGGCGGGTACGGCTGCGGCGGCGGCTCGTCCTGCGGCAGTGGCTCCTCTTGCGGTGGCGGTGGCGGCGACTGACCCGGCCCCGGGGAGAGCGAGATCGCGCCGTTCGTCCCCGGTGCCGCGCGCAGCCCGGGTGGGGTCGTGCGGAGCCCGGTGCCGGGGGGCCCTCTACCGCAGGGGCGGCCCGGCCCGGCCCCCTCGCTCCGCCGCGTGCGCATGATCGTCACAAGATCTTCATCCCCCGGGTCATCGCCGACGGGGGACGGGGTGCCGGAGCGGTGAGGGCGGTGGCCGGATCGAGTGGCGCTCTCCATACACCGTCGAGGGGCACGCCGTAGGGTGCCCACGTGAGTTTTTACGTGGTCATAGGATTCGGGGCCGCCGGAGCGGCCACTGCCCGACTGCTCGCGGAGCAGGGGCATTCGGTACGGGTCGTGACGAAGTCGGGCGGCCGCGATCCGGAGCCCGGCATCGAGCACGTCGCCTTCGACGCGACGGACAGTGCTCGGCTGACCGAGGCCGCGCGGGGGGCTGTCGCCCTGTTCAACTGTGCGGCTCCGCCGTACCACCGCTGGGTGGCGGAGCTGCCGGCGCTCGCGTCGTCGGCCTGTGCGGCGGCGGAGGCGACCGGGGCGGTCCTGGTGATGCTGGGCAACCTCTACGGCTACGGCCCGGTGGACGTTCCGATGACGGAGGCGCTGCCGCTCGCGGCGAGCGGTCCCAAGGGAGCGGTGCGCGCCGCCGCCTGGGAGGAAGCGCGGAAGCTCCACGAACAGGGCCGCATCCGCGCCGTCGAGGTACGGGCCTCGGACTTCTTCGGCCCCGGCGTCACCGACGGCGGCCACCTCGCCGCACGCGTCCTGCCGCCCCTGCTGCGCGGCAAGCCCGTCTCCACACTCGGGGACCCCGACGCCCCGCACAGCTGGACCTACCTCCCCGACGTGGCCCGGGCCCTGGCCGAAGTGGCCGGCCAGGAGCGCGCCTGGGGCCGGGCCTGGCACGTCCCCACCGAACCCGCCCGGTCCGTACGGCAGATGACCGACCGCCTCGCCGCCGAAGCGGGCACCGCACCGGTCGCGGTACGCGCGGTCCCCGCTCCCGTACTCGCCCTCGGCTCCCTCTTCTCCCCGCTGCTGCGCGAACTGAAGGAGATCCGCTACCAGTTCACCCGGCCCTTCGTCGTCGACGCGAGCGCCTACGAAGCCGGGTTCACCGTCCGCGCCACCCCGCTCGACCAGCAGGTCAAGGCCACCGTGGACTGGTGGCGGGAGCGGTTGAACACCGCGGGACGGCGGCTGTGACCGCACCGGACTCTCCAGCGGCCCCGGCGGGAACGCGCCGCGACGACGTCGCGATCGTGGGGATGGCCTGCCGGTTCCCCGGGGCCCGCGACCTGAACCAGTACTGGCGGCTCCTGACGGCCCCGCAGGCACAGTTCTCCACCGTCCCGGACGCGCGGTGGCGCAGCGCCGCCTTCCTCAGCGACGACTTCCGCGACTCCTCCGCGACCTACGCGGACACCATGGCGCTGCTGCCGGACGTGGGCCACTTCGACGCGGCGCACTACGGCATCCCGCCCCGGCGGGCCAAGTCGATGGACCCCCAGCACCGGCTGCTGATCGACCTCGCGCGCGAGGCGGTCCAGGACGCCGGCTGGGAGGCCGACGGCTTCGACCGGGAGGAGACCTCGGTCATCACCTCGCTCACCGAGAGCGGATACCGCGAACTCAGCACCATGCAGATCCGGATGCGCCAGCTCGCCGGAGGCGAGTTCGGCGCGCGGGTGGACGACGCCCGGTGGGCGGACGCGGTCCGCGCGGTCGACGGACTGCACGGCACGTCCGTGGCCGGACTCCTGCTCAACATGGGCCCCAACACGATCAGTTCGGTCTTCGACCTGCACGGCGAGAGCTACGCCCTGGACGCCGCCTGCTCCGGCGGACTCATGGCGGTGGCCAACGCCGTGCACGCCCTGCGCGCCGGCCGCACCCGCATCGCGCTGGCGGGCGGCGCCCAACTCGTCCTCGCCCCCGACCTGCTGATCGGACTGAGCCGGATCGGGGCCATCTCGCGCACCGGCAGGTGCCTGCCCTTCGGTGCGGAGGCCGACGGCTTCGTCCTGGGAGAGGGCGCCGGGATCCTCGTACTGCGCCCCCTGTCCGACGCGCTGGCGGCCGGCGACCGGGTCTACGCCGTCATCCGCGGCGTGGGATCGGCCAACGACGGCACCGTGCAGGGCGGCATGCACCCCCAGGCCGCCGGCCAGCTGCGCGCACTGCGCCGCGCCTACCGCGACGCGGACCTGGCCCCGGGCTCGGTGGACTACCTGGAGGCGCACGGCACGGGAACCCGGGTCGGCGATCCGGTCGAGATCGGCGTCCTGCGCGAACTGCGCGGGGAACACGGCGCCCCCGCCTTCCTCGGCGCGGTGAAGGCGGTCGTCGGGCACTCCCTCAACGCCGCGGGGATGGCCGGCCTCATCAAGACGGTACTGGCGGTCCACCGGGGCGCGATACCTCCGCAGCCGGAGTTCGAGAGGGCCGACACCTCCGCGCTCGAAGCCGCCCGGCTGACGATCCCGACGGCGGTGACCCCGTGGCCGGAATCCGGTCAGCCCCGCCGGGCAGGTGTGAGCGCCTTCGGCTTCGGCGGTACCGGCGTCCACGTGGTGGTGGAGGAGTGCGCCGCGGGTCCCGCCCACCCCGCGGCGGACGGGGAGCCGCAGCTGCTGGTGCTCAGCGCCCGCGACCGGGCCGGGCTGGCCCGCTACGCACGCGACCTGGCGCAGACCATCGACCGCGACCGGCCGCCGCTGGCCGCGGTGGCCGGCACACTGGCCCGCCGGGCGCCGTTCGCGGAACGCCTGGCCCTGGTGGCGGACGACGCCGAGGACGCCGTCACCCGGCTCACCGAGGCGGCCGGGGCCGTCGAAGCGGGCCGCACCGGCGAACTCGGTCCGGGCAGCGCGGTCGGGACCGTACCGCCCGGCCGGCCCGCGGAGGCGGCCGTACCGGCACCGGGTTCGCAGCCGGCCGCCGCGCGGCGGACCGAGCTGGCCCGGCTCGCGGTACGCGCGGTCACCGGCGGCGGAATCCGTCCCGTGACGGAGCGGACGCCCCCGTGCACCCTGCCGCCGAGCCCGCTCGCCCCGCGCCGCCACTGGGTGGTCGACGAGTCGGCCCGCGAGGCGGAGCACCCGTCCGGAGGGACGCGGGCGTTCGTGGCCGCGCCGGGAGCAACGGCAGTGCCCGGCGCGCCGGAAGCCCACGACGAACCGGCACCGGCACCGGCGCCGCCGGCACCGGCGCCATCCGCACGATCGACGGCATCGGCCGCCTCCGCGGTGTTCGAAGCGGTCTCGCGGACAGGTGTCTTCCCGCTCTCCGACCTGCACGGGCGGATGGCGCTGACGACCGATCTCGGCTTCGACTCCCTCATGCTCCAGGAGCTGGAGGTCGTCCTCGGCAAGTGGGCGCCGGGCTTCGCCGGCGAGGAGGTGTTCTCGCCGGGACTCACCATCGACGGGCTGACCGCCCTGATCGCCCCCCACCTGACGCGGTTCCCCGATCCCGGCGCGGCCGTGCCCGACGGGCCGCGGGACGACTGGGGTCCGGCGACCGCGCGCGTGGACGACTTCCCGGAGGTGCGCCGCTTCGAGGAGCGCCTGAGCGCGATCACCGGCAGCGGCGCGGACTTCCCGTACTTCCGCGTCCACGAGGGCACCATCCGCGACACCACGGTGATCGGCGGCCGGCCGTACCTGTCCTTCGGCAGCTACAACTACCTGGGCCTCTCCGGCCACCCCGCGGTCAGCGGGGCCGCGCACCGGGCCGTGGACCGCTACGGGACCTCGGTCTCCGCGAGCCGGCCGCTGTCCGGCGAACGGGAGCTGACCGTACGGCTGGAGGGGGCGCTCGCCGCGTTCCTCGGCGTCGAGGACTGCCTGGCGCTGGTGAGCGGTCACGCCACCAACGTCACCGCCGTCGGGCACCTGGTGGGCGCGGGGGACCTGGTCATCCACGACGCGCTCGCCCACGACAGCATCCTCCAGGGCTGCGCGCTGTCGGGCGCGGCGCGGCGCCCGTTCGCCCACAACGACACGGCGCAGCTGGAACACATGCTGCGGGTCAACCGTTCCCGGTTCAGGCGGGTGCTGATCGCCGTCGAGGGCGCCTACAGCATGGACGGCGACCTCGTCGACCTGCCCGCCGTGATCGAGGTGAAGAAACGATACGGCGCTCTGCTGATGGTCGACGAGGCCCACAGCATCGGCACCGTCGGCGACCACGGCCGTGGCGTGGGCGAGTTCTTCGGCGTGGCCCGGACCGGCGTGGACCTCTGGATGGGCACCCTGTCGAAGGCCTTCGCGAGCTGCGGCGGATACCTCGGCGGCTCGGCCCGGATGGTGCGCTGGCTACGCCACACCCTGCCCGGCTTCGTCTACAGCGTCGGCCTGACCCCGGCCAACGCGGCGGCCGCACTGGCGGCGACCGAGCTGATCACCGCCGAACCGGAGCGGGTGCGTACGCTGCGGCGGAACGCGGAGCTCTTCCTCGGCCTGGCCGCCTCGGCCGGTCTGGACACGGGCTCCAGTGCCCACACCCCGATCGTGCCCGTCGTCCTCGGCGACTCGGCGCGCACCCTGCGCGTCTCGGACCGGCTGTACGAGCGGGGCGTCATCGCCGACCCGATCTTCCACCCGGCGGTGGAGGAGGACCTCGCACGCCTGCGGTTCTTCGTCACCAGCGACCACCGTGAGGACGACATCCGGCGGGCCGTCGCGATGCTGGCCGAGGAGGTGGCGGCCGCCGGGGGATGAGCGGGCCGCCTCAGAACAGGGTGCGCTCGATCCGGCTGAGCATCTCGGTCTTCCCGGACCCGCCGTCGGCCGCCGGGCCCTGCCCTTCCCCGGTGCTGCCCATGCGCTGGGACAGCAGGTAGGCGATGACCTCGGCCTCCTGTTCCTGGACGTCGTCGTACGTCGCGCGCAGGAGCATGTCGCGGACCAGATCGGGGTCGAGGTTGGGGAAGAGGAGGCGGGAGCTCGCCTCGTCCAGCCAGCCGGCTCCGCGGTGGCAGCAGATGATGTGGCCCAGCTCGTGCAAGATGATGTGCTCCTGATGCGCGCTGGTCGTGTTGGCGTCGTAGAAGATGAGGTCTTCGTCGCGTGCGGCGACCCACATCCCGCACGGCTGCGACGCGGGCATCTGCATCGGGATCAGCGTGATGGGGCGGTCGCGGACCTCTCCGAGATAGCGGCAGAGCTCGGCCACGTCGGCGCCGTCCGGCAGGCCGAGCTCGGCTATCCGCCGTGCGCCGTCCTTGCGGAGCTTCTTGAGCCGGCTGCGGCGGTCCTGGTCGGCCGGCCGGCCCTTCCCCGGCACCCTCACTCCGCTTCCGCGGGGCCCGAGGGTTCGGACGGATCGGTGACGGGCGGAAGGCCCTGCATCTGCCGGTACTGGTCCATGATGGCCGTGATGGCCTGGAGGTTCTCCTTCTTCATCCCCGCCGCCCGCATGGCCACGGAGCGGACGCCCGCCTGCCGCAGCGCCTCGATGGCGGCGACCTCGCTCAGCACCGACTCGGCGACCTCGTCGTCGAAGAAGTAGGCGACCGACACGCCGAAGAACCGGGCGAGGGCGGCCAGCAGGTCCGGCGAGGGGTTGGAGCGCTTGCCCGTCCGCAGCTGCGACAGGTACACGCCGCCGGCCTTGAGGTCGGGGTTGGCCCGCTTCAGCTCGTCGGCCACCTCGGCGTTGGTCCAGTGCTTGCCCTTGGGACGAACCGTCTTGAAGAGGTTGTCCAGACGCACTGCCAGCACGGGCCGGTCGTCAGTCTCGGACACTGCCCATCTCCCTTCCGTCACCTCCTCGGCATTGCTCTCAGCTATCTGTCAGTTTTGCAGATTAGCGGTCAGTTGACAATCTGGCCGGAGTCCGCCACCGTGGACCTCGCCGATAGCTGCCAGCTAACTTTGCTCACGGGGGTAGCCGAGTTGGTCGTCGGCACGTTCGGTCCGCTTCGGGCCGGCCCTCGGGGGATGGGGGCCGGCCCGGGCGGGTCACGTCACGGGGGGTTTCCACGGGGGAAGGGCTCGCCCGGGCCCGACGACGTCAGGCCCGGGCGGGACTCTCAGCTCGCCTTGCCCAGCTTGCGGTACACCGACGCGACCTGGGTGAGCCACGCGACCTCCGCGGAGAAGTTGTCCGTGTCCCGTGCGTCGAAGTCCCCGGCGTCCTGGTTGTCGACGGGGACGGTGCCCGAACGCTTGGCCTGTAGGGCGCGCTTGATCTGCGCCGCCTCCGTGAACGCCTGCCGGTGCTCCTCGCTCGCCCCGGCCCCCACGGCCTCGCCGCCGTCCCCGGCGGTGCGGTCGATGTAGGGCCGCAGGTCCCGCCACCCGTCGCGGATCTCGATGACGCGCCGGTGGAGGCGGTAGTTCAGGTCAGAGACCGAAGCCGAACCCGCGGGCTCCAGGACGATGTCCGGGGAGGACTCGTACAGGTCGCGCCAGAGCGGGTAGAGCGCCCGGTACGAACGGTAGCTGCGGGCCCACTCGACGAGCTTGGCCGTCGAGGCCTCCCAGGAGGAGATGGTCAGGCTCAGCGAGAGCGTGAAGATGCCCAGCGCGCTGAACACGTTGGACGCCAGCTGCCACGCGCCGATGTCGATCCCCGACGCGCCCGTGAGGATGTTGACCGTCCGGCACACGCAGTAGAGGAAGAGGATGACCGCGGCGACGGAGAGCATGCGCAGCGCCTGCCGTAGCGAGGCCTTCCCCGTCATACGGGCGTAGGGCCCGCACTGGCGGAAGATGGTGACGCACGGAACCGCCTGGGAGACGATGAAGACCAGGAGGTAGGTGAGCACCAGCGGCTGTCCGCTGCCCGAGTTGAAGTCCTCCGCCGACCTGCCCGGGCCGTCGGCGACGAAGAAGAGCACGATCAGGAGCACGCTGAGGGCGACGCCGGTGATCAGCCAGTAGCGGGCCTTGCGCGCCGCCTCCTCGGTCTCGGTCGCCCAGCGCAGCAGGATGATCTGCGCGCTGACGCAGAACGCGACGGCGAACACGTGCATCAGCAGGATGGCGAGGTTGCCGACGCCCAGGAAGCTGCCGCCCCCCATGGCGACGGCGCCCATCGTGAAGGTGAGGCACTGCAGCAGCAGTGTGATCACCAGGGTGCGGTAGGCGCTGTCGCGCCAGCTGCGCCGCACCTGGCAGAGCCGGTAGAGGAGGGCGGCGTACGACGAGAGCGCCGCTATGACGAAACAGAGGGTTCTGGTGGTGTTCACGGCCTGATTCCCCGCCCGTGCCGCGCGTGCGGCAGACGGTCTACTCGGTGTCGGTGGTCTCGTCCAGGGGAACGGTCAGGCCGATTCCTTCGGCGGTCACGGCGATGGCGAAGTCGAAGTACGCGGACTCGTCCCGGACGCTGTCGTGGGTACGGCTGAAGACCTGGAACACCAGCAGCCCGACCAGCCCGCTCCACAGCACGATGCCGCGCTCGACGAGGTCGGAGAACGGCGCCTCCGGGACGCCGCCGAACAGTTCGACGGCCTCCGGCAGGAGCAGCGGGGGCCCGGGCACCGCGCGGCGCGGCGGGGTGAGCTCCCCGGCCTCCAGCGCCGCACGTACGATGCCGGCCAGCACCGCGGGGGTGCGCGACGCGGGCGGGACGGTGTCCTGCGGGGCGTGGTAGCCGGGTACGGGGGAGCCGTAGATCAGCGTGAACTCGGCCGAGTTGGCGAAGGACCAGGCGCGCAGGGCCCGCGTCACCGCGAGCAGCCGCGCGCCCGCCGGGGCGCCGGCGGCGCGGGCGGCCTCGTCGGCCGCCTCCATCGCGGCGGCGGAGTCGTCGTAGGCGTCGATGACCAGTGCGGTCAGCAGGTCGTCCCGGTGGGGGAAGACGGCTTCCACGTCGGCGAGGGCGAGACCGCTGTCACCGGCGACGGCGTCCAGGGACAGTCCTCCGGCGCCCAGTTTCACGAGGAGTTGGCGCGCGGTGGCCTTGATGGCGGCCGACGGCGTGGTGTTCTCAGCGGTAGCGCTTGTTCCGGAAACATCCATGGCCAAACCGTACCTGTCGGCTACCGCGCCCCCGGGTGCATTGGCCCGAGCGTTCCCGGAACCCGCTGTGATCCCGGCCATACGCCGATCGTTTCCGGAACAGGCCGAAAACCACCCGCAGTTGCGGTCCGCGGCGCCCGGACTCCCGGCCCCGCCGTCCCCGCTCCGGACCCGGGCGGCGGCGCTCGGCTTGCGTGCCGCCCGACCGCCTTCTATACCTGGACAAGCCCGCACCAAGCGGGCGCGAGCACCTACGCGGGCCCCGCTCCCGGAGCCCGTCCGAGGGATGGGACATCCCGTGGCCCGAGCCGTGAACCCCACAGGCCCCGCCGCGGAACGCCGCCCCGGATCCGGGCGCTGGCTGATGCTCGCCGTGCTGTGCTCCAGCCTCCTCGTGGTGGCGATGGACGCCACCATCCTCAACGTCGCACTGCCGTCCCTCATCGACGACATGCACCCCACCGCCCTGCAACAACTGTGGATCATCGACATCTACGGCCTGGTCCTCGGCGGCCTGCTCGTGACGACCGGCGCGGTCGGCGACCGGTACGGACGCAAACGCCTGTTCCTCATCGGCTTCGTCCTGTTCGGCCTGGCCTCGGTGATCGCCGCGACCGCCACCACCCCCGCCGTGCTCATCGCCGGACGCGTCCTGCTCGGCGTCGGCGGCGCGATGGTCATGCCCTCGACCCTGTCACTGATCCGGAACATCTTCACCGACCCCCACGAGCGGACCCGTGCCATCGGCATCTGGGCCGCCGTCGCGGGCGCGGGCGCCGCCATCGGCCCGCTGGTCGGCGGGCTGCTCGTCGAGCGGTACGGCTGGTCCGCGGCCTTCTGGGTCAACGTCCCCGTCGTCGTGGCGACGGTCCTGGCCGGCATCCGGCTGCTGCCCGAGTACAAGGCGCCCGGCACGCACGCCCTCGACCTGCCCAGCGCCCTGCTGTCCGTCGTCGGCATCGTCGCCCTCGCCTGGGGCGTCAAACACGTGGCCAAGGGCAGCCCCACCGTCACCGACCTGGCCGTCCTCGCCGCCGGACTGCTGGTGCTCGCCGCGTTCGCCCACCGCCAGCTGAGGCTGCCCGACCCGCTGCTCGACGTCCGGCTCTTCCGGAACCGGCCGTTCACCGCGGCGGCGCTCGTCACCCTCATGGCGATGCTCGCGGCCGGCGCCGCCCTGTTCCTCGTCTCCCTCTGGTTCCAGTACGTGCACGGCTACTCGCCCTTCCAGGCCGGCCTGCGCACCCTGCCCGTGGCCGTCGCCATGCTCGTCGGCTCCCTGCTCGCCCCGCGCCTCATGCAGCGCCTCGGCGTCCGGGCGGTGATGGGCGCCGGCCTGCTGGGTCTGCTGGCGGGCTTCCTCCTGCTGGCCCTGGCCCCCGTACCGACCCCGTACGGGTACGTCGCCGTCTTCCTGGCCGCCCTCGGCCTCGGTGACGGCCTCGCCGTCACCGTCGCCGCCGCCGTCCTGGTCTCCGCGGTCCCGGCCGACCGGGCCGGCCAGGCCGGGGCCGTCTCCGAGACCTCGTACGAACTCGGCGTCGGCCTCGGCGTGGCGCTCCTCGGCTCCCTCCACGCCGCCCGCTACGCCGCACACATGCCGGACACCGCCTCCCACCTGGCGCGCGAGTCGATCGGCGGGGCGAAGGAAGTCGCCGAGACGCTGCCGGGACCGGCCGGCGAACGGCTCCTCGCCGAGGCCCGTTCCGCCTTCGACAGCGCCCTCACCACGACCTCGTACGTGTCCGTCGGCATCGTGGCCGCCGTGACCGTACTGGTCCTGTGGATGGTGCCGCGCGGGTTCCGGGCCGGGGGGAGCGGACACTGACGGCGCCGACGGCCGTACCCGGGCCCGCCGCCCGGCGTGCCGGTCAACCTCCGCCGGCCGCCGGAGCGTTCACCAGGGGCCGGCCAGGTGCCGGCGGGCGGCGTGCACGGCCTCGTAGGCGGTGCGACGGCCCATGAGGACGCACAGCGTGTACACCGCGTCGTCCATGGAACGCACCGCGCCCGGATCGCCGGGCGCGGCGCTCAGGCGGGCCCGGCAGCCCTCCAGACGGGACAGGACCTCCTCCGCACGGGCCCGGTTCGGCGCGGGCCCCACCCGTACGCGGCCCCCCACGGGCCGTACGGTGCGCGCGGCCTCCATCGCGCGGCGCAGTGCCCGCTCCGCCGAGGCGGGCACCGGCTCCCCGTCCGCGCCCGCGACCAGGGCCGCGGCGACCTCCGCCACCGTGGCCCGGGCGAGTTCGGCGGCCACGAGCAGCACCTGCCGGGCGTCCCGGGCCGAACACGGGGTCGCTGCCATCACCATGCCCACGGCCCGCACCGCCGCCCCGGGCGGGGCGGGTGCGAGACCCGGCGCGCCGCCCGGGGCCGGGGAGGAACCCGGCGGATGGCCCTGGTCGCCAGGTGGTGTCATTGCGGGTTCCTTCATCTCACGAGCTGACGGCGGAGAGGTGCGGACGCCGTGAGTATGCAAGGCGGACCCGCCGCCCACGGGCACGGCACGCGGTGCGGGACCGGCGCGCTCCGCCCGGAGTGCCGGGCTCAGTGGCCGAGGGCACGCTTGAGTTGGGCCTTGTCCATGGACGAGCGGCCCTTGATGTTGCGCTGTCTGGCCTCGTTGTAGAGCTGTTCCTTCGTCGGCCCCTGCGCGCCGCTGTGGGAGCGCAGTCCGCCGCGGCGGCCGGAGGAGATGTCCTGCGTCGAGGACCGGCTGGCGGTCTTGGACTCGCCCGCGCGGGCCCGTTCCTTGTTGACGGTGCGTGCGGCGATCTCCTTGGCGCGCTTCGGGCTCTCGCCGCGCTCCTCGGCGCTCTCCTTGATGTGCTCGTACTGGCGTTCACGCTTGGGGCTGGAACCGCGCGGCATGGTGCCTCCTCGGCTCGTGTGCGGTCTCGGATGCGTGGTGCGCCTACCCGGGCCCGTCCGGGCGCATGCGCGGACGGGCCCGGGGGAGCGGGCCTCAGGAGCCTCCGGAGCCTTCGTCGTAGGTTCCCGCCTGGACCTCCAGGGCGAGTTGCTGCAGCACCTCGATGGAGGAGACGTCCGTACGGCCCTCGTCGTGCGCCATCGCGAGGCTGGTGAAGGCCAGGCTGAAGCCGGACACCATCGTGTGCAGCGCCGGACCGAGCGCCTCGGCCACGATCGTGGCCACCTGCTGCGGGGTCGCGTCGGCCGGGACGCTGATCGAGGGGAGCATCTCGTTCAGGAGCTGGGTGGCGACCCCGGCCGTAGCGCCGGGAAGGTCGTCGGGCTCGCCGGCTTCGGCCGCCCGGCGGATGTCCTGGGCCTCGGTCAGGATGCCGATCACTCGCTTGAGCACTTCAGCGCGTTCCATCCCTGGAGGGTAGCCCCGGGAGGCCCGGGTAGGCGTGGAAGATGAACTACGTGAACACGGGCGCGGAGTACACCCGCGACGGCCGCTACCTGGCCGACCGGATCACGGCGGACGGCCGCGACGGCTTCCCGGTGGAAGCGGGCCGCTACCGGCTGGTGGTGAGCCGTGCCTGCCCGTGGGCGAGCCGGGCGGTGATCGTACGCAGGCTCCTCGGGCTGGAGCGGGTGCTCGGCATGGCCGTCGCCGGGCCCGTGCACGACGAGCGGAGCTGGGCCTTCGACCTCGACCCCGGCGGCCGGGACCCGGTGCTCGGCATCGAGCGCCTCCAGCAGGCCTTCCTCGCCCGCGACCCCGCCTACGACCGCGGGATCACGGTCCCGGCGATCGTGGACGTCACCACCGGCAAGGTGGTGACCAACGACTTCCCGCGGATCACGCTCGACCTGTCGCTGGAGTGGACGCCGTACCACCGCGACGGCGCCCCCGACCTCTATCCGGCCGCGCTGCGCCGGCGCATCGACGCGATCGACGAGGCGGTCTACGCCGACGTCAACAACGGGGTCTACCGGGCCGGGTTCGCCGGGACGCAGGCCTCGTACGTCCGCGCGTACGAGCGGCTCTTCGCCCGGCTCGACGCCCTCTCGCGGCTGCTGTCGGAGTCCCGCTACCTGGTCGGCGACACGATCACCGAGGCCGACGTCCGGCTGTTCACCACGCTCGTGCGCTTCGACGCCGTCTACCACGGGCACTTCAAGTGCAACCGGCGCAAGCTGAGCGAGATGCCGGTCCTGTGGGCGTACGCCCGTGACCTCTTCCAGACGCCCGGCTTCGGCGACACGGTCGATTTCGACCACATCAAACGGCACTACTACACCGTGCACGCCGACATCAATCCCACCGGCATCGTGCCCGCCGGCCCCGACCTGGCGGGCTGGCTGGCACCGCACGGCCGCGAGGCGCTCGGCGGCCGGCCGTTCGGCCGGGGCACACCGCCCGGGCCGGTGGCACCCGGGGAGGAGGTGCCGCCCGGCCACACGCCGTGGGCGGACGCCCCGGCGTAGCGGGGGCCGGCGAGCCGCTACATGTGGGGCTGGCCGTGGTAGCGGGCGAACCGCTCCAGGTAGTTGGGGTCCCCGCGGTACTTCTCCTCGTCGTACTCGGGCGCGTCCTTGATCTGCTCCTTGGTCCGGTCGACGTACACCTTCTCCTCGGCGGTGTCGATCCGGTGGATGGTGCCCGCCGGGAGCAGGACGTGCTTGGCGAAGATCCAGCCCCCGGTGTCGACGACGAGGTACGAGGCCCCGACGTCCTCGGAGTGCTTGTCGATCTTCCCGATGGAGCCGTCCGTGGCCTCGACCTTGTAGCCGGTCAGGTCGAGGCCCTTCTCGTGGCCGGCGTCCCGGCTGTAGCCCCAGATGCCTTGCTCGGTCATGGCGCTCGCCTCACTTCCCCTTCGTGTCCGGGGTGCCCTTCTCGTCCTGCGGGCCCACCCAGCGCTTGCGGCCCGAACCGGCGTCCGCCGTGGGGGACGGCCGGTCGAGGCGGCTCGCCTCGTCCGTGTCGGCGGCGGGGGTCCGCCCGTCCGGCCGCTCCTCGTCGCGGCGGCGGCCGCGCGGTGTGCCGTGGGAGTGGTGCCCGTCGTGGGGTGGGACGCCTCCGGCGCCGCCCTGGTCGTCCATGGCTGCTCCCTCCGGTTTCTCCCCCCGGATGTGCCCCGGCGTGCGGGCCTGCCTGTGGGGCGGCTGCCCCGGCCGCGGCCGGGCGAAACCCGGCGGTCCTCCGTTAGCGGATGCGACCCGCGGGTAGGCGCCCGCCACGGGGTGCGGCTCGGCCACCCAGGCTGCGACGGGGCCGCACCCCGGCTCGGGCGCCCGGCCGCACGCCGGGCCGGGCCTGGCGCGGCCTACGCGCGGACCGGGTAGTCCGTGTAGCCGCGGGCGTCGCCTCCGAAGAAGGTGGCCGGGTCCGGAGTGTTGTACGGGCCCTCGGTGCGCAGGCGGTCCGGGAGGTCGGGGTTCGCGAGGAAGAGGGCGCCGAAGGCGAGCACGTCCGCGGTGCCGTCCTCGATCAGGGTGAGCGCGCGGTGGTCGGTGGGGCCCTCGGTCGCGGGGTTCAGCACGAGCGGACCGGAGAACTGCTTGCGCAGGGCGAGCGTGATGTCGCGTGCCTCGGGGCCGTTCTCCAGTACGTGCAGGTAGGCCAGACCCAGCCCGTCGATCTCCTTGACCAGCGCCTCGTAGACGGGCTGCGGGTCGGGCTCCGCGATGTCGTTGTACGTGTTCCCGGGCGAGACGCGCAGTCCGGTGCGCTCGGCTCCGATCGCCGCGGCGACCGCCTTGACGACCTCGACGGCGAAGCGGACGCGGTTCTCGGGAGTGCCGCCCCACTCGTCGGTGCGCCGGTTCGAGCCCGGGGCCAGGAACTGGTGGATCAGGTAGCCGTTGGCGCCGTGCAGCTCGACCCCGTCGAAGCCGGCTTCGACGGCGTTGCGGGCGGCCGCGGCGAAGTCGGCGATGGTCGCCCGGACCTCGGCGCCCGTCAGCTCGTGGGGCGTCTCGAAGTCCTTCATGCCGTCACCGGTGAACAGCTGCCCCTGCGGCGTGACGGCGGAGGGGGCGACGGGGATCAGGCCGTCGGGCAGCAGTGACGGGTGCCCGATCCGGCCCGCGTGCATGAGCTGGGCGAAGATCCGGCCGCCGGCCGCGTGGACCGAGTCGGTGACCTCGCGCCAGGCGGCCACCTGCTCGGCGCTGTGCAGACCGGGGGTGAAGGGGTAGCCCTGCCCGACCACGGAGGGCTGGATCCCCTCCGAGATGAGCAGTCCGGCCGAGGCCCGCTGGGTGTAGTACTCGGCGACGAGGGGCGTGGGGAGCCCGCCCTCCGCGGCGCGGCTGCGGGTCATGGGTGCCAGGGCGATCCGGTTGGGGAGCGTGCCGCCGGCGATGCGTACCGAGTCGAAAGCGCTGGTCATATCCGCCTCACAGAGTTAATTGGTCGGCCAATGATTGGCTCTGTGAAGCAGCGTACCCCATTACTTGGCCGACCAAGGTAAAATTTGGGAGGCGGGTAAGGTTCACGGTGTAGGCCACGGACCGGACCCACCGGACCCGACCGAGGAGGAGCGCCGCCATGACCGCGGAAGCCGCTCAGGAACCGCGCGCCACCCCGGACTGTCCGGTGCCCAGCGCCGTTCTGGAGGGACCGGTGAGCCACGCGATCAGCCGGGTGGCCCGTCTCCACCGGATAGCGGCCGGCCGGGCCCTGCGCGATCTGGGACTGCATCCGGGGCAGGAGTTCCTGATGATGCACCTGTGGGACAACGGGGCCGTGCGCCAGTCCGAGCTGATCAAGGCGGTCGGCCTGGACCCCTCCACGGTGACCAAGATGCTCCAGCGCCTGGAACACTCCGGGCACGTGCGCCGCCGCCCCGACCCCTCCGACCGGCGGGCCTCCCTGGTCGAGGCGACGGACGGCAGCTGCGGGCTCCTCGCCGAGGTCCGACGCGCCTGGGGCGAGCTGGAAGACCAGACCCTGGACGGCCTCGACGGGGCCGAACGCACCGAACTGGCCCGTCTGCTGGGCAAGGTGGAGGCCGCCCTCTGGACGGAGGTCACCCGGGACGCGGGCGCCGCGTGCGAGGCCGCGTACAAGGAACCCGACATCTGCTGACGCCGCGGGGACCGTGCACCGGCCCGAAGTGCCGGACGCAGCGGCTCGTTCAGCTGACGTTCACACCGTGGCCGCACCGCCTCACTACGCTCCCCGCGTCCGTCACTCGCAGGGGAAGGAAACCCGGTGCCGCTCACCGTTTCTGTCCGTAGGGCCGTTCTGCCCGCCGCCGTCCTGGCGGCCGTGGTCATGCCGGCCGCGCCCGCGCACGCGGCTCCCGTCTCCGTCACCGCGACCGTCGAGACCGCCCCGGTCTCGCACAGCGGGGACGCGGCCGACGACCCGGCCATCTGGGTCCACCCGACGGACCCCGCCAAGTCCGTGGTCGTCGCCACGGACAAGAAGGGCGCGCTGGAGGTCTACGACCTGTCCGGGGCCCGGATCCAGCGGATCTCCGGCGACCACGGCAACAACGTCGACCTGCGCGGCGACATCGTCGTCTCCGCCGACGACGAGGCCGCCGGCGGCGACGGGGCCATGCACGTCTACCGCATCGACCCCGCGACCCGGCAGCTGAAGCACCTCAAAGACGTCCCCACCGAGGTCACCGCCCACGGCATCTGCCTCTACACCTCCCCGGTCTCCGGGAAGCTGTACGCGTTCCCGAACTCCACCTCCGGCCGCGTCGAGCAGTGGGAACTGGCCGTCGACGGCACCTCGGTGACCGCCACCTCCGTCCGGCTGTGGGACGCGGGCTCCGCCGTCGAGGGCTGCTACGCCGACGAGAGCACCGGCAAGCTCTACCTCGGCGAGGAGGACGTCGGCGTCTGGGTGTACGGCGCCGAACCCACGGCGGGCACCGCGCGCACCAAGCTCGACTCCACCGGATCCGGCGGCCACCTCACCGCCGACGCCGAGGGCATCGCCGCCGCCGGCAACCGGCTCTACGTCTCCTCCCAGGGCAGCGACGACTTCACCGTCTACGACCGCACCACCCGCGCCTACCTCGGCCGCTTCGCCGTCTCCAACGGGACCGCGGCCGACGACTGCGAGGACACCGACGGCATCGACGCCACCGCCGCGAACCTGGGCCCGGCCTTCCCGCAGGGCGTCTTCATCTGCCAGGACGGCTCCAACGGAACCCCCGGCACCAGCGGCAACCAGAACTTCAAGTTCGTCCCGCTCCAGCGCGTCACCGCGCACTTCGGCTGACGGCCGCCCCCGTACGCGGCGGGCCCTACCGGTCGTGTCCGGTCAGGCCCGCCTCGTACGCGGCGATCGCCGCCTCCACCCGGTTGCGGACGCCGAGCTTGCCGAGGACCGCACTGACGTGGGCCTTCACCGTGCCCTCGACCAGCGCCAGCCGGCCGGCGATCTCCGCGTTGGACAGACCGGCCCCGACCAGCGCCAGGACCTCGTGCTCCCGCTCCGTGAGCCGCTCCACCGCACGCCGCGGCGGCAGCCCGCTCCGCGACCGGCCGTCACGCAGCCCGGCGACCACCCGCGCGGCGACCCGCGGCGACAGGTACGCGCCGCCCGCCGCGACCGCGTGCACCCCGGCCAGCAGCTCCCGGGGGTCGTCCGCCTTCAGCAGGAAACCGCTCGCGCCCTCCCGCAGCGCCCGGTCGATGAACTCGTCCTCGCCGAAGGTGGTCAGCATGACCACCGCCGTGCCGGGCAGCTCGCGGTGGATCCGCGCACACGCCGAGATCCCGTCGAGCCCGGGCATCTGGATGTCGAGCAGCGCGACGGCCGGCCGGTGCGCGCGCACCGCCTCGACGGCCTCGAACCCGTCGGCCGCCTCGGCGACGACCTCGACCGCGGGGTCCCGCGCCAGGATCGCGCGCACACCTGCACGGACCATCATCTCGTCGTCCGCGATCAGCACCTGAACCATCGGCGCAGTCTAACGACGCCCCGCTGAAGGGCCTTTCGACGGGGGGACCCCCGACGAAAGTAGGGGCACCGGTCACCGCCCCGAGGCTGACGCGCGCCACCCGCCCCGGTTCCTACGGTCGTTCCCGTACCGGAAACACCGAAGGGACTGCCGTGATCACCCTGAGAAGGCTCACCAAACGCTACGGCGACACCGTCGCCGTCGACGGCCTCACGCTGGACATCGAGGAAGGGCGGGTGACCGGCTTCCTCGGCCCCAACGGGGCCGGGAAATCGACCACGATGAGGATGATCCTCGGTCTCGACCACCCCACGGAGGGCGAAGCGCTCATCGGCGGCAGGCCGTACGCCGCGATCCGCCACCCCCTGCGCGAAGTGGGTGCGCTCCTCGACGCGAAGGCCCTGCACCCCGCCCGCTCCGCGCGCGGCCACCTGATCGCGCAGGCCCGCAGCAACGGCATCCCCGCCCGCAGGGTGGACGAGGTACTGGAGACGGTGGGCCTCGCCAAGGTGGCCCGGCGCCGCGCGGGGGCGTTCTCCCTGGGCATGCACCAGCGCCTCGGGATCGCCGGGGCCCTCCTCGGAGACCCCGGGGTCCTCGTCTTCGACGAGCCCGTCAACGGCCTGGACCCCGACGGCGTCCGCTGGGTGCGCGAACTCGTGCGCGCCCAGGCCGCGGAGGGCAAGACCGTCCTCCTCTCCAGCCACCTCATGAGCGAGATGCAGCTGACGGCCGACCAGCTCGTCGTCATCGGCAGGGGCAGGTTGCTCGCGAACACCGGGATGGCCGAGTTCCTCGCCCGCAGCGCGTCGGCCTCGGTCCGGGTGCGCGTGCCGGACCCCGGCGACCGGCGCACCCTGACCGGCCACCTGACCGCGCGGGCCGACGTGACGGTGGAGCCGGCCGGCGCTGCGGAGGCGGACGAGCTCGCCGTACGCGGTCGCACCGCGGAGGAGGTCGGGGACCTGGCCCACCGGCTCGGCGTCCGGCTGCACCGGCTGGACGGCGTCCCCGCCTCCCTGGAACAGGCGTACATGGAACTGACCGCGCGCAGCGTGGAGTACGGAGCCCCGGACAGCAATGCCGCGGCCCCGAACCCGACCCGGAAGACCGAGGTGTGACCCGCATGCCGTCCGTCCGGAACATCCAGAACGTCCCGCCGGCCCGGAACGCCTCACCGGCCCGGAACGTCCCGGCCGGCGGGGGCCTCGCCGGCGCCGTCGCGGCCGAGTGGGCCAAACTGTGGTCCCTGCGCACCCCGTACGTCTGCCTCCTCGCCGGAACCCTGCTGACCGTGGTGTTCACCTTCTACTACGGCTCCATCGCCCGGATCAACGACAAGCCGGTCCAGCCGCTCGGCAACGCCCCGGTATCGTCCGTCATGCTGGTCCAGTTCGTGATCGTCGTCCTGGCCATGCTCATGGTCACGAGCGAGTACGGCACGGGCAGCATCCGCACCTCGCTGCTCTGGGTGCCCGTCAGGCACCGCGTGCAGCTGGCCAAATCGCTCGTCGCCGCCGGGGTGTCGTTCGCCGCCGGAGTCCTGTACACCGTCCTCGGCATGGCCGTCGCCTGGATCCCCTTCCGGGGACACGCCTCCTTCGACGCCTCCGAGGCGGCCGCGCAGACCCTGGCGGTCGGCGTCTACTGCGCCCTGACCGCCGTCCTGACCGTCGGAGCGGCGTTCGCGCTGCGGACGGCCGCCGGAACCCTGTCGGCGGTCTTCGTCGTGCTCTCCGTGCTGCCGAGCATGTGCACGGCCCTGGGCGGACCGTTCCTGCTGGCCGTGAACGAGTACCTGCCGCAGACCTCCGGCGGCCACTTCATGCTCGGGTCGGGCAGCGGCCCCCACCCGCCTTCCGTCGGGCTGCTGATCGTGGTGGCCTGGACGGCGGCCACCCATCTGGCCGGCCGCTTCGTCCTGCGCCGTCGCGACGCGTAGACCGGCGGGCGGCGCGGGTAGCCTCGTCGGCCGGGGCGGGGGACACGAGAACGACCAAGGGGGGTGCGGCGGGTGAAGACACCGGGAATCGCCACGGCGGCCGGGCCGCTACGGGGGAGGGCCGCGCGGGACCTGGCCCTGTGGGCGGCGCTGTCGGCCGCCGGTGTCCACGCCTACCGGCAGCAGGCGCAACCCTCGCTCCTGCTCACGGTGGTGCTGCCGCTGCTGGTCCTCGCGGTGGCGGTGCCCGGCAGCCGCGCCCGGCCCGGCACGGCCGTGTTCCTCGCCAACGGCCTCTGTGCGCTGGGCCTGGCCCACCCCGTGCCGGCCGCCAGCCCCTACCTGCTGGCCCTCGCCGTGATGACGTACCTCCTCGGCAGCAGATCGGCGGCCACCCGGGAGGCGCTCCTGCTCTTCGGCGCCTGCACGGCCGTCCACCTAGCCGTGTGCGCCGTGCTGCGCGTCGACGCCGTGTACTGGTTCTACACGCTCTCGCTGGTGCCCCTCGCCCTGGTCCTGCCCTGGCTCGCCGGCCGTTACCGGCGGGCCCGCCGGGCCCTCGTGCGCGGCGGCTGGCAGCGGGCGCGCGCCCTGGAGCAGCGGCAGCGGTACGTCGCCGAGCGGGCCGGGCTCAGGGAGCGGGCCCGGATCGCGGCCGACATGCACGACTCGCTCGGCCACGAACTCAGCCTCGTCGCCCTGCGCGCGGGGGCCCTGGAGCTGTCGCCGACGCTCACCGGCCAGGACCGGGCGGACCTCGCCGAGCTCCGCGCCGCCGTCGCGGACGCGGTCGGCCACCTGCGCGACACCATCGGCGTCCTGCGGGCCGGCGGCGGCGCCGGCCCCGAACCGTCGCCGTCACCCTCCCCGGCCGAGTCGGTGGAGGACCTCGTCCGCCGGGTCCGGGGGTCCGGGGTCACGGCGGAACTGCTGCGCGAGGGCGAGGCACCCCGGCACTCCCCGCTGGTGGACCGCACGCTGTACCGGGTGGTCCAGGAGTCGGTGACCAACGCCGTCAAGCACGCCCCCGGATCCGCGATCCGGATACGCCTCACCCACCGGGACGGCCGGACCGTCGTACGGGTCACCAACGCGGCCCCCGCCCCGCCGGTGCGGGTCCCTGCGGGCGGCGGCCACGGGCTGCCCGGGCTGCGCGAACGGGTCCGGCTGATCGGCGGCACCCTGCGCGCCGCACCCCGCGCGGGCGGCTACGAACTCCTCGCGACGCTCCCGGACCGGGTCGCGCCGCACCGCCCGGCCGCTCCGGAGCAGCCGCGGCCGGACCCGGCCCCCGCGACCGACGTGGACGCGGATCCGTACGCGGACCCGGCCGGGGCCCCGTACCCCGATCCTGACGGGCCGTCGCCGACCGGGCGCCGGCTCGCCGAGGTCCGGCGCCGGGCCCGGCGCCGGTTCGCCCTCGCGGCCGCCGTACCGGCCGGGTTCGGGATCCTGACCCTGGTCTGCGCGGCGTACCTCGCCCAGCAGCTCACCAGCTGCGTCCTGAGCCCGGCGGACTTCGCCTCCCTGCGGCCGGGCCAGGACCGCACGGAGGTCGCCCGCGTCCTGCCGGCCCAGGAGTTCCGCTACCTGCCGGACGCGGTGAGGGCCCGGCCCGTACCCCCGGGCGCGGTGTGCGCGCACTACCGCTCCAACGGGAACCTCCTGGAGCCGGTGGACGTGTACCGGCTCTGCTACGACGGCCCGCGCCTGCTCACCGCGGAGGCCCTGCCGGGACGGCCCGGGTAAGAGCGGGCCGTGACGGTCCGAGGCCGGACCCCGGCACTGCGTACCGGGCAGTAATATGATCGTCCGTGGCAGTTTCTCTGATTTCTCCGTGCTTGCTCGCATTGTCGGGGTGAGGCGCGGACGCGTACGCATCCGCTGCCACCGAACCGACCTGCCGGTCCGACCAACCGGTGAGGCGGGGGAACGACGAGCACGACCGGTGCGGGGGACCCCTGATCGGCGGGACGGAAGGGGGGCGGCGTGTCCGTGCGCGAAGCCGTCGGGGAAGACGGCTCGGAACGCCTGGCGTTCGCGGTACTGGGACCGGTGCGCGTCTGGAGCGAAGGGCGGGCCGTCAAGCCCGGTTCGCCCCAACAGCAGGCCGTGCTGACGCAGTTGCTGCTGCGTCCCGGCTTCGGGGTCTCGATGCACGACCTGATGTGGGGTGTGTGGGGGGACGGTTCGCCGGACGGCGCCGTCTCCCACGTCCGTACCTACGCGTGGCGGCTGCGGCGGCTCCTGGAGCCCGACCCCGCCGCCCCCCGCGTCCTGGTGTCCGTCGGCGACGGCTACCGGCTCGACGTACCGGAAGGAGCGGTGGACGCTCCGCGTGCCGCGGGCCTGGCCGACGGGGCGGCCGGGGCGCGGGCGGCGGGCGACCTGACCGGTGCGCACCGGCTCGTCACGTCGGCGCTCGAACTGTGGCACGGCGAGCCGCTGTCGAAGGTGCCCGGGCCCTTCGCCGAGCGCGAGCGGGACCGGTGGAACGAGCTGCGGACCGCCCTCCTGGAGGAGAAGTACGAGGTGGCGCTGGCCCTCGGCCAGTACCAGGCGGCCATACCCGAGCTGACCGTACTGGCCGCCGAGCACCCCGGGCGCGAACGGCTGCACGGACTGCTCATGCGCGCGCTGCACGGCACCGGACGCACGCCCGAAGCGCTCGCGCTGTTCCAGCAGGTGCGCCGCAGGCTCGTCGAAGAGCAAGGGGTCGAGCCGGGCGCCGAGCTGACGTCCCTCCACCGCCGGCTGTACACGTCCCCGCAGGCGCCCGCGGACGACCTCGGCCCCCGCGAGAGCGTGACCGCCGGGAGCCCACCCGCCCCGGCCGGTACCGCCACGGGCGGGGAAGCCGGGCCCGCCGGGACGTTCCGGCCCACCGTTCCCGCACAGCTGCCGCGCGCCGTGTCCGACTTCGTCGGGCGCGCCGCCGAGATCGACACGCTGCGCGCCCTCCTCGTCGGCACGGACCGCGACAGCCTTCCCCTCGCCGCCGTCTCCGGAATGGGCGGCATCGGCAAGACGTCCCTGGTCCTGCACGTCGCCCACCAGGTCCGCGACCACTACCCGGACGGCCAGCTCTACGCCGACCTGCGGGGGATGGAACGGGACCCGGAGGCTCCGGGCATCGTCCTCGGTGCCTTCCTCGAAGGGCTCGGCTATCCGCTGAAACTGCTTCCGGACACGGTCGAGGGCCGGTCGAGGCTCCTGCGCACGGTGCTCGACGGGCGGCGCGTGCTGATGGTGCTGGACAACGCGGCCGACGCGGCCCAGGTCCGCCACCTGATACCGGGGGCCGCCACCTGCGCCGTGCTGGTCACCAGCCGCGGCCAGCTCGCCAGCCTCGAAGGCGCGGTGCAGCTCTGCCTCGGGCGCCTGCTCCCGGAGGAATCCATCAGCCTGGTCGGCAGCATCATCGGGCGCGACCGGCTGGGCGCCGAACGGGAAGCGGCCCGCGCCCTCGTCGGGGCCTGCGGTCAGCTGCCCCTCGCGACCCGGATCGTGGCCGCCCGCCTGGCGGCCCGGCCCGGCTGGCCGCTCGCGGTCCTCACCGCCCGGCTCACGGACGAGGCCCGCAAGGTGTCCGAGCTGAAGGTCGGCGACCTGGCCGTCGAAGCGGCCTTCGACCTCAGCTACCGCCACCTCACCCCGGACCAGGCGCGGGCCTTCCGCCTGATCGCGGTGGCCACGGCCGCCGAGCTGGGACTGGACGCGGCCGGTGCGATCCTGGGTACCGCCGAGTTCGACACCGAAGACCTGCTGGAGGAGCTCGTCAGCGCCTCCATGCTGGAATCGCCGGCCCCCGGACGCTACCGGCTGCACGATCTGCTGCGCCTGTTCGGACGGGGCCGGGCCCTCGTCCACGACCGGGCCGAAGCGGACCTCGCCTACGAGAACCTGCTCGGCTACCTGCTCGCCACCGCGTGCAACGCCTTCGAACGGCTCGTGCCCGGCGACCCGGTGGCCGGTACGCTCGCCTCGCTCGGCACCCGGGGCACCGCGCTCGCGGACGCGGCCGAGGCCCGGGCGTGGGCGGCCGCACACTTCGAACTCGCCGTACTCGCCCTGCAATCGTGCGCCGGCCCCGGCGCCGGGGCCCCGGCCCAGGGGCTGCTGCCCGCGGCCACCGATCTGCTCGTGGCACTGAGCCCCTTCGTCGGCGACCTGCGCCACGAGCAGCTGGCCCCCGCGGCGCTGACGGTCGCCGCTGCCGCCAAGGGGCGGGGCGATCTGCGTTCGTACGGCCGGGCCGAATGGCTGAGCTGCTCCTTCGCCCTGCGCGCGGGCCGGCCGTCCGCGGCGTACGCCCATGCCCGGCAGGCCGTGGAAGCCTGCCGCCTCGCGGGGGACCTCGTGATCCTGCGCCAGGCGCTCAACGACCTGGGACTGATCGCCGTCTCGCTGGGC
Organism: Streptomyces sp. NPDC006512; assembly: GCF_040611935.1. Classification (NCBI taxonomy): domain Bacteria; kingdom Bacillati; phylum Actinomycetota; class Actinomycetes; order Kitasatosporales; family Streptomycetaceae; genus Streptomyces; species Streptomyces sp. NPDC006512. The sequence goes on along the minus strand of NZ_JBEXPG010000004.1, from coordinate 15,584 downwards.
GACTTCGCGGAGGCGATCGTCCGGTACGAGGAGGCGATCGTGCTGGCGCGCGAACTCGGCCACCGCTCGGGGGAGATCGCCACCAGCCTGAACTGCGCTCTGGCGCAGGCGCGTTCAGGGGGCACGGAGGCGGCGATGCGGACGGCGGAGGCGATGCTGGAGGCCGGGCGCGCCCTCGACGACGCGGCCGCGGTGGCGTACGCGCTGTACGTGCAGGGCATCGCGCTCAGCGAGGCCGGACGCCACGAGGAGGCCGCGCGTCGGCAGACCGAGGCCCTGGACGCCTGCCTGCGCGCCGGGGACGGGGGCCGGGAGGTCCACGTCCGCTACCGGCTCGCTGACACGCTGCGGTTGCTCGGCCGTCATCCCGCCGCCGAGTCCGAGGCGCGGCGGGCGATCGCCCTGGCCCGACGGCGCGGCGACGAGCAGGCCGAATGCCATGCCCTGCTGGTGTGCGGGAAGGTGTTCCTGGACCGCGCGGAGCCGGAAGGGGCGCGGGCGTTCCTGGAACAGGCGCTGCACATCCACGACCGCCTTCCCCTGGCCGGCCGGGAGGAGACCGTCGAGCTGCTGAGCAGGCTGGGCCCTCCCGCGTAGAGCGGATTCCGGCCGGCGCCGACAACACCGTAGGGACCACCGACCTGGTGGTCCCTACGGCGTTTCCGGACGGGCAGGGCGACGGACCGGTACCGTCCGCCGGGGTCAGTTCCCGGTGTTGTTCCAGTTCGGGTCGATGACGGACGGGTTGACGACCGACTGATCGATGACGGACGGGTCGATGACGGACGGGTCGATGACGGTCCCGTTCGGGGCGGAGCCGGAGGCGCTCGTGACGCTCCCGTTCCCGGCGTGGGCCGCCGGCCACAGCCCGGCGTCCGAGACCAGGGCGCCCGACACCACCGCGGCCGCCGCGCAGAGCGACAGCAGTGCGGAAACCATCTGGGGCCGGCGAGCGGAAACGGTGCGGCGGTGGTTCATGAGAGGCCTTTTCCATCCAGGTGAAGGGGCGAACGACAACGACTCTTCCACCGGTCGCCGCAGGGCCGATCTACAACCGATCGACGACCCGGCCGAATCCGTAGATCGCGCCGTCGATCGGGCGTCCATCGCCGCCCTCCTAGAGTCGGCGGTGTTCCCGGAAAGCGCCCCCGAACGCGTCCGACACACCCGTGGCCGTCCTTCAACTGCCTTGTGCAGAAGCTCTGTTGAAGGAGAGCGGGGTGTCCTGCGCGGTGCGCGCCCGGCCCCCGACGAGAGAAGGCCCCCATGCACCACGACCGCGCGCCCGGCACCGGGAGAGCCCCCCTCAGCGTCCTGCTGGTGACCCCCGACGGCTACCGGCTGCCCGGGCTGGCGGAGCGCCTGGACCGGGCCGTCGAGGCACACGGCCTGCGCGTGGTGAACCGCTGCCCGCACGTTCTCGGCGCCGACGACATCGCGGACGTGTGGCCCTGCCTCGTCGACGGCTCCCACCCCGTGGCCCACCAGCTGACCCTGCACCGCATGGGCGAGGGGGCCTGCGAGGTGCTCGTCGTGACGGGCCCGGACGTGGTGCCGCGGTGCGCCGCCGTACAGGCCGACGTCAGACGCGACTTCGGCGACACCCCCCTCGCCCCCCGCGTGCACACCCCCGCCGACCCGGACGAGGCCGCCCACTGGGTCGCCGCGTTCCTGCACGGCCCGCCGCCGGGCGCCCCGGGCCGGCGCCGCCCCGCCCCCGCGCCCGTCCCCGGAGCCTTCGGCCGGCTCGCCGCGCTGCCGGCCGAGGAGATCCGGTGTGCGGTACGGGACACCTGGGAGGAGTCGCGGAGCGGGCGGCGGCCCCCGCTGGGACCGGAGGCGGTGCCCGGCGAGTACGCCACCTACCTGCTTCCGGGCGACCCGCACTCCCTCGACTACGGCCTGTCCGTACTCGCCGACGCCCTCCCGTACACGGCGCTCCGCCACCTCGTCCGCGCCTACGTGGAGCGGGACGCCCGGGGCGAGAGCCGGCTGTACACGGGCACGGCCGGGGCGACCGGGCTCCTGGCCGACCGCATCACGGCCGCCGGGCTCTTCGCCCAGGCCCGGGCCGTACGCCACCCCACCGGATGACCCAGGGGGATCCGTCCCCGCCCCCGTCCCACCACCCGACACCGAAGATCGCAGGCAGACACGTGCTCACTTCGTCCCCGACCTCCCTCGGCTCCCACACCGTCCTGCTCTCCCGCGCCCAGGCGGGGGACCGGCAGGCCATGAACGACCTGCTGCTCCACATCACCCCCTTCGTCCGCCAGGTGTGCTCCTCGATCGCACAGCGCCACAGCTCCGACGCCTTCCAGGAAGCGATGATCGCGATCTACCGGAGCATCCGGGACCTCCGCGAGCCGGCCGCCTTCTACGGCTGGGTCCGCGCCGTCGCCAGCAGGGAGGCGGTGCGGACCTCGAAGCGGCTGAGCAAGGGCAGCACCGAGGGCCTCGCCGAGGCCGAGCACACGGCGGACCCGCTGATGCGGGTGCACATCTCCGACGTCATGAACCGGCTGCCCGAGCGGCACCAGCAAGTGCTCACCCTGCGCGCGCTGTACGGCCTGAGCGAGGAGGAGGCGGCGACGGTGCTCGCCGTACCGATCGGGACCGTCCGCTCCCGCCTGCACCGGGCCCGGCGCAATTTCCGCGAAGCCTGGTGAGCCCCCGGCCCACCGCACGGACGGCGGCCCCGCGGCGGGGACACCCGCCGCCCCGCACCCGCGGCGGTCCCGGAACACCGCGCCGACGCGGCCCCGTCCGGGCCCCGCCCCGGCCCCGCACCTTCCCCCATCCCCTTTCTCCCTTCTCGTGAGGACCATCGGCATGACTTCTCCCACCCGCCCCCCTCGCCCCCTCTCGGGCGCGCAGGAAGGCATCTGGTTCGCCCAGCAGCTCGACCCCGTCGGCGCGACCTTCAACACCGGCGAGGGCCTGGAGATCCACGGCCCCGTCGACGAGGCGCTGTTCGAGGCCGCCGCGCGCAGGACCGTGGAGGACGCCCAGACCCTGCGGCTGACCTTCACCGACACCAGCGGGGCCGGCCCGTGCTCCCGGCCGGCCGGCGCGGCGGACCCCCGGCTGACCGTGGTCGACCTCAGCGGCGCGGACGACCCCCGCGCGGCCTGCGAGAAGTGGATCCACGAGGACCTGCTGACCCCCGTCGACCTCGTCGCCGGCCCCCTCTTCTCCCAGGCGCTCCTCAAGCTCGCCGAGGACCGCTACTTCTGGTTCCTGAGGGCCCACCACATCCTGCTCGACGGCTACGGGTACCTCCTCGTCGCCTCCCGGCTGGCCGAGGTCTACACCGCGCTCGCCGCCGGCACCGAGGTGCCGCCGGGCACCCTCGCCCCGCTGTCCGCGCTGCTGGACGAGGAAGCCGCCTACCGCGCCTCCGACCGGTACGCCCGCGACCGCGACCACTGGGCGCGACGCCTCGACGGCATGGAAAGTGCGGAAGGACTCGTCGAGGGCACGGCCCCGGCGTCGGCGCCGTTCCTGCGCCGCACCACCGAGATCGGTCCGGGCGAAGGCGCACGGCTCACCGAGGCCGCCCGCCGGATGGGCGTGGCCCAGTCCGACCTGCTGCTCGCCGCCACCGCCGCCTACGTCCACCGGGCCACCGGCGCCACCGAGGTGGTCCTGGGCACCACCACGCTGAGCCGCCTCGGCTCGGCGGCGCTGCGCACCCCGGGCACCGCCTCGAACATCCTGCCGCTCCGGGTGGAGACCGGCCCCGGCACCACCGTCCTCGACCTCGTGCGCTCCGTGGCGCGGGAGGTCCGCGACGTCCGCGCCCACCAGCTCTACCGGGCCGAGGACCTGCGCCGCGACCTGAAGATGCTGGGTGGCAGCCGCCGCCTGTACGGGCCGGTCGTCAACCTGGTGCCCTTCACCCACGAGCTGACCTTCGGCGAGCACGCCACCACGCCGCACTACTACTCCGGAGGCCGGGTCGAGGACCTGTCGATCGGGGTGCGCCCCGGAACGGCGGGCGGGCAGGGACTGCTGCTGACCTTCGACGCCAACCCCGCCCTGTACACCGAGGAACTGCTCGCCGACCACCAGGGCCGCTTCCTGCACGTACTGGACCAGCTGGCCGGCGCCGACGGCTCCACGCCGCTCACCGCCCTCTCCCTCCTGCACCCGGACGAATGGCCCGAGCTTTACCCGGCACACGCCCCGGTCCCGGCCCCGGTGCGGCCCGCGCCCGACGCCACCCTCCCCGCCCGGTTCGAAGCCCAGGCGGCCCGGACCCCGGACGCGCCGGCGGTCACGTACCGCGGTACGTCGCTCAGCTACGCCGCCCTCAACGCCCGGGCGAACCGGCTGGCCCGGCTGCTCGTGGACCGCGGAGCCGGCCCGGGCCGCACGGTCGCCCTCGCGCTGCCCCGCTCGGCGGAACTCCTCGTCGGCGTCCTCGCCGTCCTGAAGACCGGCGCCGCCTACCTGCCGCTGGACCGCGACTACCCGGCCGAACGCCTGCGCGTCGTCCTGGAGGACGGGGCACCCCGCTCCCTCGTGACGGACGCCGACAGCGCCGCCCTGTTCCCGGAGGTCGCGGACACCGTCGTGCTGGGCGACCCGGCCGTGGAGGAGGAACTCGCCACGCGCGCGCCCCGCGACCTCACGGACGCGGACCGCACCGCCCCGCTCACCCCCGACGACCTCGCCTACGTCATCCACACCTCGGGCTCCACCGGCCGCCCCAAGGGCGTGGAGATCTCGCACTTCAACGTGGTGCGCCTCATCGAATCCGCCTCCGCGCACATGACGTTCGGCGCCGACGACGTCTGGTCCCTCTTCCACTCCTACTCCTTCGACGTGTCGGTGTGGGAGATGTGGGGCGCCCTCCTGCACGGCGGACGGCTGGTCGTCGTCCCGCAGGAGACCACCCGCGCACCCGAGGACCTCCTCGCGCTGCTCCGCGACGAAGCCGTCACCGTCCTCAGCCAGACGCCCTCGGCCTTCCAGCAGCTCGTACGGGCCGACCAGGAGTCCCCCCACCCGGCGCGGCCCTTCGCCCTGCGCTACGTCGTCTTCGGCGGCGAAGCCCTCGAACCGGCCCGGCTCCGCCCCTGGGTGAGGCGGTACGGCGACAGCGCGCCCCGGCTCGTCAACATGTACGGGATCACCGAAACGACCGTGCACACCACCTACTTCCGGGTCACGCGCGAACTGATCGAGGAGGAGAACCCCCGCAGCATCATCGGGATCCCCCTCCGCGACCTGCGCGTCCACGTCCTCGACCACTGCATGCGACCGACACCGCCCGGCTGGCTCGGCGAGATCCACGTCTCCGGACCGGGCGTGGCCCGCGGCTACCTGGGCCGCCCCGACCTGACCGCGGAGCGCTTCGTCGACGACCCCTTCGGCGCGCCCGGCGAGCGCATGTACCGCTCCGGCGACCTCGCGCGCCGGGCGGCCGACGGCACCCTGGAGTACGTCGGCCGCGCCGACCACCAGGTCAAGATCCGCGGCTTCCGCATCGAGCCGGGCGAGATCGAGACGGCGCTCCTGCGCCACCCGGACGTGTCCGACGCCGCGGTCGTCCCGCGCCGCAACACCGGCACCGACGACGTCCTGCTCGCCGCCTACGTCGTACCGCGCCCCGGAGCCGGCCGCGACCCGGCCGCCTACCGCGAGCACCTCACGGGACTGCTGCCCCCCTACATGCTCCCCGGCGCCTTCGTCCTCCTCGACGCCCTGCCGCTCACCGCGAGCGGCAAGCTCGACGCCCGGGCCCTGCCCGACCCCGACTTCGTGGCCGCGGCGTCGGGCCGCGCCCCGTCCGACGGGACCGAGGCCCTGCTGTGCCGCCTCTACGACGAGGTCCTCGGGCTGCCCGCGGGCACGGTCGGCGCCGACGACGACTTCTTCGCCCTGGGCGGCCACTCCCTGCTCGCCACCCGCGTGGTCACCCTGCTGCGCGGCCGCGCCGGCGCCGAACTCGCCCTGTCCGCGATCTTCGAGACCCCGACCCCCGCCGCCCTCGCCGCCCGGCTCGCCGAGGCCGGCCGGAGCGCGGCGTCCCGCCCGCCCGTCGTCCCCGCCGAGCGGCCCGGCCCGCTCCCGCTGTCCGCCGCGCAGCAGAGCATGTGGTTCCTCAACCAGCTCGACGTCACCGCCGCCACCTACAACATCCCGCTGGTGGTGCGCCTGGAACACGAGCCCGACCCGGCCGCGCTGCGCGCCGCCCTCGCCGACGTCACCGACCGCTTCGAGATCCTGCGCACGCTCCTGCCGCAGGAGGACGGTGCCCCGCACCAGCGGATCCTCCCCGCCGGGTCCGTACGGCCCGACCTGCACGTCGTCGACTGCCCCGCCACCGAGGTCGACGCGTACGTGAGCGCCGCCTGCCGGCACCCCTTCGACCTCGTACACGACCTGCCGCTGTGGGCGGGGCTCTACGGCGACGCCGCCTCCGGCCGGACCCTGGTGCTGGTCCTGCACCACGCCGCGGCGGACGGCTGGTCCCTGCGCCCGCTGGCCGAGGCCCTGTCCACCGCCTACGAGGCCCGCGCCGCCGGCCGCGCCCCCGCGTTCGAGGCGCTGCCGGTGCAGTACGCCGACTTCGCGGTGTGGCAGCGGGACCTGCTGGCCGGGGAACCGGATCCCGACGGGGTGATGGGCCGTCAGCTCGCCTACTGGCGCCACGCCCTGACGGGGCTGCCGGCCGAGACCCCGCTGCCCTTCGACCGGCCGAGGCCGGCGGTACCGTCCCACCGGGGCGGAAGTCTGCGGCTGACGCTGGACCCGGAGGTCCACCGCGACCTCCTGGAGCTGGCCGAAGACCGCGGAGCCAGCCTGTTCATGGTCCTCCAGGCAGGACTCACCGCCCTGCTGACCCGGGCCGGAGGCGGCACCGACATCGCGATCGGCACGCCCGTCGCGGGCCGCGCCGACGAATCGCTGGACGGCCTGGTCGGATACTTCAGCAACACCCTGGTCCTGCGCACCGACAGCTCGGGCGACCCCGCCTTCACCGAACTGCTGGCCCGCGTACGGGCCGCCGACCTGGCCGCTTTCGACCACCAGGACCTGCCCTTCGAACGGCTCGTCGACAGCCTGAACCCGCCGCGCCACGCGGCCCGGCACCCGCTCTTCCAGGTGATGCTCGCCCTCCAGAACAACACCGAGGCCGTCCTGCGCCTCGGCGGCGACACCGCCGCCCTCACCCCCACGCCCACCGGAACCGCCAAGTTCGACCTGTTCCTCGACGTCGTCGAGCGGCGCGACGCGCAGGGCCGGCCCGACGGCCTGGCCTGGCACGTCGACTACAACGCGGACGTGTTCGACCACGGCACCGCCGCCGCGCTGGCGGAGCACCTCCACACCCTGCTCACCGCCGTCGCGGCCGACCCCGCACGCCCCCTCAGCGCCCTCGCCGGGCCGCCCCGGGCCGGCGGGCGCACCACCGCGCCCGCGGCCGGGCAGCCGTACGACACCGCCGCCGTGGAGCGGGCGCTGCTCGCCGCGGGCGGGCTGCGGGAGGTGGCCGTCCTCCCGCCGGGCACCCTCGACCCGGACCGCCCGGTCGCCTTCGCCGTCCCCACCCGCGCCCACGCGGTGGAGCAGGCCGCCCGGCAGCTGTCCGCACTGGACCCCGCCCCGCGCGTCACGGCGGTGACCGCCCTTCCCCGGCACCCGGACGGCGCCCTCGACCGGGACGCGCTGAAGGACATGGCACCGCTGGACCAGGAGAGCGCCACCGCCTGGCAGCGTGCCCTGGCCGCCGTCCCCGGCGTCCGTACGGCGGCCGCGGCGCTGGAGGAGGCACCGCGCGAGCTCGGCCGCCGCTACCTCCCCGCCACCACGACCCGGACCCGCGCCGAGGACCCGGCGGCCGGACCCGGCGCGCACGCGGCGCCCGCCCTCAGCGAGGGACCGCCCCTGCCCGACCCGGGCGTGTCGACCTGGGCCGAGGCACTCGTCCGCGCCGCCGGCCGCGGCCCGCACGCGGAAATCGTCCACGTCCGCGCCGACGGCACCGAGACCCGCCGCAGCTACACCTCCGTGATCGCGGAAGCGTCCCGGGTACTGGGCGGCCTGCGCGCCCTCGGGATCCGCCCCGGCGACACGGTGGTCCTGCAGTGCGAGGACACGGAGGACTTCGTCGCCGCCCTGTGGGGATGCGTCCTCGGCGGGTTCGTCGCCGTCCCCCTGACCGTACCGCCGTCGTACACGACGCCCTCGGCGGCACTGAACAAGCTGGAGGGCATCTGGCGCAACCTGGACGGCCCCTGGGTCGTCACCTCCCGCACCCACGAACCGCACCTGCGCGGGCTCGCCGAGCGCCGGAACTGGCCGGACCCCCGCATCGCCACGGTCGACGAACTGCGCGAGGCGCCCTCGGACGAGGACTGGTACCGGGCGAGCCCCGGGGACACCCTCCTCATGCTCCAGACCTCCGGCAGCACGGGCCTGCCGAAGGGGGTCCTCCTCGACCACCGCAACGTGCTCACCCGGGCCGCCGCCTGCGCCGCCGTCAACTCCCTCACCGAGCACGACGTCTCCCTCAACTGGATCCCGCTGGACCACGTGACCGGCGTCGTGATGTTCCACCTGAGGGACGTGTTCCTCGGCGCCCGCCAGGTCCACGCACCCACCTCCTGGGTGCTCCAGGACCCGCTGCGCTGGATGGAACTCGCGGACCGGCACCGGGCCACCGTCACCTGGGCCCCCAACTTCGCCTTCGGCCTCGTCGGAGAACACGCGCAGCGGCTCGCCGACCGCACGTGGGACCTCTCCGCGATGCGGCTCGTCACCAACGCCGGTGAGGTCGTGGTCGCGAGCAGCGTCCGCCGCTTCCTCGACGTCCTCGCCCCCTTCGGACTCGCCGGTGACGTCGTGCACCCCGGCTGGGGCATGTCCGAGACCTCCTCGGTCGTCACCGACACCGTCCTCGCCCACCACCCCGCACCGGACGAGGGACCGTTCGTCAGCTGCGGTCTGCCCTACCCCGGATTCGCGATGCGGATCGTCGACGAGGCCGGCTTCCTCGTCACCGAGGGCACCGCCGGCCGCCTCCAGGTCCGCGGCACCTCCGTCACCTCCGGCTACCACGACAACCCCACGGCCAACGCCGAGGCCTTCGACCCCGACGGCTGGTTCGAGACCGGCGACCTGGCGTTCCTGCGCGCCGGCGAGCTGTACATCACGGGCCGGGCCAAGGACGTCATCATCGTCAACGGCGTCAACCACTACAGCCACGAGATCGAGTCCTGCGTGGAGGAACTGGACTGCGTCGTCCGCAGCTTCACGGCCGCCTGCGCCGTCCGCGCCGACGCCGCGTCGGTCACCGACGAACTCGCCCTCTTCTTCCAGCTCGCCCCCGGCCAGGACCCCGCCCGCGCCCTGCGCGCCGTACGCGGCAAGGTCACCCGGGAGATCGGCGTCAGCCCCGCCTACCTCGTTCCGGTCGGGGCGGACACCATCCCGAAGACGGAGATCGGCAAGATCCAGCGCACCCAGCTGCGCAAGCGCTTCGAAGCCGGCGAGTTCGACGGGGCCGTCCAGGACGCCGAGAAGCTCCTCGGAACGGCCGCCACCGTGCCCGACTGGTTCCTCAGGCCCGTCTGGCAGCCCGCCCGGCGCCCCCGCCCGGCCGGCCCCGCCCCCCGGCACACCCTGCTGTTCGCCGGCCGCGGCAGCACCGCCCTGGAGACCGCCCGGACCCTGGCCGGACGGCTGCGCACCGAAGGCTCCCTGTGCACCCTGGTCACCGAAGGGGAGGGCTTCGTACGCGAGGACGCCGCCCACTACCGGCTGCGCCCCGATGCCGACGCCGACCACACGCTCCTCCTGGAAGCACTCGCCGCCGACCACCGTCCCCTGGACGCCGTCGTCCACCTGGCGACGCTCGACACCACCAGCGCCGACCCGGACACGGCCGCGGAACTGCTCGCCGCCCAGCGGGACGGTACGGAAAGCCTGCTGTGCCTCACCCGGGCCCTCGCCGCCCGGCACACCGACGACACGCCCGTCTCGCTCGTCCTCGCCACCGCGGGCGCGCGCGCCGTCCTCCCCGGGGAGACCCCCTCCTACGTCCACGCGACCGCACCGGGACTCCTCAAGAGCCTGCGCGAGGAACTCCCCTGGCTGCGCACCGGCATGATCGACCTGCCGCCCGCCCCCGCCACGGAGATGGCCGGGCTGCTGCTGGCGGAGCTGTCCGCCGGAGCGCACGAGGAGGTCGCCCTGCGCGACGGGCGCCGCTGGGTGCGACGCCTCGCCCCGCTGCCCGACCGGCCGGCCACGGCCGGAGCGGACACCGACCCGGCCGGCACCCGGCCCGGCGGCTACCTCGTCGTCACCGGGGGGCTCGGCGGGGTGGGCGCCGCCCTGGCCGAACACCTGCTGCACACCCCCGGGACCCGCCTCCTGCTACTGGGGCGCACCGTCCTGCCGCCCGAGGAGACCTGGGACCGGACCACCTCCGGCAGCGACACCGCCGACCGCGCGGTGGCCACGCTGCGGCAGCTCGGCAAGCTGGGCGAGGTCCGCTACGAGGCCGTCGACGTCACCGACGTCGACGCCCTGCGCACGGCACTGTCGCGGACGTCCGCCGCCTGGCCGGCCGGGCCCACCGGATTCCTGCACCTGGCAGGACGCTTCGACCAGGGCTCCGCCACCGGGTACACCCGGGACGCGTGGCGGGACGCCGTCGCCGCCAAGGTCCTGGGCGGGTGGGCACTGCACCGTGTCGCGCGGGAACACCCCCGTGCCCCGCTCACGGTGTTCTCCTCCGTCAACGGCCACTTCGGCGGCTCGCTCAGCAGCGCCTACGCGGCCGCCAACTCCTTCCTCGACGAACTCGCCCAGCACCGGCACGCCGTGGGCCTGCCCGGCACCAGCCTCGCCTGGAGCATGTGGGACGAGACCGGAGTCAGCGAGGGCTACCCCCTCAAGGCCCTGACCGAGGCACGCGGCTACCGGACCCTCGACGTACGGACCGCGCTGCGCGCCTTCGACTTCGCCCGGTCCCTCGACGAACCCCACGTCCTCGTCGGAGCCGACCGCACCACCCTGTGGATCGGCTCCCAGACCACCGGCCCGGCCCGCCCCCTCCACCGCCTCGCGGGACGCGTCGCCCTGGACGACGGCACGGACCTCGGCGCCCTGCACGCCGCCGCCGCGGAGGCGGCGCGCCGCTGCGGCGCCCCCGAGGACTGGGTCCTGCGCTCCGCCGGAACCCCGTCCGGGGACACGGACGGCTCACGGCCCCGAGAAGCGGCCGGCGCCGACGCGCTGACGCGCCGTACGGAGGAGGCCGTCGCCGCGATCTGGCGGCGCCTCCTGCGCCGGGACCACGTCGCACCCGAGGAGAACTTCTTCGACCTGGGCGGCCACTCGCTGCTCCTGGTGAGCGCCCAGACCGCCGTCAACGACGAGCTCGGCTGCGCACTGAGCGTCGTCGACCTGTTCGCCCACCCCACCGTCCGGACCCTGGCCCGCCACCTCGTGAGTACCGGAGCCGTCACCGGCGGAGCGGCCGGGAACGGAACCCGTCCGGCCGCGCCCGCCGCCGGAGCCCCGGAAGCCGCCGGCGCCTCCGCCCTCGACCGCGCCCGGCAGCAGGTGCTGAAGCAGCGGTCCGCACGAGCGGGCCGGCACACCGCGAACAAGAGGACCCGCAACGATGGATGAGCCCGTGGAACACGACTACGACGCCGACCCGCCCATCGCGGTCATCGGCATGGCCGCCCGCTTCCCGGGCGCCGACACCGTCGAGGAGTTCTGGGAGAACCTCGACGCCGGCCGGGAGGCCGTCCGGCCCGTCACGGACGAGGAGTTCCTCGCCGCCGGAGGCGATCCGGCGGACCTCGCCGACCCCCTGCTCGTACGGATGGCCTCGACCGTCCGGGACATCGACCGGTTCGACTCGGCCTTCTTCGGCTACAGCCCGGCCGAGGCCGAAACCGTCGACCCGCAGCAACGCCTCCTGCTGGAGTGCGCCTACCACGCGCTGGAGGACTCCGGATACGCCGCCGGCCAGGGAGACAGCCTGGTCGGGGTCTACGCGGGAGCCACCGACAGCCGTTACTACGCCTCCCACGTCCACCCCAAGTACGCCGGACGCGGCGGATCCCTGCCGCTCGTCCACGCCGCCACCAACAACTCGCTGGGCACGCTCGCGACCCGGATCTCCTACGAACTGGGGCTGACCGGCCCCAGCCTGTCCCTGCAGACCGCCTGCTCGACCGCCCTGGTGGCGCTGCACCAGGCCTGCCAGGACCTCATCGACCACAAGTGCGACATGGCACTGTCCGGTGCCGTCTCCCTCAACCCGTCGGCGCTGCTCGGCTACCAGCACGTCCCCGACGGGCCCTTCTCGCCCGACGGCCGCTGCCGGGCCTTCGCCGCCGGCGCCGCGGGCACCTCCTCGGGCGACGGCGTGGGCGTGGTCGTCCTGAAGCGGCTGGACGACGCCCTGGCCGACGGGGACCGGATCAGGGCGGTGATCAGGGGCTCCGCCATCAACAACGACGGCCGCCGCAAGGTCGGCTTCACCGCCCCCAGCACCGAGGGCCAGACGGAGGTGATCCTGGCCGCCCACGCGGCGGCCGGGGTCCCGGCCGACTCCATCACGTACGTCGAGGCGCACGGGACCGCCACGCGCATCGGCGACCCACTGGAGGTCCACGCCCTCACGGAGGCGTTCCGGCAGAGCACCGACCGCCGCGGCTACTGCGCCCTCGGCTCGGTGAAGACCAACATCGGCCACCTCGGGGCCGCCGCCGGCATCGCCGGCTTCATCAAGACGGTGCTCGCGCTGGAGCACCGGCGGATCCCGCCGAACCTCCACTTCGACGCCCCCAACCCCCTGATCGACTTCGACTCCAGCCCCTTCCGGGTCCCCACCGAGGCTCAGGACTGGCCCGCGGACGCGACACCCCGCCGCGCGGGGATCAGCGCCTTCGGCGTGGGCGGCACCAACGCCCACGTGATCCTGGAAGAGGCCCCCGCCCCCGCCGCCCCCGCAGCGGCGCCGCCCGCGCACGCGGCGCCGCACCCGGTGCTGACCCTGTCCGCCCGTACCCCGGCCGCTCTGCGCGGGCAGCGCGAGGCGCTCGCCCGGCACCTCGACGCCCGGCCCGGAGCACCACTGGCCGACACCGCGCACGCGCTGCGCGCGCACCGGCCCGCCATGCCCTACCGGGCCACGGTGTCCGCCCTCACCCCCGCCGAAGCCGTGCGGGCGCTGCGCGCACCGGCTCCCGACGCGGTGGCCGTACCGGCCGGGGGAGCCCCCGAGGTGGCGTTCCTGCTGCCCGGGGGCGGAACCCAGTACGTCGGCATGGGCGCCGGCCTGTACCGCGACCACGCAACCTTCCGCGACGTGGTCGACCGGTGCGCCGACATCCTCCGCCCCGTCATCGGGGGCGACATCCGCACCGCGCTGTACCGGCACACGGATCCGGGGAGCGTGGAAGCCTTCCTCTCGCTGGTCGTGACGGAGTACGCCCTCGCCGAGACGCTGATCCGGCATGGCGTGCGCCCCGCGGCCCTCACCGGACACTCCCTCGGCGAGTACACGGCCGCCTGCCTGGCCGGCGTCCTCACCCTGGAGGAGATGCTGCCGCTCGTCGCCCTGCGGCTGCGGCTGATCACCTCCGTGGGCGGCGCGACCGTCAGCGTGGCGCTCGGCGAGGAGGCCCTGCGCCCCCACCTCGGCGACGGCCTCTCGCTCGCCGCCGTCAACGGCCCCGAGGCGTGCACCGTCGCCGGGACCGGGGAACAGGTCGCCGCGTTCGAGGCACGTCTGGAGGCCGCCGGCGTCTTCCACCGGCGGGTGCGGATGCCCGCCGCCGCGCACTCCCACGTCCTCGACCCGGTCCTGGACGCCTACGCGGAGGCCCTGCACCGGGTCGAACTGCGGGCGCCGAGGATCCCGTACGTCACCAACGTGACCGGAACCTGGGTGACCGACGCGCAGGCGACGAGCGTGCGCCACTGGATCGACCACACCCGCCGCACCGTGCGCTTCGCCGACGGCGTCCGCACCCTGACGGAACACGGCGTCCGGGTGTACGCGGAGATCGGACCGGGCGACGTCCTCTCCAAGCTCGTCCGCGCCGGAGCCGGGCCGCGGACACCGCTGACCGTGCCCACGCTGCGCCACGCCAAGGCGGCGACCGCCGACGGGCAGGTGCTCGCGGACGCCCTCGGGACGCTGTGGAGCGCCGGAGCCGAGGTGGACTTCACCCCCGGTACCGTCCACGCCCCGTCGCACCGGGTGTCCCTGCCGGGCTACGCCTTCGAACGCACCCGGCACTGGATCGACGCGCCCGGAGCGGTACCCCGGGCCGACGACGCGCCGGGGGAGTCCCCGGCGCCCGCCGACCGGGCCCGCGCACCGCGCCCGTACCTCGCGACGCCCCACGTCGCGCCGCGCACGGAGCGGGAGCGGCGGGTGGCGCGGCACTGGGAGGCCGCCCTCGGCATCGAGGGGGTCGGGATCCACGACAACTACTTCGACCTCGGCGGCGATTCGCTGGCCGGCGTCGTCCTGACCGCCCGGATGCGGGCCGCGGGAGCCCTCGACGTACCCGCCGCCGCACTGATGACCGCGCCGACCATCGCCGGGCTCCTCGCGGCGGCGGGGGCGGAGGACTGCGCCGCTCCCGGCGCCGGGACGGACGCCTTCGCCCCCGTCCTCGCGCTGCGCCCGGACGGGGACCAGCGGCCGCTGTTCTGCGTGCACCCGGGGGCCGGGGTCGCCTGGCGCTACTCGGGCCTGCTCACCCACCTCGGGGCCCGGCAGCCGGTGTACGGCATCCAGGCCCACGGCCTGGCCCCCGGCACCGAACCGGCGGCGGACGCGGCCGAGATGGTCGCTTCCTACGTCGGACACCTGCGCGAGATCCAGCCCCACGGCCCCTACCGGCTGCTCGGCTGGTCCTACGGAGGCGTCGTCGCCCACGCGATGGCCACGGCGCTCCAGCGACAGGGGGAACAGGTCGAACTGCTCGCCCTGATGGACCCGCCCCTGCCCCAGGGCATGGCGCTGTCCGCCGAGGACGGCGAACGGCAGGTGGCAGGGCTGCTGCTGCGGGTCGCCGGACTCACCCCGCCCGAGGACGGGGCACCGGACCTGGCCGGGGCGCTGCGCCTGCTGCGGGAGCACGAGGAAACCGGCGGCGGCACGCTGCCGGTGACCGCCCACCAGGCGGCCACCATCGCCCGGGTGATGCTCAACAGTCTCCGGATCGCACCGGGGTTCGCCCCCGGCGCGTTCCGCGGCGACGTCCTGTTCTTCACCGCCGCGGGTGACCCGGCAGGGCCCGGCGGACCGGGCGACGCCATGGGGCGGACCGACGAGTGGGCGCGGTACGTCGACGGAGCCATCGTCGAGCATCCGGTGCCCGCCGGCCACTACGAGATGACCGAACCGCGGCCGCTCGCCGTCGTCGGCGCCGCCCTCGCGGAGGCGCTGAGGACCTCGGCAACGGACCCCGCGACCGTGTCCCGGACCCCGTAGGAACGGGTGGCGGACCACGGTCCGCCACCCTCCCTTCCCTTTTCACCCGCCCGGGCCCGCCGGGCCGCGGACCTCCGTCCGCGGCCCGGCGGGC